>NZ_JAQGKZ010000039.1 GCF_028289855.1 Sphingomonas bacterium | reverse complement strand
ACGGAACCCGCCGCCGCCGGGGCCGCCCGGAGGAGCGCCGGCTGCGTTGGGTGGTGGCGCGCCGTCAGCGGGGGGCGGTGTCCCTGCCGCAGGGGGCGTGCCGGGCGCGGGCGGCGTGCCTTGGCCGTTCTGGCCGCCCGGGGGGCGCCCGCCGCCGAACCCTTGCGCCAGCGTGCCGCCGAACACGCTCGGCTGATTGGCCAGGCTGCGCAGCCCGGCCAGCGCCGGGCGGGGATCAGGACCGGTGCCCGCGCGGAACGCCTCGATTTGTTTCTGGAGCTTCGATTTAAGCGGCTTGGAGAAATTGATCCCCCAGCGCAGCTCGGACCGATCGGTGCGCGCGAAGTTGACCGGGCGCGCATCGATCGCGCTCAGCGCGCCGAACGCATCGCGCGTGAAGCGCCCCGGGAACGCCGCCTCGATCTGCGCGGTCGCCGCGGGGAAGCTGGCGATCGCGTTGCGCGTCGAGGATTCGACGTAGTTGGCGGTCAGCGTCAGGTCGGTCTTGTCGAGTGGCTTCAGCGTCAGCCCGAGCTTGAACGTATGCTTGCTGTCGGCGAGCAGGAACGGGTTGCCGCCCGATGTGCGCGCCACGCTGACCGTCTGGCCGGTGGTGAAGTCGAACACGCGCACGTTGGGCGTCGTGATGACGGGATCGCCGAGCTGGCTGGCCGTGGGCGCGTCGTCCTGGTCGGTCACCGACGCGATAATGCGCACGCCCGTGATCGGCGACCAGTTGGCGCCGTAGCCGATCGTCTTGAGCGTGCCGAAGTCCGAGAGGTGATCGAGCGCGAAATTGCCGTTGATCGACAGATCGCCCAGGAACGCCAGCACGTCCCTGGATTTCTTGGCGATCGGCACGTCGATATTGACCTGGCCGTCGACGATATTGCGCGTGATACTGCTGCTCTGGTTGATCCCGAACCGCGACGACCGGCTGTCGAGTCCCGACAGCGACCCGCCGATCCGCACGGCGGTGACGACATCGCCCGCCGGCATCTTGAACAATGTGCCGTTGAACAGCGCATCGACACCGCCGCTGTTCGATGTCGAAAAGCCGCGATTGGCCGCCGGCAGATTGAGGCTGACGTCGGCCCCGGCATCGGCGAAGCTCTCGCTGTCGATACGGTCGTAATTACCCGTCAGCGACCAGCGCCACGTGCCGATGTCGCCGTTGGCGGTACTGCCCAGATGATAGGTGAGCGCGGAGCTGCGCTGGCCCAGCACGAACGACGTGGGCGTGCCGCCGATGCCGTCCGCCAGCCCCTGCAGCCCATTCGATTCGGTATAGGCGACGGTGCCGTTGAGCGTGGTCGAGACCTTGCCGATCGGCTTCGCCAGCACCGCGCCCAGATTGAGCGTGCGCGAGAACGGGGTCAGCGACCGGAACGGGCGCTGGTCGATCATGCCGGCGGCCGGCGGGTCGATGTCCCGCTCGCTTTCGAGCAGGCCCGAGGTTTGCGTGTAGCCGGTGTGCACCGTGAAGCGGCTGTCGCGGTTGATGTTGAGGATATCGATCGTGCTGCCCGGCGTGACGCTGCCGCCCTCGGTGGCGACGCGCAAACCGGCCTCCGCGGTGAGCGCGCGGAAACGGCGCCGCAGCACGATATTCACGACCTTCTGGTCGGCGCGATAGCCGTATTTGAGCGCGACTTCCTCGGGCAATATGTCGACTCGCGCGATCGCTTCGGTCGGCAAGTCGCGGATTTCGGCGAAGCTCGAAATGCGCTTGCCGTTGAGCAACACCACCGGCGGCCCGCCGCTGCCGCGCCCGCTCTGTGTTTGCGGCGAGAGCTCGGTGAGCAAGTCGCTGACGCTGCTGACTCCGTACGACCGGATGTCGGCCGGGCCGAGTTGCTGTTCGGGGGGGATGTCGCCGATCACCGACCCGGGCAGATTGCGCGAGCCCGTGATGATGATGTCGGGCTCGTCGCTGACGTTCGCATTGTCGGCCGGTGCAGGCGTGGGCGATGGGGTCGGCGCCGGGGCGGGCGCGGTCTGGGCGTGCAGCGCCGCCGGGGCGATCCCGCTAAGCAACAGGGCAAGGCTGAACGATGGGCGCATTGGTACGTTGTTTTCCGCTACTGGTCGGGGATACGATCCTCTAAACGCCAATTGTCGCAAAAATGTGCCCGATCTGGCCGGGCATGCGGGAGAAAATATGCGGATCACGATCAACGGCACCGCGCACGAGGTGGAGGTCGATGTCCGCACGACCTTGCTCGATCTGTGCCGCGAGCATCTCGGGCTGACCGGCGCCAAGAAGGGGTGCGACCACGGCCAGTGCGGTGCGTGCACGATGCTGGTCGAAGGACGGCGGATCAATTCCTGCCTCAGCCTGGCGGTGATGCACGACGGCGGTCAAGTGACGACGATCGAGGGGCTGGGGACGCCCGACAACCTTCATCCCTTGCAGGCCGCATTCGTGCGGCACGACGGGTTCCAGTGCGGCTATTGCACGCCGGGGCAGATTTGCTCGGCGCAGGGCATGCTCGACGAAGTCGCGATGGGCTGGGCGAGCCATGTCAGCGACGACCTCGACGAGGTGACGCTGAGCGACGCGGAGATTCGCGAGCGGATGAGCGGTAACATCTGCCGTTGCTCGGCCTATCCGACGATCGTCGATGCGATTCGCGATGTCGCGGAGGCTAGCTCATGAAGCCGTTCGACTTCTCGCGCGCCGACAGCCTGGATGCGGCGCTGGCGGCGGGAGCCGCGGGTGCGCGCTATATCGCCGGCGGGACCAACCTGATCGACTTGATGAAATTGCAGGTCGAGACGCCCGATCGGCTGGTCGATATCGGCCGGATCGGGCTCGATACGGTCGAGGAGATCGACCGCGGCGGGGTCAGGATCGGCGCGCTGGTGCCCAATTCGGACCTCGCGGCGCACCCGCTGATCCGGTCGCGCTATCCGGTGCTGGCGCGCGCGCTGCTCGCCGGGGCGTCGGCGCAATTGCGCAACAAGGCGAGCGCGGCGGGCAATCTGCTCCAGCGCACGCGCTGCTATTATTTCTACGAGACCGCCGCGCGGTGCAACAAGCGCGAGCCCGGCAGCGGGTGCGACGCGATCGGCGGGTTCAACCGCATCCATGCGGTGCTGGGCGGATCGCCGAGCTGCATCGCGACGCACCCGTCGGACATGGCGGTGGCGATGCGCGCGCTCGACGCGGTTGTAGTCACCGCCCGCAGCGGGAGCGAAGGGAGGCGGATCGCGCTGGGTGATCTGTACCGTCTTCCCGGCGACACGCCGGAGATCGAAACGATCCTCGAGCCCGGCGAGCTGATCACCGCGATCGATCTTCCCGCGCCGCCGGCCGGCCGCCAGCTCTACCGCAAGGTCCGCGACCGAGCGTCCTACGCTTTTGCGCTCGTATCGGTCGCGGCAATCGTTGCGGTCGAAGATGGCATTATCACCTCTGCCGACCTCGCGTTCGGCGGCCTCGCGCCGATGCCATGGCGTAGCGCCGAAGCCGAAGCGGCGCTGGTCGGTCAGCCCGCCGGCACGACCGCGTTCGAGGCGGCCGCCGATGCACTGCTCGGGGATGCGCGCGGGCATGGGCACAACGATTTCAAGATCGTCCTCGCACGCCGCATGTTGATCGCGAGCCTGCGCGACCTGACCGCCTAGTTCACCCGGTCGAAATGCAGCGCTCGTTGCACCGGATCGATCGCTGTCAGCCGCACGCGTAGCGCGTCACCGGGTTCGACATTCTTAGCATCGACTCGCGCGACCACGGGCAAATCGCTCAGCTGGATCCGTGCGCCGCGCTCGTCGAGGTCGGTGACCACCGCGCCGAACAACTCGCCTTCACGGCCTTTGAGTAACACCGTCTCGGCCAGGTCGATCACCGCGCGATCGACGCGCCCGGCGAGCGAATCGGCCTTGGCCATCACCGCGGGCAGCCTGGCGAACGCGCCGCTCACCGTATCGGGAACCGCCTCGCCATTGGCGATCGCCAGCGTCGCCATCACGACATAGCGGTCGGCGAGCCGGCGCAGCGGGGCGGTGGCATGCGCATAGGTCGCCGCCATCGCCGAATGCCATGGCACCACGCCCTCCCGGTACGGCACGTACGACGCGCCCTGCCCGGCGCGGCGGATCGCCAGCATGAACGCGGCTTGCTTGGGGTCTTTCGCGTCGAGCGTCCGCTCGAATTGGTCGAGCGTGTCGGTGGCGGGCCAGGTCAGCCCGAACGCGGTGGCTGTGTGGCGCAAGCGGCGCACCGCGCCTTCGTCGGGCTCCGCCATTACGCGGAACAGCCCGGTATGGTGCGCCTCGAGCGCGTCGGCGATCGCGAGATTGGTCGCGAGCGACATCGCCGCATTGCGCTGTTCCGACACCAGCGGCGGGCGGAACGCGAGTTCGAAGCCGCCGCCCACGACCGCATCGACTTCCTGTTCGGGCGGATCGACGCGCGCCGCACCGCGCCGGTCCTCCGCCGCCTGGATACGCGCCGCTAGATCGGTGAATTGCGTGGGCAGTGCGTCGTCGGCGACGTTTTCGTACGCCAGCTTGGCCGCGTTCCTGACGATCGCGCGTTCGGCGCCGTCGAGCTTGACCGCGCCGTTGGGCGCGACGCGGACGGTGAACACCACCGCCGGACGCGGACCATCGGGGAGCAGGCTGGCAGCGCCCTGGCTCAGCACCGGCGGATAGAGCGGCGCCTTGCCGTCGGGCAAATACAAGGTCTCGCCGCGTGTCCACGCCTCGGTATCGATCGCGCCGCCATCGTCGACGAACCACGCGACATCGGCGATCGCGTAATGAAGCAGCAAATCGCTGCCCGCGCTTTCGATCGCGAACGCTTGGTCGAGATCGGTCGAACTCGCCGGGTCGAGCGTCACGAAGCGCGTCGCGGTGCGGTCGGCATGCGCGGTCGGCGCGCGCTTGGCGGCGTCATCGGCGGCGGCGAGTACCGCGGGCGGGAAGCTGTCGGGCACCTGGAACTGCGTGCGGATCGCGGCGAGGCCGCGGCCCAGCGCGTTGTCGGGATCGGCGATCGCCTTCATCGCGCCACGCTATAGAGGCCGTGGCCTTGCTGTCGAGCGGTGCTAGAGCCGCCACCATGCGGCGCGCTTTATTCCTGCTGGCGATGATTTGGCCCGCCGCGTCCTGGGCGCAGACCGCGCCGGAGGACCAAAGCGACATCGTCATTCTCGGGCGCGGGCTCGACCTGCCACCCGGGACGCCCGCATACGGATCGACCGTGATCGATCGCGACCGGCTGACCAACGACGCGTCGGGGCGAGTCGAGGACGTGCTGAGCGATGTGGCCGGCTTCCAGCAATTCCGCCGCGCCGACAGCCGGTCGGCCAACCCGTCGGCGCAGGGCGCGACGCTTCGCGCACTCGGCGGCAACGCCTCGAGCCGGACGCTGGTGCTGCTTGATGGCGTGCCGGTCGCCGATCCGTTCTTCGGCTATATCCCGTTCAACGCGCTCGCGACCGACCGGCTGGCGGCGATCCGCGTGACGCGCGGCGGCGGGTCGGGACCGTTCGGGGCGGGCGCCGTAGCTGGCACGATCGAGCTGGTCAGTGCCGACCGCGGTGACCTGCCGCCGGTCGCGGGCGAAGCATTCTATGGCAGCCGCGGTTCGGAAAGCGTGTCGGCCAGCGTATCGCCGACGCTCGGGCGCGGGTTTGTCAGTGTGTCGGGCCGGTTCGAGCGCGGCGACGGCTTCCAGACCACGCCCGCCGATCAGCGCGTCGCGGCGAGCGTGCCGGCGCGCTATCGCGACTGGTCTGTTGGGGTGCGCGCGGTCGTGCCGGTCGGTGGCGATGCCGAACTGCAAGTGCGCGGGCTCGTATTCGACGACAACCGCACGCTCCGTTTTCGCGGCGCGGATTCGAATTCCGAGGGCGAGGATTCCAGCGTCCGCCTGGTCTCACACGGGCGCTGGCAAGTCGATGCACTCGCCTATCTCCAGGCGCGCAACTTCAGCAACAAGGTGGTGAGCGCGACCAGCTTCAAGCTGACGCTCGATCAGCGCAACACGCCGTCGACCGGGGTCGGCGGCAAGATCGAACTTCGCCCCCCGGTCGGCCGCGATCACGTCCTGCGGATCGGCGGCGATGTGCGGCTGGCAGGCGGTGCATTGTTCGAGGACGCGTATAATGCGGCGGGGCTGGTCACCGCGCGGCGCAACGCCGGGGGGAGGACGAATGTCGCGGGGCTGTTCGTCGAGGACGACTGGACGATCGGGCGGCTGGTGCTGACCGGGGGTGCAAGGGTCGACCGCTGGTCGATCGCGGGTGGGTTCTTCCACGAACGCGACGCGAGCGGCGCGCCAACCGTGACCAACGCTTTTCCCGGCCGCCAAGGCACCGAAGCGACCGGGCGCGGCGGCCTGTTGTTTCACGCGGCAAACTGGGCCGATTTGCGCATGGCGGCCTATACCGGGTTCCGCCTGCCGACGCTCAACGAGCTGTACCGCCCGTTCGTGGTATTCCCGGTCACGACGCAAGCCAATGCCGGCCTGTCGCCCGAGCGGCTGCGCGGGATCGAGGGCGGCGTCGATCTCAAGCCCGTGCCGGGACTGACGCTCGGCCTGACCGCCTTCTACAACCGGCTCGGCGGCGCCATCGCCAATGTCACGATCGGCCCCAATTTGCGCCGCCGCGACAATGTGCGGGCGATCGTCGCCAAGGGGGTCGAGGCGAGCCTGGCCTGGCGGCGCGGCGCGGTGTCGCTGTCCGCCTCCTACGCGTTCAGCGACAGCCGCGTACTCGCACCCGGCACCCCGCTCGACGGCCTCGCTCCCGCGCAAAGCCCGCGCCACGCGGCGAGCGTAACCTTGGCCTGGTCGCCCAAGTCGGGCCGGCTGCTGTCGCTGACCGCGCGCTATGTCGGCGATCAATATGAGGACGATCTGCAGACCAACGTCCTGCCCGCCGCGAGCGTGCTCGACGCCGTCGCGCGCTGGCCGATCACCGCCCGCGTCGCGGTGATCGCGCGCGCCGAAAACCTGTTCGACGCGAGCGTGGTGACGCGCAATCAGGCGGGATCGGTCGACCTCGGTACCCCGCGCACCTTGTGGATCGGCATTCGTTTCGGTGAGTGATGGGCGCGCGGCGTCAAATCGGCTACAAGAACCGGCATGGCCGACTTCTTTCCCGCTATGTCCGACCAGCACATCGCGTTCGTCGAGCGCCAGCCGGTCTTCTTCGTCGCCACCGCCGCCGCGGATGCGCGGATCAACCTCAGCCCCAAGGGGATGGATTGTTTCCGCGTGCTGTCGCCGGACCGCGTCGCCTATCTCGACGTCGCCGGATCGGGCAACGAGACCAACGCGCATCTGATCGCCGACGGCCGCATCACGATCATGTTCTGCGCGTTCGACAATCCCGCGCTGATCTTCCGCATCTACGGCCGGGGCCGCCCGGTGCTGCCGCAGGACGCCGACTGGGGCGACCTCGCCGCGCACTTCACCCTGCTCCCCGGCACGCGGCAGATTTTCGTGATCGATGTGGATCAGGTCCAGACCAGCTGCGGCTGGGGCGTGCCGCACATGACCTTCGAACGCGAGCGCGAGACGCTGAGCAAATATCACCGCCAGCACGACGAGGCGGCGCGCTTCGCCAAATATGCCGCGCGCACGCAAAGCATCGACGGCCTGCCGGTGCGCAACCCGACCCAGGCGCCGCAGCAGCAACAGCAATGAGCCTGGTCGAGCTGGGGCGCTACAACCGCAACGAGGCGATGATCATCGTCGGGCGGCTCGACAGCGAGGGGATCGACGCGGTCAGCTTCGACGGCAACGCCTCGATCGCCGACGGCAGTTACTTCCTGGTCCCGGTGCGGGTGATGGTCGATGAGGATGATCTCGCGCGAGCGAGGCAAGTGCTGCCCGATTCTTGAGCACCTCTTCGCAACTGCACAAATTTTAACGCATCGGTAACATTTGATTGCGCGATTCTGCCCGAAAACGCGCGGTTTCGACTCTGGCACGTACCTTGCGACGCACCATCCTAACAATCGGAAGGGGGCGCGATGAAGCTCGTCATTGCCATTATCAAACCGTTCAAGCTCGATGAAGTGCGCGAGGCGCTCTCGGGCGTCGGCGTCGCGGGCATGACCGTGACCGAGGTCAAGGGGTTCGGCCGGCAAAAGGGCCAGACCGAAATATACCGCGGCGCGGAATATTCGACCAACATGGTGCCCAAGATCAAGATCGAGGTGGTCTGCGCGACCGACCTGCTGGGTGCGGTGGTCGAGGCGATCCAGGCATCGGCCAACACCGGCGCGATCGGCGACGGCAAGATTTTCGTGCTCGACGTCGGCCAGGCGGTGCGCATCCGCACCGGCGAAACCGACGACAGCGCGTTGTGAGGGGGGTACACATGAAGCAATCGACCAAATTGTTTGCCGGGTTGGGCGCGATCGGCGTTGCCGCGTTGCTCGCCCATCCCGCGCTGGCGCAAGCCGCCGCCGCCGCGCCGGAAATCGCGACGCCCAGCCTCGCCAAGATGGACAAGGGCGACAACACCTGGATGATGGTCTCGTCGCTGCTGGTGCTGATGATGTCGGTGCCCGGCCTCGCGCTGTTCTACGGCGGGCTGGTGCGCACCAAGAATATGCTCAGCGTGCTCACCCAGGTGCTGATGATCGTCTGCATGGTCGGCGTGATCTGGGTATGCTGGGGCTATTCGGAGACGTTCACGACCTACAGCGCCTTTGTCGGCAATCCCTTCACAAAGCTGTTTCTGAAGGGCGTCGACGCCAATGCGGCGGCGGCGACCTTCTCCAACGGCGTCTATATTCCAGAGCTGACCTATGTCCTCTTCCAGATGACGTTCGCGATGATCACGCCGGCGTTGTTCATCGGGTCGGTCGCGGAGCGGATCAAGTTTTCGCCGCTGATGCTGTTCGTCGCTTTGTGGGTGACCTTCGTCTATTTCCCGATCGCGCACATGGTGTGGTGCTGGGACGGCCCCGACGCGGTCGCCGCCGCGGCGCTCAAAGGCAAGGCCGCGCTCGATGCCGTCAGCGCCGATGCCGGTTTCCTCTTCCAGAAGGGCGCGCTCGACTTTGCCGGCGGCACCGTCGTGCACATCAACGCGGGCATCACCGGGCTCGTCATGTGCCTGATGCTCGGCAAGCGGCTTGGCTATCCCAACGAGCCGATGCCGCCGCACTCGCTGACCATGACGATGATCGGCGCGGCGCTGCTGTGGGTCGGCTGGTTTGGCTTCAACGCCGGCTCGAACCTCGAAGCCTCGTCGATCGCGTCGGTCGCCTTCATGAACACGATGATCGCCACTGCCGCCGCGGGCATGTCCTGGCTGCTGACCGAGCAGATCGTGCGCGGCAAGCCGTCGCTGCTCGGCGCGGCGTCGGGCGTCGTCGCGGGGCTGGTCGCGGTCACCCCCGCCTCGGGCTTCGCGGGCACGATGGGGTCGGTGATCCTCGGCCTGATGGTGTCGCCGATCTGCTTCTTCTTCGTCAGCTATGTGAAGTCGAAGTTCAAGTATGACGACTCGCTCGACGTGTTCGGGGTGCACTGCATCGGCGGCATCACCGGCGCGCTGATGACCGGCATCCTCGCCAACCCGGCGCTGGGCGGTCAGGGCGTTGCCGACTATGCGTCGAAGCCGGGGACGCTAGTCGTCGCTCCCTACGACTGGGTCGGTCAGCTGATCATCCAGGCGGAGGCGGTCGGCCTCACCTTGGTCTGGTCGGGCGTCGGCGCGTTCGTGCTCTACTTCATCATCGACAAGCTCTGGGGCTTCCGGGTGTCGGAAGAAACCGAGCGCGAGGGCCTCGACATCGCCGAGCATGGCGAGCGGGCGTACCACTACTGACGAAATCGGGGCCGGCCACGGTCGGCCCCTCACGATGTTCCTCCTGCGGACACACTTGGCCGGTGGCGAAAGTCACCGGCCATTTTTTATGCGAAGAGGTCGGCCTTCACGAAATCCGCACAACGCTCGCCGATCATGATCGACGGTGCGTTGGTGTTGCCGCTGACCAGCGTGGGCATGATCGAGGCGTCGGCGACGTACAGCCCCTCGACCCCGCGCACGCGCAGTTGCGGGTCGCACACCGCGTCGGCATCGTTCCCCATTCGCGCGGTCCCGACCGGGTGATAGACCGTGTCCGCCCGCGCGCGGATCAGCCGGTCGAGCGCGTCGTCGTCGTCGAGGTCTATCGGGTAGCGATCCTTCGCGCCGTGGCGGTTGAGCGGCGGGCTGGCGAGGATGCGGTACATCGCGCGGACCCCGGCCTTCATCACCGCCATGTCGCGGTCGTCGCTCAGGAACGCCGGGTCGATCAGCGGCGCGTCGCGGACATCCGCCGACGCCAAGCGCACCGTCCCGTGGCTTTCGGGGCGCAGCACGCAAACGTGGCACGAAAAACCGTGCGCCTTGACCGCGGTGCGGCCGTGATCCTCGAGGACGATCGGGACGAAATGGAACTGGACGTCGGGTGCCGGGCTGCCCGGCATCAGCGTCAGGAACCCGCCGGCTTCGGCGAACGGCGAGGTCAGCGTGCCCTCGCGCTTGCGCAGCCAGCGGATCAACTGGCCCATCATCGCGAGGTTACCGGCGAACGATTGGCCGAGGAAATAGCGTCCAGGCACTTCGAACGCGGACACGTAATCGATATGGTCTTGAAGATTGGCGCCCACTTGCGCGCGATCGACCAGCGGCTTGACGCCGTGCTCGGCAAGATGCGCGGCGGGGCCAATCCCCGACAGCATCAGCAGTTGCGGCGTCCCGAACACGCCGCCCGCCAGCACGACCTTCTTCGCGCGGATCACTTTTTGCTCGCGGCCGCGCGTATAGGCGACGCCCCACACCTTGCCGTCCTCGAACAGCACGCGCTCGGCGGTCGCGTCGGTGACGATCGAGAAATTGGCCCGGCCCCGCGCCGGTTCGACATAGCCGCGCGCCGCGGTCCAGCGCTCGCCATTGTGTTGCGTGACCTGGTAGAGGCCGACACCTTCTTGGCCCGGCCCGTTGAAGTCGTCGTTACGCGGGATTTGCAGGCTCGCGCCCGCCTCGACGAATTCGACGCTGCCGGGGTGCGGGCAGACCTGATCCGACACGCGCAGCGGCCCGTCGGCACCGTGAAATTCGCTCGTCCCGCGCTCGTTCGCCTCCGCGCGCTTGAACACCGGGAGCACGTCGGCATACGACCAGCCATCGCACCCCAAAGCCGCCCAATTGTCGTAATCCCAGGCAGCACCCCGCACATAGAGCATCGCGTTGATCGCGCTCGACCCGCCGAGCCCCTTGCCACGCGGCTGGTACCCGCGGCGGCCGTTGAGGCCCGCCTGCGGTACCGTCTCATACGCCCAATTGGTCTTGGGCGTCTGCTTGCCCATGAACCCGGGGACGCGGGTGATCAGCCCGGTGTTGCGTCCGCCCGCTTCGAGCAGCGCTACCGTATGGCGGCCGTCCTCGCTGAGCCGTCCCGCCGCGGCGGCGCCGCCCGATCCGCCCCCGACGACGACGATGTCGGCTTCTTCCACTCCGCACTCTCCCGCTCGCGCGCTTCCCAGAGCGCTTTTATGGTTTCGGACGTCTCGCGGCTCCCGTCATGGCTCCAGCCCGGCGGCTTGACCATGTAGTTCCACTTGGCCTTGAGCCCCGGCGCGCTCCACACGTCCCTGGCGATCCCGATCCATTCGTGGAACGCCGCCCAGATCAGGTTGAAGCTGCCCAGATTCTTGACGATGCCGTAGCGCGGGCGCTCGTCGTCGCGCTCGGGCTCGAACGTGCCGAGCCATTTGTCCCACACGATGAACACGCCGGCATAATTCTTGTCGAGGTAACGCGGGTTGGTGGCGTGGTGGACGCGGTGGTGGCTCGGCGTGTTCATCACCGCCTCGAACCAGCGCGGCATCCGGCCGATCACTTCGGTGTGGATCCAGAATTGGTAGATCAGATTCACCCCGCCGACGAAGAAGACCATCTCTGGCGGAAAGCCGATCAGGAACATCGGCAGCTTGATGATGAACGCCAGGCTGAAGAATCCGGTCCAGGTCTGCCGAAGCGCGGTCGACAGATTGTAATGCTGGCTCGAATGGTGGTTGACGTGGCTCGCCCACACCCAGCGAATGCGGTGCCCCGCGCGGTGCACCCAGTAATAGCCGAAATCGTCGATCACGAACGCGGCGACGAACCAGTACCAGGCGTAACCGAGCGTGAAGAGGCGGTACTGGTAGAGCCAGGTCGCCAGCCCGTAGATGATCCCGACCGTCAGCAGTCCGGCGACCGTGCTGCCCGTGCCCAGCGCGAGGCTCGTCAGCGTGTCCTTCGGCTCATAGCGCTTCTTGTCGCGCGCCCAGGCGACGATCATCTCCGCCAGCACGAGCAGGACGAAGGCGGGCACGGCATAATTGACGACGTTGGGCAGGTTGTGGATCGGCATGGCGGGCTCTGCTTACACCAGTGTCAGTGGCGCTTCCAGCCCATGCACCTGGTCGGCGGTGATCCCGAACAGCGTGACCGGGCCGAACAGCCGTTCGCCGGTCTCGACGGTCGCGCCCTCGATTGCTTCGCGAACGCGCAGGGGCGGGACCAGCCGGCGCACCGCGACTTGCGCGCCGTGGCGCTTCAGCACCGCGATCGCGCCGCGCCCCGCGACCAGCGCCGCGCCGCCGTCGCCCGACACGAGCGCGCGCCCGCCCTCGAACCCGGCGAGCGCTTCCTCCGCGAAGCGCCGGGCATCATCCTCATTGGCGATCCGGCTCTGGCCGAGCTTGAGCATCCGAGCGACCCCCGCGAGCGCAAGGATCGCGATCACCGAGCCGGCGAGCTGGACGATCTGATCGTGCGTCATGCCTGCGCCGCCAGTTGGTCGAGCAACGGCCGTAGTCCTTCGAGGTCGTATCCCGCGCCCGCGCCTTTCTCGATCAGCTCCTGCGGATCGTCCCCCATCCGGGCGCGCGCCAGCGCCCACAGATTGCACGACCGCGTGCCCGACCGGCAGAAGGCGAGCACCGGGCCTTGCGCGTCCTCCAGCACATCGACCATCGCCGCGACCTGCGGGTGGCTGAAGCCGCCTTGCCCGATCGGGATCGCGGTGTAGGCAAGTCCCGCCGCTTCCACCGCCGCGCGGATCGCGTCTCCGGCGGGCTGGCCGGCCTGTTCGTCGTCGGGGCGATTGTTGACGACCGCGGCAAACCCCGCCGCCTTGATCGCGGCAATATCCTCCGGCTGAATCTGCGGCGCCACCGAAATGCTGTCGTCGACGTTACGGATCATGCTGCCTCCCGGATCACTTGCAGAAACGCGTCACCATAAGCCGCCAGCTTGCGTTCGCCCACGCCCGAAATCGTGCCGAGTTGCGCCAGACTGTCGGGCTTCATCGCCGCCATGTCGCGCAGCACCGAATCGTGGAAGATGACGTACGGCGGCACCTTGGCTTCCTGCGCCAGTTCGCGGCGGCGGGCGCGCAAAGCCTCGAACAGCGGATCGCCGATCGGGTTCGCGCCGCCAGTGCCGGTGCGCCGCCGGCGTTCGCGCCTGGGCGGGACGATCAGCGACAGTTCGGCTTCGCCCTTCAGGATCGCCTTGGCGCCAGGGCCGAATTCGAGCCCGCCGAAATCGTTGGCGCGCAAGGCGTCCTTGAGCAGCAGCGCGCGCGCCACCGGCTTGATCAGCGCGGCTTCCTCCGTGCCGTCAACGATCCCGAACACCGACAGCGCCTCGTGCCCGTTCATCAGGCTGCGCTCGCTCGACTGGCCGGTCAGGATGCTCTCGATATAGCCGACGCCGAAGCTTTGCCCGGTGCGGAACACCGCCGAGAGGAATTTTTGCGCGACTTGCGTGGCGTCGGTCGCCGAGGGCGGGTTGAGGCAATTGTCGCAATTCCCGCAATTATCGGGCGCATCGTCGCCGAAATGCGCGAGCAGCAGCTTGCGGCGGCACCCGGCGGTTTCGACCAAAGCGCCGAGCGCGTTCAACCGCGTGCGTTCGCCCGCCTGGCGGTGCGGTTCGACCTCGCCGATGCGTTGCCGCGCCTTGGCGAAATCCTCCGCGCCCCAGAACAGGTGCGCCACCGCCGGGTCGCCGTCGCGCCCGGCGCGGCCGGTTTCCTGGTACTAGGCCTCGATCGACTTGGGCAGCCCGGCATGCGCCACGAAGCGCACGTCGGGCTTGTCGATCCCCATCCCGAACGCGACCGTGGCGACGATGATCATGTCTTCGCTCGCGACGAAATCGGCCTGGTTGCGCGCGCGGACGGGCGGGTCGAGCCCGGCATGATAGGCGCGGGTCGGGCGCCCGGTCTTGCCCAGCGCCTCGGCCAGCTTCTCGGTCGCGGCGCGCGTTTGCGCATAGACGATGCCCGGACCTGGTTGCTCGGCGATCAGATCGGCGATCTGGCGCGTGCTATTGTCCTTCGGGCTGATCGCGTAGCGGATGTTGGGCCGGTCGAACCCCGCGACGATCAACCCGCCCCTGGGGATGCCGAGCTGGTCGAGGATGTCGGCCCGCGTGTGCGCATCGGCGGTCGCGGTCAGCGCGAGACGGGGGACGTCGGGGAAGCGATCGAGCAGCGGACGGAGCAAGCGGTAATCGGGGCGGAAATCGTGCCCCCATTCGCTGACGCAATGCGCTTCGTCGATCGCGAACAAGGCGATCCGCCCGCGGTCGAGCAATTCGCGGAAATCGCTCTGCGACGCGCGTTCGGGCGCGACGTAGAGCAAATCGAGGTCGCCATCGAGGAACCGCCCGCGAGTCTCCGCGCGGTTCTCATCCACGCTGGTCAACGTCGCGGCGCGGATGCCGACCGCTTCGGCCGCGCGCAACTGGTCGTGCATCAGCGCGATCAGCGGGGAGACGACGACGCACGTCCCGTCCAGCATCACCGAGGGCAATTGGTAACACAGCGACTTGCCCGCCCCCGTCGGCATCACCGCCAGCGTGCGTTCCCCCGCCAGCACGCGCGACACGACCGACTCCTGCACCCCGCGAAACGCCGGGAAACCAAAGGTCGAATGGAGGACGGAAAGCGTGTCGGGCATCGCGGCGGCTGTAGCCATGGCGCGCTCAGACTTCCATCAGGTCGTGCCCGATCACGACTTCGCCCGAGAAATTGGTCCGCACCGCCGCCAGCCACATCGCGTCGGTGACTTGCGGCCCGCCCGGGACGAGGTGCGAGAGGACGAGTTTCTTCACCCCGGCGCGCGCCGCGACCAGCCCGGCTTCTTCGGCGAGCGTGTGACTGCGGCGGAGATGATCGGCGAGCATCGGGGCATTCTCGCCAGCCATCTTGGGGATCGAGGGACCGTAGACCGCTTCGTGGATCAGCAGGTCGGCGCCCTTGGCCAGCGCGACCAGATTGTCCGAATAGCGCGTGTCGCCGGAGATCACGATCGACCGCGCGGACGTGTCGAAGCGATAGGCGAAGTCGGGCTTGACCGTCTCGTGGTCGACCAAGGCGGACGTCACCGTCGTGCCGCCGTCGCGCGCCACCACGCCCGGATCGGCGCGCTCGTCCACGCGCACCAGCGGGTCGAGCGGAATGCGGCCCTCCTCGCGGACCCGCGCTTCAACATCGTAGGCGAGCGCCGCCAGTTGACTGCGCACGATCTGGCGGATCGGCGGTGGGCCATGGACGGTGACCGGGGTCTTGAGCCCCGATCCCCACGCCAGCTCGATCAGCGTGCCGACATCGGCGATGTGGTCGCTATGGTTGTGCGTGACGAAGATGCGCGCGAGGCCGTCGAGCGCGACGCCCGCCTTGGCGAGCTGGTTGGCGACACCGTTGCCACAATCGACCACCCACGCCTTGCCGTCGATCTCGATCAGCGTCGCCGGTGCGGCGCGATACGGCGATGGCGTCGGCCCGCCCTTTGTGCCGAGCAGCACGACGCGCACGCGCGCAGCGGCGGGCGCCGCGCCGATCAACGGCAGCGCGGCCAGCCCCGCCATGATTTGTCTTCGCGTCGCTTGCATGGGCGGACGCTATCGCCGATTGGCGAGCGCCGCCAGCGGAGACCGAGTATGCCCGACAAAGTGACCGACAACCGCGCCGAGCACGAATTCGAGCTCGAGGTCGACGGCCTGCGCGCGATCGCCGCGTATCAGCTCGAAGGCGACACGATCGTCTTCACACATACCTTGGTGCCCAAGAAGCTCGAAGGGCATGGCGTTGGCAGCAAGCTGATCCGCGGCGCACTCGACGCCGCGCGCGACCGGGGGCTCAAGGTGATCCCGCAATGCCCGTTCGTGAAGGCATATATCGACCGGCATGCCGAGTATCGCGACTTGCTCGCCTGACTATTCCGCCGCCAACGCCTCTTCACGCTCCTGCGCCTGACGCTGCCACATGTCCGCATAAAGCCCGCGCTTGCGCAACAATTCGGCATGCGTCCCGCGCTCCGCCACTTGCCCAGCGTCCAGCACCACGATCTGGTCGGCATCGACCACCGTCGACAGCCGGTGCGCGATGACGATCGTGGTGCGGCCGCGCTCGATCGCCTCAAGCGTTTCCATGATCTCGCTTTCGGTTCGGCTGTCGAGCGCGCTGGTTGCTTCGTCGAGGATGAGGATCGGCGGGTCCTTGAGCAACGTCCGCGCGATCGCGACGCGCTGCTTCTCGCCGCCCGACAGTTTGAGCCCGCGCTCGCCGACGCGCGTGTCGTATTGCTCGGGCTGGCGCTCGATGAACCCGGCGATCGCCGCGCCCTTGGCCGCGCGCACGATATCGGCCTCGTCGGCGCCCTCGCGGCCATAGGCGATGTTGTAGCCGATCGTGTCGTTGAACAGCACGGTGTCCTGCGGGACGATGCCGATCGCGGCGCGCAGGCTCGCCTGCGTCACCTGCGCGATATCCTGCCCGTCGATCGTGATGCGCCCGCCGGTTAGATCGTAGAAGCGATACATCAGCCGCGCGAGCGTCGACTTGCCCGCGCCCGACGGCCCGACCACCGCGAGCGTCTTGCCCGGCGGGATGTCGAGGTCGATCCCCTTGAGGATTGGCATGCCGGGATCGTAGCCGAAGCGGACGTCCTCGAACCGCACGTGCCCGCGGTCGATATTGAGCGACTTGGCGCCGGGCGCATCGACGATCTCGGCGTTGGTATCGAGCAGGTCGAACATCGCGCCCATGTCGATCACGCCCTGGCGGATCGTGCGATAGACCATGCCGAGCAAGTCGAGCGGGCGGAACATCTGGCTGAGCAGGGTCGAGACGAGCATCACGTCGCCGGCCGAAAACCGCCCCTGGCTCCATCCCCAGGCGATGAACGCCATCGCGCCGCCAAGCATCGAATTGGTGACGAACGACTGGCCGATATTGAGCAAAGCGAGGCTGTTCTCGCTCTTGACCGCGGCGTTGGCGTAGGCGTGGATCGCGTCGTCGTAGCGCCGCGCCTCGCGCTCCTCGGCGCCGAAATATTTGACCGTTTCGAAATTGAGCAGCGAATCGACCGCGTGCGCGACCGCACCGGTGTCTAGGTCGTTCATCCGCGTGCGCAACGCGTTGCGCCAGTCGGTCACGGCGCGGGTGAAGGCGATGTAAACGACCACCATCACCACCGTCGCCGCGGCTAGCCAGAAGCCGAAGCTGATCCAGAAGATGGCGAGCACGATGGTGAGCTCGATCACCGTCGGCGCGATGTTGAACAGCATGAAATACAGCATCGTGTCGATGCTCTTGGTGCCGCGCTCGACCACCTTGGTGACCGCCCCCGTCCGCCGTTCGAGGTGGAAGCGCAAGGAAAGCCGGTGGAGGTGGCGGAACACCGTCGCCGCGAGCCGCCGTGTCGCTTCCTGTCCGACGCGCTCGAAGATGACGTTGCGGATATTGTCGAATAGCGTCGATGACAGCCGCGCGGCGGCATAGCCGACCACCAGCGCGACGATCAGCCAGACCGCGCTGCGGTCGTTCCCCGCCATCCGGTCGATCGCGAATTTGAGCGGGTAGGCGCCGCCGAAGATCTGGACGAGCTTCGACAGCAGCACGAAGACCATCGCGCCGACGATCCTGAGCTTCAACGCGGGCGCATCCCGGGGCCACAGATAGGGCAGGAACCGCCGCAGGGTCGGGATCAGCGGGCGATCCTTGGTCGGCGGGAGGTCGGTGGGCGGCATCGCCCCATCATGTAGGAGCGCCGACGCGTTCAGGGAACCGTCAACGGCCCCCATCGATTATAGCATCGACGGAGGAAGTTATGGATTCGGTATTCTACGTCATCGCGATCATGGGTTGCGGCGACGGGCAAGTGCAATGCGCGCAACAGCGGATCGAGACGGTGCGGTATGCCAGCGCGGCGCAATGCCGGGCGGCGATGCCGGCGGCGTTGATGCGCAACACCGACGTGGATTTCCCCACGATCACCGCCGCCTGCCGTCAGGTCGGCCAGTCGATGGCCGACCGCGTCGGCAGGGACCGTCGCGGCTGAGTCGTTCCCGCGCGCAATATCGGCTAAGGTCGCCTTCGCGCTAATGGGGAGGCGGCCATGAACAAGGTTTTCGGAGTAATTGCCGGGCTCGCCGCGGCGTTCGTGACGATCTTCGCCATCGAGGCGATCGACACTATGCTCTATCCGCTGCCGACGGTCGAAAGCGATGATCCGGCGGCGCTGGCGCACATCATCGCGGCAATGCCGTTTTTCGCCAAACTACTGGTCGTCGCGGGCTTTCTGCTCGGCGCGCTGTTTGGCGCTGCCGTCGCGCTACGGCTTTCGCAATGGCGGCCGTCGGGCTGGATCGTTGCGGGGATTATCGCCGCGGGCGGGTTGTCCACTGTGATCACGATCCCGCACCCGTTATGGATGCAAGTCGCGTCGGTCGCCGTGCCGTTGATCGGCGGCTGGCTCGCCGAGCGGCATTTTCACCGCGCACGGCCGGGCGATCCGTTAATCGGCTAAAACGGTGTCCTCGGGCGGCGCCATCGGCAGCGCCCAGCGGATCTGGTCGCGCAGCATTGCCTCCAGTTCGTCGGCGCCGACATTGTGCGCGGCGGCGCGTTTCCTCAGCAACGTAACCAGCAACGACGCGCGATCGGGGGGCGGCGCAGGTTCGGCTCGTCCCCCGGATACGGCACGCGACAGTTTCAGGGAAAGCATGGTCATACTTTCGGACTACGCGCTTCAGCCTTGTCGCTTCGACAAGGTTTACGGTTAACGGCCGATCAATCGCGCGGCCGCGTCCATAGATTGGAATCGCGCTGTGCCGGGGAATAGAGCCGTGCGCGCCGCACCGCTTGCCCGCCCGCGCGGACGATCCAGCCGAGCTTGGCCAGGCCCGACGTGGTGACTCGGTGGTCCCAGGCATGTTCGCCGCGCGCCGCGACCGCGCGGCCGATGTCGCCATAGATTCCCGCCGCCGCGAGCACCGCCCAAGCCGCGCGAAACGACAGTTTCGACGTCCCGACGCGCGCGCTGTCCTCGAACGCCGCCGCTTTGGTGGCCAGCCGTTGCGCGAGCACCGCGAGCCGATGGCGGAACGGCGGTTTCATGTGCTGGCCGGGCGGAATGTCCATCTCGACCAGCCATTCCTCGGGCAGGTAGCACCGCCCGGCGCGATCATCCTCCTCGATATCGCGCGCGATGTTGGACAGCTGGAACGCCATGCCCAGGTCGCAGGCGCGGTGGAGCGTATCGTCGTCGTCGGGCGAAACCCCCATCACCACCGCCATCATGCAGCCGACGCTGCCCGCGACGTGGTAGCAATAACGGTAGAGGTCGGCTTCGGATCGCGGCCGCCATTCCTCGAGGTCGAGCCGGAACCCCTCGACCATATCGTGCGCGAATCGGGCGGGCAGGCCGGTTTCTGCGGCCACGATGCGCAACGCGTCGAACGCCGGGTCGCCCACCACTTCGCCCGCCAGCGCGGCGTCGGTCATCGCGCGGATCCGCGCCAGCCGCTCGGAGGGATCGGCGACGACGCTCAGCGCATGCCCATGATCCTGCCCGTCGGCGAGATCGTCGCATCGCCGGCACCAGGCGTAGAGCAGCCATGCGCGCTCGCGGGTTTTGCGCCCGAACAGGCGCGACGCGGCGGAAAAGCTCTTCGATCCCCGCGCAATCGACTCCTGCGCGGTCGCCACGATTGCGGCGCGCGATGGCAGGTCGGACCTGCTCACCGCTCGTGCTCCGGCGGAGGCCGGAGCGCTGGCCACCTCGGTCGGGCTAGCGACCGCCAACGCTCCTGCCTTCGCAGGAGCACAAAGGGATATTTACTCAAAGGTCCTTCGCGCCAATCTGGCCGATCGTGGTGGCGGGGGCGAACGCGGCCATCTTGTCGAGCAGCTCTTCGAGGCTCTCCGCGACGATCAGCAAGCCGGTATGCTGTGCGCGGACGAACCCGACTTCCGCCATCTTGTCCCAGAATTCGATCAGCCCGTCATAATAGCCGTCGAGGTTGAGCAGCCCGACCGGCTTGGCATGATAGCCGATCTGCGCCCAGCTCAGCGCTTCCCACAATTCGTCCATCGTGCCGGTTCCGCCGGGCAAGGTGACGAAGCCGTCCGACAGATCGGTGAACGCTTGCTTGCGCTGGTGCATCGTGCCGACGACGTGGAGCTCGGTCAGCCCCCGGTGTGCGACCTCGGCGGCGACTAGCGCCTCCGGGATGATCCCGATCACCTCGCCGCCCGCCGCCAGCGCGGAATCGGCGATCGCGCCCATCAGTCCGAGCCGCCCGCCGCCATAGACCACGCCGATCCCGCGCGCGGCGAGCGTGGCGCCGACGTGGCGGGCGTTTTCGATATAGTGCGGGTCGCTCGGCGAGGCGGACCCGCAATAGACTGCGAGGCGGTTCATTTGTTCTCCAACATCAATCGCGCCGTCGCCTTCGCGCTACCCACCACGCCCGGAATTCCCGCGCCGGGATGCGTCCCCGCGCCGGTGAAATACAGGTTCGGGATGTGCGGGTCGCGGTTGTGGACGCGGAAGTACGCGCTCTGCATCAAGGTCGGCTCGAGGCTGAACGCGCTGCCCAGATGCGCGTTCAAATCGTGCGCGAAATCGTTCGGCGCGTAGCTGAATTTGGTGACGATCCGCTCGTGGATGTCGGGGATCAGGCGGTGCCCGATTTCGTCGAGGATGCGCTTCTCCAGCACCGGCGCGACTTCGTCCCAATCGACCGGGAACTTGCCCATGTGGGGTACCGGGGCGAGCGCGTAGAAGGTTGAATGCCCGTCGGGCGCCATGCTCGGATCGGTGACCGTCGGATGGTGGAGGTAGAGCGAGAAATCCTCCGCCAGCACGCCATGGTCGTAGATGTCGGCGAGCAATTCCTTATAGCGCGGGCCGAACAGGATCATATGGTGCGGGATGCCCGGCCACGTGCCCCTGACCCCGAAATGGACGACGAACAGCGACGGCGACCAGCTCTTCTTCTCGAGCCCGCGCACGGTGCGCTGCGCGCTGCGTGATCCTTTGAGCAAGTCGCGATAGGTGTGCATCACGTCGCCGTTCGACGCGACTGCCTCGGCCTCGCCGTGCCAGCCGCTGCGCGTCGTCACGCCGGTCACGCGGTCGCCGAGCGTTTCGATGCTCGCAACCGGATCGCCGAGCCGCAGCGTGCCGCCGAGCCGTTCGAACAACGCGACCATCCCCGCGACCAGCCGGTTGGTCCCGCCTTTGGCGAACCACACCCCGCCATCCTTCTCCAGCTTGTGGATCAGCGCGTAGATCGAGCTCGTCGTGAACGGGTTGCCGCCGACCAGCAATGTGTGGAAGCTCAGCGCCTGACGAAGCTTCTCGTTCTTCACATAGCTCGACACGATCGAATAGACCGACCGCCACGCCTGATATTTCATTAGTGCGGGCGCGGCCTTCACCATCTGGCCGAAATCGAGGAACGCGGTGGTGCCGAGCTTCTCGTAGCCTTCGTGATACACCCCGGCGGAGTATTCGAGGAAGCGCGCATATCCGGCGACATCGTCGGTGTTGAGCCGCGCGATCTCGGCGCGCAATTGCGCCTCGTCGTTCGAATAATCGAAGTTCGTCCCGTCGCGCCAGTTGAGCCGGTAGAACGGCATCACCGGCATCAGCGCGACATCTTCCGAGATGTCGCGCCCGGTCAGTTGCCACAATTCGTTGAGCGCGGCGGGATCGGTAATGACGGTCGGCCCGGCGTCGAAGGTGAAGCCATCACGCTCCCAGAAATAGGCGCGCCCGCCCGGCTTGTCGCGCGCCTCGACGATGGTCGTCTCGACTCCCGCCGATTGCAGCCGGATGCCGAGCGCGAGCCCGCCAAACCCGGCACCGACGACAATAGCCGACTTCATCGGCATTTCCCGCCGGTTGTAAGGACCAGTGCTCCGGCGCAGGCCGGAGCGTTGGCAGGCATGCGCATCGCGAGCGGCCAAAGCTCCGGCCTGCGCCGGAGCACGGTACGTGCGGTCTTCATCGCAGCCCCCGGATCGCCGCGATCGCGCGGCTGATCGGCACCGGCGGTTTACCCGTCAGGATTCGCGCCTTGTCCATCATCGTCGATTTTGCCGCATAGAAACGGCCTATAAGCCCGGGGTTGAGCCGATAAAAGCGTTCGAGGATGCGATAACGCTCGTCCGGCTCGGCGGCGCGGAACAGCATCGCGTCGAGCATCCGATAGAAACCGCGCTCGCCCCAGGCGCGCTTGGCCATGCCATGCGTCAAATCGTGGAGTGCGGGAGAGGACAAGTCGCTCGCCCTAGCGATGGCGACCGCCAGCCGGATCGCGTCGGGCAGCGAATAGCCGGTGGTTGGGTGGAACAGCCCGGCGCGCAAGCCGGCCTTGGCGATCTTAGCCCCGCCCGCGCGCCAGAATGCGTCGAAATCGCCACCGATCGCTACGGGCAGCGCCCCCGCTTCTTCGCGCGCGACCTTGCGTGTCTTCCAGCCCTTGGCGGCGGCATAGGCGTCGATCCGCGCGGTCAGCGCGGCATGGTCGATATCCGGCGTGTCGCTGTAATAGGTGTCCTCGACGAACATCCTTTTGTCACCGAACGGCAGGCAATAGACGAAGCGATAGCCGTCGATCTGCTGAACGCACGCGTCCATCACCGTTGGCCGCTCGACCCCGTGCGGCTTGGTCAGCACCAGTTCGCGCCCGACGAATTTCTGCCAGCCGAGATCGAGCATCGACATATCGGCGGCGCCCCGCGCGTCGATCACCCCGCGCGCCTCGACGCGGTCGCCATTGGCCAGCACCACCGCGCCCGCGCCGACCCCGATCGCCTTTTGCGCGATCGACTGACCCGGAGCGAGCGCGTCGCCGACGACACGCGCGAACCGCTCGGACTCGATCGAATAATAGCCCGCGCTGAGCGTGCGGCGGTGCGCGGGAAACGCGACATCGTAGCCGCGCCAGGCATAACCCACGAGCGGCGCCGCCAACCAGCGGTCCTCCTCGGCCAAATCGCTCGAAAAGAACGACCAGACATGCGCGCCGCCGATCGCGCCGGGCTCGATCAGCCGGATATCTACATCGGGCCGCCTCGTGCGCAGCGCGAGCGCAATCAACCCGCCGGCGAGCCCGCCGCCGACGATTGCCACGTCACACTGGATGATGGCCGGCATGCAGGGTGCGCTACGCCAATGTGAAGCGAGCGCAAACCCTACAAACTCCCCTCCCTGTCAGGGAGGGGCTGGGGGTGGGTGGCGTCCGGGGGATACGGTCGCCGGTTGCTTGTCGAAGCCGTACCGCGCCACGCGACCCACCCCTAACCCCTCCCTTCCAGGGAGGGGAATGACGTTACGCCGCCTGGCGCAGCGGCATTTCGGTCGCCATCGCCGCCGCGACCGATGGACGCGCGCGCATCGCGTCACGCCAGCCTTTCAGCACCGGCCACTCGGCCAGGCTCATGCCCGCAAACTCGGTCCAGTTGAGCACCGACAACAGATACGCGTCGGCGACCGAGAAATCGTCGAGCAGGAAGCGCCGCCCGTCGAGATGCGCGGACAGGATGCCGAAGCGCTTCTCCGCGAGGCTCCGCGCCCAGTCGCGTGCGCCCTCGGTCGAGGCCTGGGTCATCAGCGGCGCGAACACGCCCTTGTGGATCTCGGTCGAAATGAAGTTGAGCCACTTGGTCAGCTCGTAACGCTCCGCGGTATACGGCGCGGGGGCGAGCACGCCCTCGGCGGCGAGGTCGGCGATATAGGTCAGCACCGCGGGGCCTTCTGACAAGGTAACCGCGCCGGCCTCCATCGCGGGGACGTACCCCATCGGGCTTATCTCTGCGAAGTCGCGCCCGTCGGGGAGGGGCTGGCCCGGCGTGACCTGAATGAAATCGGCGTCGAGCTCGGCTTCGTTGATCGCGATGCGCGTCGCCAGGCTGCAGGCGAAGGGGATGAAATAGAGCTTCATGGCAAATCCTCCTGGGGCGGGTTGATTTCTGTACCATTTCGCATAGATTAGGATCGAGTCAAGGATTGTTTGCACTTTGGTACAGAATTCACCGCCCAAATCGCGCGGCCGACCGCGCGGGTTCGATCCCGCCGATGCGCTCAAGGCCGCGTCGGAGCGGTTCCGGACGCGCGGCTACGCCGGCACCTCGCTCGACGATCTGGTCGACGCGACCGGTCTGGCGCGCCCCAGCCTCTACGCCGCGTTCGGCGACAAGCGCGCGCTATACCTCGCGGCGCTCGACCGCACGATCGACCGCGTCGGGCGCGGGTTCGACAATCTCGCCGCGCTGGATTTGCCGATCCGCGAGACGCTGACATTGATGTTCGGCAATGCGATCGACGGCTATCTGACCGGCGAGGCGGGGCCGTCGGGGTGCATCATGATCTCGACCTCGGCGGCGAGCGCGGTCGACGACGAAGCGGTACGCGAGCGGCTGGCGGCGTTCCTCGCGGTCGAGGATCAGCGTGTCGAGGCGCTGCTGGCGGCACGGGGCGACCCCGATGCCCGCGCGCATGCCGTGCTGGTGACCGCCGTCATCCATAGCTTGAGTGTCCGCGCCCGCGCCGGGGCGCCGCGCGAAGAACTGGACGTCATTGCAAAGGCCTGCGTAAACCTGATCGCGTGACCCGCACGCCCCTCACCGTCGATCGCCGCGCCACGCTCGCCGCGATCCTGATCGTCCTCGTCTATTTCGCGGTCGAGTTGAGCTGGCACCGCCCGCCGATCTGCCCGTGCGGGAGCGTCAAATTGTGGACCGGCGCGGTGTGGAGCGCGGAGAACAGCCAGCAAATCTCCGACTGGTATTCGCTCAGCCACATCATCCACGGTTTCCTGTTCTACGGTGCGGCGTGGCTGATCCTGCCCGGCCGCGCGCGGCTCTGGGCGCTGCCGCTCGCGGTCGTGATCGAGGGGAGCTGGGAACTGCTCGAAAATTCGCCGATCATCATCGACCGCTACCGCGCGGCGACCGCGGCGGTGGGCTATTCGGGCGATTCGATCCTCAACTCGATGAGCGATATCGGCATGATGGTGATCGGCTTCGCGCTCGCGCGGCGCATTCCGGTCTGGTCGACGGTGGCGATCGCCTTGTTCTTCGAACTCCTCGCGCTCGCGGCGATCCGCGACAATCTGACGCTCAACGTGCTCATGTTGACCTATCCGGTCGATGCGATCCGGGTTTGGCAAGCGGGGGGTTAGGTCGGCTGGGGCGGTTAGGACGCAGCCCGTACTCGACAGCGGCTCGCGCGCCCCCCATGATAATCACATGACTAAACTTGCGGCGATTTACGAACGAAAGGGCGCCCTATTTATCTCGGCGTCCCACCAGACAAAGGCTGGTTTCTGGATTGACGATGAGGAGGTCGTCACTCTCATTCAGCCATCGGCCGAAGAGCTTGGCGGCGCCGTCGAAGCCGCCCTTGCCCGCTCGACGGAGGGCGTGCCGACCCCACCGCCGACAGCGCGGATCGAGAGGCCGCTGCTTAAGGCGGCTGGTGTCGGTTCGTGGGCCACCTTCATGAACCTGTCTCGCCATGTCGGCATTTCAAGCGAGCACGGAGTTGTGAAGCTTACGCCGTATCGCAACTTGGGCAGCAAGGGCGGTTTCGAGCCGGACACCGATATGATCATTCCGGCGCCCATGTGCTCCGCCATGCTAGGCCAAATGGTGGCTGACCTCCTGTCGCGGTCCGGGTAAATGACCGCTACCCTCGCCATCCTCCTCTCCGCCCTCGCGATGACGCTCATCGTCGGCCTGCGCTACCTCGCCAGCAGCGGCGCGTTCGCGCTGGCGACCCGCGCCGTCCGCCCCGGCCTCTACACCGGGCTCGACGCGCAGATCCGGCGCGAGATTGCGTGGAGCCTCGCCTCCGCCGCGATCTACGGCGTCCCCGCTGGGATCGTCGCCTGGGGGTGGCAGAATCATGGCTGGACGCAAATCTACACCGACCTCCACGCCTTCCCGCTCTGGTATCTCCCGCTGTCGGTGTTGCTCTACCTCTTTGCGCACGACACCTGGTTCTACTGGACGCACCGCTGGATGCACCGGCCGCGCCCGTTCCGGATCGCGCATGCCGTCCATCACGCCAGCCGCCCGCCGACCGCCTGGGCGGCGATGGCGTTTCATCCGCTCGAGGCGCTGACCGGGGCTGTGGTAATTCCGCTACTGGTGTTCGTCATTCCGGTGCACGTCGCCGCGCTCGGCTTGGTGCTTGGAATCATGACGGTTATGGGGGTGACCAACCATATGGGGTGGGAGGTTTTTCCGCGCTTCGTGTGGGGCGGTGCCGTGGGGGAATGGCTGATCACCGCCAGCCATCATCAGCGGCATCACGCCGAATACAGGTGCAATTATGGGCTCTATTTCCGTTTCTGGGATCGCCTCTGCGGCACCGACCGGGGGGTCGGCGGGTTCGGGTCTGCGGCGGCTCGCGGGAATCGCGCTGCTGGCGGCGACCTTGCCCGCCGCGTCGGCACCGGCGACTAATCTCGACATCGAAGTCACCGGGCTGCGTTCGGCCAAGGGCATGATCCGCGTTTGCCTGACGGCGGACCCGGCCAATTTTCCCGGCTGTATCGACGACAAGCGCGCCATTACCCGCTCGGTGCCCGCCAACCAGCCCGACATCCGCGTCCTCGGACTTGCCCCGGGCAATTATGCCGTGGCGGTGATCCATGACGAGAATTCGAACGCGAAACTCGACACCTTCGCCGGGATCCCGCGCGAAGGCTTCGGTTTCTCGCGCAATCCGCGTATCGGGTTCGGCCCGCCGCGCTTTTCGGCGGCGATGTTCGCGGTCGGTGGCGTGGCCGAAACGCAACAGGTGACGATGCGTTACATGCTGTAGCGGACCTAAACGGGATGGGCGGGCGTTGCGTAACCGAAACATCCCGTTTTTCCGGAGTATATTCTGTGCGTTTAGCCCTTTCCCTGACTGCCCTGACGCTTGTCCTCGCCGCTACCCCGGCGCTTGCGCAGGACGCACCGCCGTCGCCGCCGCCGCTCGACACCAGTGGCGATCACGTCACGATCGGCGCCGGCGGCGTCTATCTGCCCGATTACGAGGGGTCGGATCATTATGTGTTCCGCGGCGCGCCCGGAGCGATCGGATCGATCGGCGGGTTCGCCTTCACGATCGCCGGCAATCGTGCCTCGATCGACCTCATCCCCAACCCCACCGGGCCGAAATGGGATATCCAGGCCGGGCCGATCGCGGTGGTCAATTTCAACCGCTCGAGCCTGAAGGGCATCGACGACCCGCGCATCCGCGCGCTCGGCAAGCGTTCGACCGCGATCGAAGTCGGCGGGTTCGTCGGGATCGGCAAGACCGGTGTCGTCACATCCGATTACGACAGCCTGAATTTCTCGGTCAGCTATCGCAAGGGCGTGAGCGGCGCGCACCGCGCGGGGATCTGGTCGCCGACGATAAACTATCTGACCCCGCTCAGCACCAAGGCGGCGGTCGGCGTGTTCGCCTCGGCCGAATATGCCGATCGCGGCTACGGCAAGGCCTATTTCGACGTCGATGCCGCGCAGAGCCTGGCCAGCGGGCTGCCGGTATTCTCGACCCGCAAGGGGTGGAAGGATTATTCGCTCGGCGCGCTCGCCACGGTGGCGATCACCGGCGACTTGCTCCACGGCTTCAAGCTGGTCGGCGGCGGCACGTATACGCGGCTGCTCAACGATTTCGCCGCCTCGCCGGTGGTCAGCATCGCGGGCGACCGCAGCCAGTGGATGGGCGTGCTGGGACTCGCCTACACGTTCTAAATTCGCGACAATCGGCGATGTCGTTGAAGCGCGGCGAATAATTCCGGTTGCCGTGAAGCCGCCTGTCACCCTAGCACGTATCTTCCTCACTGCCGGCCATCGACCGGCGCCAGAGGGACTGCCTACTCCCGGATTGCAGGAAGGAATGAGACGATGGCCGACGACCTCCAGTTGATCGAGGCGTTCGATTCGCGTGTAAAACGGCGCGCCGAACGGCGCGAATTCTTCAAGCTGGCGGTCGCCGCCGCCGCGGTCGGCGCGACGACGCTGCTCGTGTCGCAAGAGGCATTCGCGCAGACGGTGACCGACGCGGACATCCTCAACTTCGCGCTCAACCTCGAATATCTCGAGGCGCAATTCTACGCTTATGCCGCGGGCGGTGCGGGGCTTCCCGCGGCCCTTCTGGGCACAAGCCCGGGGGCGGTGACCGCGACCAACGCGCGCCGCGTCGACGGGTTGGACGCCGACCCGGTGGTCCGCGACTATGCCCGCGAAATCGCCGCCGACGAGGTTGCGCACGTCACCTTCCTGCGCGCCCAGCTCGGCGCGTCGGCGGTGGTGCAGCCAGCGATCGATATCAGCGCGACCGCGACCAGCGCCTTTTCCAACGCCGCGCGTGCGGCGGGGCTGATCGGTGCCGGCGCGACTTTCGACCCCTATTCGTCGCCCGAGAATTTCCTGCTTGGCGCGTTCATTTTCGAGGATGTCGGGGTGACCGCGTATAAGGGCGCGGTGCCGCTGATCCTCAACAAGACCTATGTCGAGGCAGCGGCCGGGATCATGGCGGTCGAGGCATATCACGCCGCGATCGTCCGCACCGCGCTGTATGCCAAGGGGGTGGCGACGCCCAGCTTGCGCACCTCGGCCGATGCGATCTCCAACGCGCGCGACAGCCTGGACGGCACCACCGATCTCGATCAGGGCATTTCGCCGGTGACGATCAACGGCGGCCCCGCTTCCAACATCGCGCCGCTCGATGCCGACGGGCTCGCCTTTGCGCGGAGTACGGGCCAGGTGCTCAACATCGTCTACCTCACCAACACCGCGGTCTCGTTGGGCGGGTTCTTCCCGGCCGGGGTCAACGGCAACGTCAAGACCAGTGCCGCCAATTAAGCGAGCGAAAGGAGTTTTCAGCATGATCGACAACGATACCGCGCTCGCCGTCCTCGAGGCCACCGACCGCCGCCGCGCCGAACGCCGCCGCTTCCTGACGCTCGCGACCAGCGGGGCCGCCACGTTGGGCGGGCTCGGGCTGCTCAGTGCGTGCGGCAAATCGGGCAGCTCGAGCGGAACCGCCACGCCGACCCCGACGCCGACCCCCACCGCCACATCGACCGCGACGGCGCAGGCCGACATCGACATCCTCAATTTTGCGCTCAATCTCGAATATCTCGAAGCGCAATTCTATCTCTACGCGGTCTACGGCACCGGCCTGTCCGGCGCGCTGACCGTGGGCGGTGGCGGCGCCGCGGCGGGAACCGTGACCGGCGGGCGCCAGGTCGCCTTCACCGACCCGCTGGTCGCGCAATATGCCCGCGAGATCGCGCAGGACAAGGCGGCGCACGTCAACTTCCTGCGCACCGCGCTCGGTACCGCGGCGGTGGCGATGCCCAACATCAACATCGACGGCAGCGCGACCGGTGCGTTCACCGCGGCGGCGCTGGCGGCGGGCGTCGTCGCGGCGGGCGGCACGTTCGACCCATATGCCAGCGACGAGAATTTCCTGCTCGGCGCGTTCATCTTCGAGGATGTCGGGGTGACCGCGTACAAGGGCGCGACGCCGCTCATCACCAGCAACGTCTACCTGACGGCGGCGACGGGTGCGCTGGCGGCGGAGGCATATCACGCCGGGCTGATCCGGACCGTGCTCTATGCCAAGGGCCTCGCGACCCCGTCCTTGCGCACCCAGGCCGGCCAGTTCAGCAACTGGCGCGACAGCCTGGACGGCACATCCGACGACGATCAGGGCGTCACTGGCGACGCGACGACGTCGAACATCGTGCCAGCCGACGGCAACGGCATCGCGTACAGCCGCACGACGGGGCAGGTGCTCAACATCGCCTATCTGTCCAAGGCGGCGGTGGTCGGTGGCGGGTTCTTCCCGAATGGGGTGAACGGCAACATCAAGACGAGCACGGCGCAGCCATAAGCGGGCGCACGCGGATAGCCTTTGGCTATCCGCGAGACGCCACGGCGGCCGGCGGTCGCCTCGGCGACCGTCCGACGGCGCGGATTCATTCCGCGCCGCCTCGCCCTTCGCGACCGGCACTCCCGCTTCCAAAGCGGCCTCGCCAATTCCCCCCGAATCGGTTTCTTTCCTGCTTGGTGCGACTCGTTCGCGCCCGATAGCTTTCCCGCCAGATAAAAGGTCGCGCGACGCTCATCCTGGCCGGAGGTTCACGCAATGCCGAAACCGACACGCATCTATTCGATCGACTCGATCCAGTTCGCCCTGACCAAATCCATCCCGCCCAGCCTCCTCGTCATGGCATCGGGCAGGGCGGTGTCGACCGGCTGGAGCGACATCAAGCTGGAGCCGCTGGAAAAGACGCTGTCGCCCGACGGCATCCTCGACCTCGCGTTCGTCGGCGTGCCGCCGTCCGACATCTCCCTCCCGATGCTGACCCCGGTGTCGGCGCATTTCGTCTGGAAGGATGCGGAAGGGGTGATCGGGGTGAAGATTCATGCCCGGTCCAACGACCTGACCCGCCTGATCTTCGAGGATCGCGGCGGTTTCACCACCGAGAGGGTGGGCGAGGAAGGTCCGCCGATCACGCAGATCGCCGGCGAGGGGCAGGGGCCGGCTGAGCATCTGGCCAAGACGCTTGCGATTGGCGAAGAACATATGACGACGTTCGTCTATGGCGAGGAAGGTCATCCGCCGACGACCCTGGCATATGGTGAGGAAGGTCACCCGCCGACGACGCTAGTGTACGGCGAGGAAGGTCATCCGACGACGTTGGCGCTGGGCGAGGAAACCGTCCCCAAGACGTTCCACATCGGTGAGGAAAATCCGACCCATCCCAACCCGATCGCGGAAAATATGACGTTCACGCATGGCGAGCATCCCGCTTCGCTGCCGATCATCGAAAATCCGCCTACGACGATTTCCGCGGAAACCGGGCCGGGGGATCCGTGGGGACCGGTCGAAACCGGCGGCATCAACGCCTTCGGGAGGCGCTGACCGCGTGACCGGCGCGGCCATGCGCGGGCTGGTGATCGGCGGGGGCAGCAACGATCCCAGCCTGGCGTGCCTGGTCGCAGCGGCGCGGCGGCTCGACGTACCGGTGATACCTGTGCTGGTCGATGGCGCGGACGAACCGTGTCTCGGCTGGGATCTGGCGGCGGACACGATGACGGTCGACGGGGTGGCGATCGACCCGGCCGGCCTGTTCCTGCGCTACGACGTCTTCACCGCGCGCGTGCCGGGCGCCGAGCTCGACCGCGCGCTCGGCTGGTACAACACGCTGCTCGGCTGGGCGGCGGCGCGCCCCGCGCTGGGCCTGTTCAACCGCGAGATTTCGCCGCAGGCCGGGATCAAGCCGTATCAGCTCCAAGTCGCCCGATCGCTCGGCCTGTCGATCCCGGCGACATGGATCGGCAACGACTTGGCGAGCGCGCGGCGCCATCTGGACGCCCCGGCGATCGCCAAGCCGGTGGGCGGCGGCGCCTATGTCCAGCCGCTGGCGCAGGCGCTGGCCGGGCATGCGGACGACACGAGCCGCGCACCGATCCCGGCGATCGTCCAGGAGCAGCTCGGCTATCCCGAATATCGCGTGTTCGTGGTCGGTGGCGACACGCATGTGTTCGAGATCGCCTCGGCGCAACTCGATTATCGGCCCGATCCCGCGACCCGGCTCGATTATTGCGGGCCGCACGGACCGATCGCGGCGGCGGTCGCCGGATGCCAGGCGGTGGCGGCGGCACTGCGCTGCGACTTCGCCGCCTGCGACCTCAAGACCAGGGCAGGCGACAGCGACCCGGTGTTCCTCGAAATCAACACCGGACCGATGTTCGCCGCGTTCGATCACGCCGCCGCGGGCGCGGTAACCGCGTCGATCATCGGCCATCTCGTACGCTGAGGTGCGGTCTTTCCTTTGCCCGGGCAACGGCCTAGACTCGTTCCATCCCCGGGGAGCCTGTCGCGCGAACGCAGGTTGAGAGCGGAATAATCCGCGACCCGTTGAACCTGATCCCGGTAATACGGGCGGAGGGAGTGGGCGGTTTTCTTTCCGAAATCCGTGTCCTCGCTCCGTAAATGGAGTGAAGAACGATGGCCGACGTCCCCGCCCGCACCGAAATCGGCGTCACCACCGGCCCGATCCGTGGGAGCCGCAAGATCCATGTCGGCCCCTTGGGCGTGAAGATGCGCGCGATCGACCTCGAGCCCGGGTGCGGCGAGCCCCCGCTCAACGTCTACGACACCAGCGGGCCGTACACCGACCCCACCGCCCGCATCGACATCCAGGCCGGCCTCCCCAACCTGCGCCGCGACTGGATCGTCGGGCGCGGCGACGTCGAAAGCTATGACGGGCGCGAGACTCGGCCCGAGGATAACGGCCTGTCCGGCCCCGACCGCTCCGCCGGCGTGCCCCAATTCCCCAACGTCGTGAAGCGTCCGTTGCGCGCCAAGCCCGGCATGAACGTCAGCCAGATGCACTATGCGCGGCGCGGCATCGTCACCCCCGAGATGGAGTACGTCGCCACCCGCGAGAATCTCGGCCGCGAGATGCTCAAGGAATACGTCCGCGACGGCGAAAGCTTCGGCGCGAGTATCCCCGATTACGTCACCCCCGAATTCGTCCGCGACGAGGTCGCCCGCGGCCGCGCGATCATCCCCAACAACATCAACCACCCCGA
>NZ_JAQGKZ010000036.1 GCF_028289855.1 Sphingomonas bacterium | reverse complement strand
CATATATCGGTGAATCGAGTCCGATTGGCGGCGAAGCGAATCGGAGCGCCGGAACTTTCGCCGTCAGGCCCGCAAAACGCTCCGGCCGGCATAGACGGCGACGTCGCCCAATTCCTCCTCGATCCGGATCAGCTGGTTGTATTTCGCCAGCCGGTCGGACCGCGCCAAGCTGCCGGTCTTGATCTGCCCGCAATTGGTCGCGACCGCGAGGTCGGCGATCGTCGAATCCTCGGTCTCGCCCGAGCGGTGTGACATCACCGCCGTGTACGAATGGCGCTGCGCCATGCTCACCGCCGCCAGCGTCTCGGTCAGTGTACCGATCTGGTTGACCTTGATGAGAATCGAATTGCCCAAGCCCCGCTCGATCCCGTCCGCCAGCCGCGTCGGGTTGGTTACGAACAGATCGTCGCCCACCAATTGGACCTTGTCGCCGACCAGGTCGGTCAACGCCTTCCAGCCCTCAAAATCGTCCTCGGCCATGCCGTCCTCGATCGAGAAGATCGGGTAGCGTGCGACGAGGTCGGCGTAATAGCCCGCCATCTCCGCCGGGCTCAGTATCTTGTTCTCGGCGGATATGTTGTACTTGCCGTCCTTAAAGAACTCGGTCGAGGCGGGGTCGAGCGCGAGCATCACATCGTCGCCGGCATGATACCCCGCCCCCTCGATCGCGCGCATGATGAAATCGAGCGCGTTGGTGGTGTTGGCAATGTCGGGCGCGAAACCACCCTCGTCGCCCACGCCGGTGGACAAGCCCTGGTCGTGGAGCATCTTCTTGAGCGTGTGGAAAATCTCCGACCCGTAGCGCACCGCCTCGAACAGCGAGGACGCGCCGACCGGCACGATCATGAATTCCTGGAAATCGATCGGATTGTCGGCATGCTCGCCGCCGTTGATGATGTTCATCATCGGCACCGGCAGGACATGCGCGTTGACCCCGCCGACATAGCGATAGAGCGGCAATCCCCGCGCATCGGCCGCGGCCTTGGCGGTTGCGAGGCTGACGCCGAGGATCGCGTTCGCACCCAGTCGGGCCTTGTTCGGCGTGCCGTCGAGCGCGATCATCGCATTATCGACCTCGGCTTGGTCCTCGGCGTCGAGCCCCAGGATCGCGCCGGCGATCTCGCCGTTGACCGCATCGACCGCCTTCTGGACGCCCTTCCCGCCCCACCGACTCTTGTCGCCGTCGCGCAATTCGACCGCCTCGTGCGCGCCGGTCGAGGCGCCCGAGGGGACCGCCGCGCGGCCCAAACTGCCGTCTTCCAGCATCACTTCGACCTCGACCGTGGGGTTGCCGCGGCTGTCGATGATCTGGCGGGCATGCATGTCGATGATTGCGGTCATGGAACGGTCTTCCTAGATTAGTCCGGCAAGGGGCGTCGCGGCGGCGCTCTATCGGGTTCGTTTGCCTCGGGCAATTCGCTTGAACGGACGGAACCGGCAGAAGCCGCCTTGGTTGTCGCAAGAGTTAGAGTAAGGATCGATTTCATGGCCGACACAGCACCCACCGACACACCCGCCACCAGGGTCGTCGATAACGACACCGGCGCCAAGACCGATGCCAAAGCAGGCGTCCAGACGCTCAAGGACAATGTCATCAAGTTCGCCAACGATGCCGGCGACAAGGCCAAAGCTGCGGCCGAGGACGGAAAAACGCGGGCTGGCGGTGCGCTCGATGAACTCGCGGCGATGCTCCACGACGCCGCCGGCACGGTCGACGAAAAGGTCGGCGATCAATACGGTCAGTACGCCCGCTCGGCCGCCGACGCGGTGGCCAATTTCTCGAAGTCACTCCAGTCGAAGCAGGTCGACGACATCATCGACGAGGCGCGCGAGTTCGTGAAGAAAAGCCCGGCGGTCGCGATCGGCACCGCGGCGGCGATCGGCTTCGTGCTGGCGCGATTGGTCAAGGCGGGGCTCGATGCTCCGTCCGACGACAAAAAAGCCTGACCGGCCCGGCCGCGCGCGTGGAGGAGGGACCGCCGCCCCAGGAAGAAAGCATCACGTCGCTGGTCACAAGGCTGATCGACGATGGCGAGGAGTTCGTCCGGGCGGAACTGAAACTCTATCGCGCGCGGCTGTTCTCACGGCTCGACGAGGCGCGCAATGCGATCATCCTCGGCGTAATCGCACTGTCGCTGATCCAGGCCGTGATGGTTGCCGCACTGGTCGGGTTGTTGATCGTCTTGCGCCAGCCGCTCGGCCCCGGCGGCGCGACGGCGGTCGTCGTGGTGGCCGGACTGGCGTTGGCCGGATTGCTGGGCTGGCTGGCCGTGGGTCAGTTGCGCAAGGCCACAGAGATCAAGGACAAGGATAAGCGTCCGTGAGCCTGATCGATGACGAACTGGCCAAGGCTGAGGCGCAGTCGGCCGAAAGCCGGCAGCAACTCGCACATACCGTCGTAGCACTGCAGTCGCGCCTCAAGCCGAGCGCGCTGGCGCGCGACGCGGTCGAGGAACTCAAGGAAATCGGCGGCGAAATGGCCCGCGCCGGGGTCGATACGATCAAACGCAACCCGGTGCCGACGATGGGCGTTGTGGCCGTATTGACCGCTTTTTTGACCCGCAAGCCGCTGGCGCGCTTGTTCCGCCGCAAATCGACCGACACATGATGCTCACCCCCTTCAAGAGGATTCCCCGATGACCGAGCAGACGACCACCAAGAAGCCCGCCGGCCGCATGGAAACCGCGCTGACCTCCGCGCGCAGCACCGCCAGCGACGCGCTCGGCGAAACGCGCAAGGCCGCGCGGCGCGTCGGCAAGGCGGCGGAAGCCAATCCATTGGCGGTGATCGCCGGCGGGATCGCGATCGGGCTGGCGGCTGGCGCGCTGCTGCCGAGGAGCCGTCGCGAAACCGAATTGCTCGGTGCCACGGGCAAGCGGTTGAACGGCGCGGTTGCCGGGGCCGCCGAAGCAGCCAGAGACGCCGCCAAGGCCGAACTCGGCTCGCTCCCGCTGAGCAAGGACGCCGCGCGTAAGCAAGTCACCAAGCTGCTCGATCAGGTCGGCAAAGCGCTGTCGGCCGGCGGCGAAGCCGCGCTCGCCGCGCGTGACGAGGCGCCCGCACCGAAGAAGACAGCGCGCAAGGCCAAATAGGCTTTCGCGCCGCACCGCAGCACGATATGGCGCGCGCATGAGCAAGCTCCATCTCGTGTTCGGCGGCCGCGTCAAGGATCCGCAGACGCTCGACTTCGACGAAAACACGATCGAGGTCGTCGGCATCTTCCCCAATTTCGCGAGTGCCGAGAAAGCGTGGCGCGCCGCCGCGCAACGCACGGTGGACGACGCCGAGATGAAGTTCGTGGTGGTGCATTTGCACCGCCTGCTCGAGCCCGATCCGGACCTGCAGGCCTCCGCCTAAGCCTTCCGGTACCGCAAACGCAGCAGCGGGCGCGCCACCATCATCCCCGCGATCAGCCCGCCGAGCGGATTGACGACGGTCAGCGAGAGTTCGAACACGCCGGACGCCAGCATAAAGGCGACCTGGAGGACGATCCAGAAACCGGCCAGCGCGCCGATCTGGGCGAAACGGCCGTAATGGCGCGGCACCGGCAGGATATAGGGCACGCCATACAGCGTGAGATAGGCGCCGACCAACGCGAACAGCCCGGCGCTCGCATCCGCGGTCATGAGGAAGGAATGCGGCGTCAGCGCCAGCCGCGCCAGCGCGCCGCCATAGGCGCCCGCGACGAACGTCGCGATCAGCCCGACCGGCCCGATCGATTTTTCGACATAGCGCCCGACGATCAACATCAGGATGGTGTTGAACAGCGTCATCACGACGCTCGACAATAGAAATTGCGACACCAGCGGCGACACCGCCACACGCAAGGGGTCGGTTTGCCATTGCCCGGCAACAACGAAGAACGGCATGAATCCGAACCCCGCAACCGCCGCCGCGATCACGGTCACCAGTTGCAAAACGGCGGTGACGAAGATGACCGCGACCAGCGCGTCGGTGACGCGCCCGCGCGGCAGATTGATTCCGGGCGGCGGCTCGAACCGGCTCAAATGAACTCGATCTTGCTGACGACGTAGTACCGGTCGCCCGCGGGCACCGACACTTCGACCTCTTCGTCGACCTTGCGCCCGATCAGCGCGCGGCCGATCGGCGAATTGTACGAAATGCGCGCCTTGCTCGCATCGGCCTCGGTTTCGCCGACGATCTGATAGCGGACCGGCTTGTCGTTCTCATCGAGCATCGTGACCGTCGCGCCGAACACGACCTTGTCGCCCGACAATTCCCTGGGATCGATGATCTGGGCCCGGCTCAGCTTGCCCTCGATGTCCGAGATCGTCGCTTCGTTCTGGCCCTGCTGTTCCTTGGCGGCGTGATATTCGGCGTTTTCCGACAGGTCGCCGTGTGCGCGCGCTTCCTCGATCGCGTCGACGATCAGCGGGCGTTCCTCTTTGAGCCGGCGCAGATCCGCGTGGAGCTTTTCATAGCCCTCCTGCAGCATCGGCATCTTCTCGACGGTCGCCATCACTCTTGTCCCTTACGAAAAGTTCACTCCCAAGCGACCCTGAAAGGACCGCCCGCACCTTGTTTCTCTATGTGGGGATCAATTGTGCGAGTGCGAATGATAAGATTGAAGCGGGCGGACTTCAAGTGAGCGCGTGGAAAGCCCGACGATCGCCTTCGCCGCCTCGACGCTGGCCGGCGCGGTGGTGAAGTACGGAATCCGCTGGCCGAGCGCGGCGACGCGGATCGGCTTGGAATCCTTGAGCGATTGCCAGCCTTCGGTCGTGTTGAAGATCATGTCGATCCCGCCATCGACCACGCGGTCGACGATGTGCGGCCGGCCCTGCGCCACCTTGTTGATCCGCTCGACCGGGACGCCGTGCTCGGCGAGATAATCCGCCGTCCCGCCGGTCGCGACGATGGTGAAGCCGAAATCGGCGAGCGCGCGCACCCCGGGCAGTACGACCGGCTTGTCGCTGTCCTTGACGCTGACGAACACCGTCCCGCCCTCGGGCAGGATCGTGCCCGCGCCAAGCTCGGCCTTGCCGAACGCCGCGGTGAAATCCACGTCGATGCCCATCACCTCGCCGGTCGATTTCATCTCGGGCGACAATACCGGGTCGATCCCGGGGAAGCGATTGAACGGGAACACGGCTTCCTTGACCGCGAAATAGGGAATGTCGCGGTCGACCTTTGGCAGGTCCGCCAGCTTCTCGCCCGCCATCACGCGGCTGGCGATCTTGGCGATCGGCGACCCGATCGCCTTGGCGACGAACGGCACCGTCCGGCTGGCGCGCGGATTGACCTCGATCAGATAGACGCAATTGTCCTTGACCGCGAACTGAATGTTCATGAGGCCGACGACGCTCAGCGCATGCGCCAGCGCCACGGTCTGACGCTCGATTTCGGCGACGATCGCATCCGACAGCGAATAAGGAGGGATCGAGCACGCGCTGTCGCCCGAATGGACGCCGGCCTCCTCGATATGCTGGAGCACACCGGCCACCACGACGTCGGTCCCATCGCAGATCGCATCGACATCGACCTCGATCGCGTCGCGCAGATACTGGTCGATCAGCACCGGCGAGTCGCCCGACACCTGTACCGCGGTCTGGATATATTCGTCGAGCTGCGGGCGGCCGTCGACGATCTCCATCGCCCGCCCGCCAAGCACGTAACTGGGGCGCATCAGCACCGGATAACCGATCCGCTCGGCCACCGCGACCGCCTCGTCGCGGCTGCGCGCGATGCCGTTCGACGGCTGGAGCAGCCCGAGCTTGTTGACCAGCGCCGCAAACCGCTCGCGATCCTCGGCCAGGTCGATCGCGTCGGGCGAGGTGCCGAGGATCGGGATGCCCGCCTTCTCCAGAGCGCGTGCCAGGTTGAGCGGAGTCTGCCCGCCGAACTGGACGATAACCCCGACGAGTTCGCCCGCCTGTTGCTCGACATGCAGGATTTCCAGCACGTCTTCGGCGGTCAACGGCTCGAAATAGAGCCTGTCACTGGTGTCATAGTCAGTGCTCACCGTCTCAGGGTTGCAATTGACCATGATCGTTTCGAACCCGGCGTCCGCCAGCGCGAAACAGGCGTGGCAGCAGCAATAATCGAACTCGATCCCCTGCCCGATCCGGTTCGGCCCGCCGCCCAGGATGACGATCTTGCGGCGGGTCGTGGGTGCGCTCTCGCATTCGGGCTCGCCGAAGCTGGGAGCTTCATAAGTCGAGTACATATACGGCGTCTTGGCGTCGAACTCCGCCGCGCAGGTGTCGATCCGCTTGAACACCGGCCGAACGCCGAGCTTGTGCCGCAGCGCGCGCACTTCGTCTTCGTTGGTCCCGCCCACCATCGCCTTGACCGCGTCGTGGATCAGCCCGCCCCGCGACTGATAGCGGTCGCGCAGCCCCGCCGAGGTCAGCGCGAGATACCCCAGCCGCTTGTCGGAGAAGCCCATCGACTTGAGCCGCCGCATCCCCACCGCGTCCTGCGGCAGGCCGTTGTCGAGCACCTCGTTCTCGGCCGCGATAATCTCGGCGATCCGCTCGAGAAACCACGGGTCGTACTTCGCGATGGCGTGCACCTCGGCCACCGTGAAGCCTTCGCGCAACGCTTGCGCCGCGACGAGCAGCCGGTCGGGGGTCGCCACCGCAAGCGCGGCCTCGATCTCGTCCCTGGGCGCGCCGACCAAATGATCGACGATGTTGAACCCAGACAGCCCGGTCTCGAGCCCGCGCAACGCCTTCTGCATGCTCTCATGGATGTTGCGCCCGATCGCCATCACCTCGCCGACCGACTTCATCGCGGTCGACAGCACCGCTTCGGCGCCCTTGAACTTCTCGAATGCAAACCGCGGAATCTTGGTGACGACGTAATCGATAGTCGGCTCGAAGCTCGCCGGCGTCGCGCCGGTAATGTCGTTGACGATCTCGTCGAGCGTGTAGCCCACCGCCAGCTTCGCCGCGACCTTGGCGATCGGGAACCCGGTCGCCTTCGACGCCAGCGCGGAGGAGCGCGAAACGCGCGGGTTCATCTCGATCACGACGAGCCGCCCGTCCTTCGGATTGACCGCGAACTGGACGTTCGAACCGCCTGTTTCGACGCCGATTTCCCGCAGCACCGCGATGCTCGCGTTGCGCATGATCTGATATTCCTTGTCGGTCAGCGTCAGCGCCGGCGCGACGGTGATCGAATCGCCCGTGTGCACCCCCATCGGGTCGATATTCTCGATCGAGCAGATGATGATGCAATTGTCCGCGCGGTCGCGGACCACCTCCATCTCATATTCCTTCCAGCCGAGCAGCGACTCCTCGATCAGCACTTCGCTGGTGGGCGAGGCGTCGAGCCCCTTGCGGACGATGTCGAGGAATTCGTCGCGATTATACGCAACCCCGCCCCCGGTCCCGCCGAGCGTGAACGACGGGCGGATGATCGCGGGCAGCCCGGTCTTCTCCAGCCCCGCCAGCGCCTCGGCCTCCGAGTGCGCGATCGCCGAGCGCGCGCTTTCGAGGCCGATTTTGGTCATCGCGTCCTTGAACTTCAGCCGGTCCTCGGCCTTGTCGATCGCCTCGGCATCGGCGCCGATCATCTGGACGCCGAATTTCGCCAGCGTGCCGTCGTTGAACAGCGCCAGCGCGGTGTTGAGCGCGGTCTGGCCGCCCATCGTCGGCAGCACCGCGTCGGGGCGCTCCTTCTCGATGATCTTGGCGACGATTTCGGGCGTGATCGGCTCGACATAGGTCGCGTCGGCGAGGTCGGGGTCGGTCATGATCGTCGCCGGGTTCGAATTGACCAGGACGATGCGATAGCCCTCTTCCTTCAGCGCCTTGATCGCTTGCGTCCCCGAATAATCGAACTCGCACGCCTGGCCGATGACGATCGGGCCGGCGCCGATGACGAGGATCGAGGAAATATCGGTGCGTTTGGGCATTATGAACTGCTGATTAGCGGAGGAGGAGCTTCAGCGTTGATCCACTGCCAATAGTTAGTAGGCAAAAGGCCATTAACCATGCTCGGAGCAACTTGCGTAAGAAGGAAATTGTTAGGGCTTAAGAACGGATTGTAGCTTTTGATCATTTGCTCCAACGTCGCCGTAGACTTTACAATGATTACGCTAAAAAAAGGCGTCATATACTGATACGTATAGAAATTTGACCTTACAAACTCGATTAATCGAATTGGAGATGGGTCGCTCATCTGCGGTTCATAATTAAGAATGAAGGTATTATACATCACTTTCCCTCCTGACCGGATGAGGGATTAGCTATAAGTTTCGTTGGGCCAGCGATTTCAACAACAGATCGCGCATCGCCTATAGCTGGTGGCATCCGAGCGTAAGCCTCAAGCTGAATGCGAAAACCTTCTGTTTGCAGTCTGTCAGCATCCGCTTTTGACCAATATCTGTAGAAATACAGTGATGCTAAGACCGGAAGCGACCCCAACGCTAGCGCGACGTAATCTTTGGGGGTTGGTAAAATACAAAATGCAGCGACGCTAATTGGAAACGTAATCCCAGAAAGCCACAACAGCGGCGTAAGGATATTTTTGCGCGGATAGGCGGAGAGCGCCTTTCCCAAGCTGGGCCATTTCATTTCAACATCCCCACAAACCGCTCGAACAGATAGAAGCTGTCCTGCGGCCCCGGGCTCGCTTCGGGGTGGTACTGGACGCTGGACGCGGGTTTGTCGGTCAGCTCGAGCCCGGCGTTCGATCCGTCGAACAGCGATACGTGCGTCTCGCGGGCGTTCGCCGGCAAACTGTCGCGTTCGACCGCGAAGCCGTGGTTCATGCTGGTGATCTCGACCGCGCCGTCGCTCAGCCGCTTGACCGGATGGTTGGCGCCGCGGTGGCCCTGGAACATCTTGGTCGTGGTCGCGCCCACCGCCAGCCCGAGCAATTGATGGCCGAGGCAGATGCCGAACAGCGGGATGCCGGTGTCGAGCAACTGCCGGATCACGGGGACGGCATACTCCCCGGTCGCGGCGGGATCGCCCGGGCCGTTCGACAGGAAGAGCCCGTCGGGCTTGAGCGCCATGACCTGATCGAAGCTCGCGGTCGCGGGGACGACGCTGACCTTGGCACCGGCCTGGACGAGGTTGCGGTAGATGTTGCGCTTGGCGCCGTAGTCGATCGCGACGACATGCGGGCGGTCGCTCGAGCCCCCTCCCGCTTGCGGGAGGGGGTTGGGGGTGGGCTCCCGCTCTCCACTAGGTGAACCGCTCGAGGGTACCGGGAGGGCCCCCCCCCGGCCCCCCCCCCCACCGGGGGGGGGGG
>NZ_JAQGKZ010000031.1 GCF_028289855.1 Sphingomonas bacterium | reverse complement strand
AGGCGCGGCCATGTCGCCGCGGCGACCTCGACGGGCGGCGTCACCGGCAAGCGCTGGGGCCGGATTGGCGATTCGCCGCTGATTGGGGCTGGCACTTATGCCGACGACCGGGGTGCGGCGGTGTCGTGCACCGGCGCAGGCGAGTTCTTCATCCGCGAAACCGTTGCGTTCCAGATTAACGCCCGCGTCCGGTTTCTCGGCGAAAGACTGCAGGTTGCGGCCGACGAGGTGATGAGCGAGGTCAAGGCGCTCGGCGGCACCGGCGGGGTGATCGTGACCGATGCGCGCGGCGACGCGGCGTGGAGCTTCACCACCGCGAGTCTCTATCGCGGCCGTGCAGGGTCGGCCGGCGCTCGCATCGTGGCGTTGTACGACGACGAGGATTGAGCGCCGCGCGATGCAGGCGTAGGCGCTGACGCCATGAAGCGCCTCCTCCCCTTCTTCGCCGCGCTGAGCGCACTCCTGATCGCCACGCCCGCCGGCGCCTATTGGGAGTATGGCCACCAGACCATCGCCGAGATCGCCTGGGCCAACATCAAGCCCGCGACCCGCGCTCGCATCCTCGTGTTGTTGCGCCAACAGAAATTGCTCGGCACCCCCGAATGCAAGGCCGGGACGATCGACGACGCGGCGGTGTGGGCGGATTGCATCAAGGGGATCAAGAACCCCGACGGCAGGCAGAAGTTCGGCGAGACCAACGCCTGGCACTATCAGGACGTCAATATCTGCCAGCCGTTCGACCTGATCGAAGCGTGCAAGGGCGACAATTGCGTGTCGGCGCAGATCGTCCGCGACGCCAAATTGCTCAGGGACCGCCGGGCGCCGACCGCCGACCGCGTTCGTGCGCTGGTGTTCCTGATCCACTTCGTCGGCGACCTGCACCAGCCGCTCCACGCCGGCGAAAAGGGCGACAAGGGCGGCAACGACGTCAAGGCCGATTACGGGACGTTCACCGCGAGCCGGCTCAATTTGCATTCGATCTGGGACGGGTATCTGGCGGAGCGCGCGATCTCGACCGGGCCGAGCCTCGTGCGGCGCTACCCGTTAGCCGTACGTCGCGCGGTAGCAGCGGGCGATGTCGTCGACTGGAGTCGCGAAAGCTGGCAGGTCGCGCGTGACGTGACCTATGCAACAGCGATCGGCGGCGATCCGTGCGGGCCGACCCCAACCCGCGTCAAACTCGACAACGCGACGATCGAGCGGCTGGTGCCAACCGTGCGGCTTGAGGTCAAACGCGGCGGGCTCAGGTTGGCGAAAATACTCGATGGAGCGCTGGGTTGAGCCCAAACTTCACGGGGTATCGAAGCGCTTATTCCTTCCCGCCCCAGCGCCATTGCCAGCCCCCGCGCGTATGCTGCGCGCAGATGATCGTCAGCGTCAGCGTCGCGAGCGCGATGATCGTGGCCCACAGCGCCCAGTGCCGTGGAAGCAAGGTAATACCCGCCGCCGTCAACACGGCGATATAGCCGATCAGCACCGCCCATCCCTGCCAAGCGATCGGCAAGCTCGAGCCATAGCCGAAGCGTTTCGGCGCGAACCAGTCTCCATCACTCATCGTCTTTCTCCTTTGCCGGCCGCCCGCGCTTGGCGCGGACCGGTTCCGCCAGTTTCACCCCGCGCCGCCCCAACGCCTCGCGCAACAGGCATTCAACCTGGGCGTTGACGCTCCTGAGGTCGCTCGCCGCCGCGCGCTCGATCGCCGCGTACAGCGCGGGGTCGAGGCGCAACGGGAACGCCTTTTTGGGGGGAGCGGCCATCGGTTACGCGCTTATTGATACAGCGAGCCGGCGTTGACGATCGGCTGCGTGTCGCGTTCGCCGCACAGCACGACCATCAGGTTGCTGACCATCGCCGCGCGGCGCTCGTCGTCGAGCTCGACGACGTTCTTCGCCGACAATTGCTCGAGCGCCATCTGGACCATGCCTACCGCGCCCTCGACCAAAGTCTGGCGCGCTGCGACCACCGCCTGCGCTTGCTGGCGCCGCAGCATCGCCCCGGCGATTTCCTGCGCATAAGCGAGGTGCGTGAAGCCGCATTCGTCGACGGTGATTCCCGCCATCGTCAGCCGGTTAATCAGTTCCTGCCGCAGCTCGACACCAACCTGGTCGTGGTTGCCGCGCAGCGTGACTTCCTGATGCTCGAAATCGTCGTACGGATAACGCGAGCCGATCGTGCGGACGGCGGCCTCGATCTGGACCATCACGAACGCCTTGTAATCGTCGACGTCGAACAGCGCCTGCGCGGTGTCGGTGACGCGCCACACGACTTGCGCCGCGATCTCGATCGGGTTGCCGCGCAGGTCGTTGACCTTGATCTTGTCCGAAATGATGTTGTTCGCGCGCGCCGAGACCTTTTTCTTGCCGTACCACGGCACGACCCAGCGCAATCCGGTCGAGCGGTCGGTGCCCTTGTAGCTGCCGAACAGGGTGATCGCGACCGCCTGGTTGGGCTGGAGCATGTAGAAGCCCGGCATGACGAATGCGAAGGTCAGCGCGCCGAACAGCAGCAGCGGCACGCCGACCGCGGCATCGGCGTCGATCTGAGTCGCGCCGAAGATCGCCACGACGATCGCGATCAGCATGACGAGCAGCATCAGATAGCCGCTCGATGTCGATGCTGGCCGCTCGTGCGACAGGTTGAGCGCGGTATTCCTGGTGATGGTGTCCGAAGCGATGCTGGCCATGGGGCCCTCCCGTTATTGTGATATCACATTTATATCGGGATTGAGCGAGTCGCAAGCGGAATCTCCCCTCCCGCTTGCGGGAGGGGTCGGGGGAGGGCCTGTCATAACGCTGCGGGGAGAAACACGCCCTCCCCTTGCCCCTCCCGCAAGCGGGAGGGGAATGACGCTTACTGCAGCACGATCGTCACCGCGCGGCGGTTCTGCGCCCAGCTTGCCTCGTCACTTCCCAGTGCGATCGGACGTTCCTTGCCGTAGCTGATCGTCGTGATCCGCGCCGGGTTGATGCCCTTGGCAGCGAGATAGTTCTTCGCGGCATTCGCGCGCCGGTCTCCGAGCGCTAGGTTGTATTCGCGCGTACCGCGTTCGTCGGCATGCCCCTCGATCGTGATGCGGCGGTCGGGCCATTTGGTCAGCCACACCGCCTGCGTATCGAGGATCGAGCGCGAGGTCGCGTCGATATCGTACATGTCGAGCGCGAAGTGGATCGTGTCGCTCATCACCGAGCGCTGGAAGTCCTGCGCGCTGCCCGGGATGACGGTGTTGCCGCCGTTCGCGCCGCTGGTGTCGGTCACCGGGTTATCGCCGGCGGAGGGTGGCAGCACCTTTGGCCGCTTCGATGCGCAGCCCGCGATCGCGACGAGCGCAGCGAGCAGGATCAGCTTGGTGGTGGCACGGGCCATTGTCGGTACTCCTTCTTTGGCGTGATAAACGATCAATCGGTGCGAATGGGGCCCCAGCTCGGGTCCGATCCGTCGAATGGGGTGGGCAAGCGGCGTTCGTTGACGCCGGTCAGGTCGACCGACCACAGATCGGCGACCCCCGATCCGCCCTCGGTCGAGCGGAAGAACATGATCACGCGGCCGTTGGGCGCCCAGCTCGGCGCCTCATCCTGCCAGCCGTCGGTCAGCATCTTCTCGCCGCCGCCCGACGGCGACATGATCCCGACATGGAACCCGCCGCCCATTTTGGTGAAGGCGATCAAATCGCCGCGCGGGCTCCACGCCGGGGTGGCGTAGCGTCCGTTGCCGAAGCTGATGCGTTGCTGGTTCGATCCGTCGGCATTCATCACGTAAAGCTGTTGCGCCCCCGAGCGATCGCTCTCGAACACGATGCGATTGCCGTCGGGCGAATAGCTGCCGCCGGTGTCGATCCCGGGCGATGTGGTCAGCCGCTGCCACTGCCCCCCGCCCGACGGGATGCGGTAAAGGTCGGTATTGCCGCCTTGCGCCATCGAGAAAAGGATCCACTGGCCGTTGGGCGAAAAGCGCGGCGCGAACGCCAGGCTGACGTCGGTGACGAGCTTGGTCTGGCGGCCGCTGGCGATGTCGTAGACGTAGATCGTCGGCTTCTTGTCGAGGTACGACAGATACGCGATCCGGCGCTGGTCGCGCGACAAGGTCGGGGTCAGCACAATCGTCTGGCCGTTGGTCAGGAAGCGGCCGTTAAACCCGTCCTGATCCATCAAAGCGAGCCGCTTGATCCGTTTGCCCTTGGGCCCCGTCTCCGAAACATAGACAACGCGGCTGTCGAAATAGGGCCCCTCGCCGGTCAGCCGCGTATAGACCATGTCGGCGCATTTGTGCGCGGCGCGGCGCCATTCGCCGAACGGGACGATATAGCCTTGCCGCGACAATTCGCGCTGCTGCGCGGTGTCGTAGAGGTAGCAGCCGACGGTCAGCGTGCCGTTGCCGTTCGCGCGGACGTAGCCCTGGACCAACGCGGTCGCGCCGGTGGCGCTCCAGCTGCCGTAGTTGGGCGAGGTCGCCTCGGCGAACGGGACGTTCAGGAGCTGGCCGGCAGGAAGCGGCTTGAACAGCCCCGAATTCTTGAGGTCGCCGGTGATGACATCGGCGAGCTGACGGCCGAGCTGGTCGGTCGGGCCGGCCGGCGTGGAGACGACATCCGAAGTCGGCATCGGCGGAATGGCGATCCCCATCGGCGCGGAGATGCCGCCGATCACGTCAACGATCGGTTCCTCGGTTTGCGGCGCCGTTGGCGGCGACGCAACTTGCGCGGCGGCAGGAGAACCCACGGCCAGCAGGCCGATGACGGCGATTGAAAGCAGATTACGCATCATCATCATATCTTATCCTGGTAGCCTGAAACCCAGCGGCACGCTGCGCCAACCGCCCGGAACGTCGTAAAGGTCGGCCGGCAAACCGCGGATCGGCAGACATGCCCTGTCGCTGAATGTCGCGAGGGCGCTTCGCCGCACGAGGTCCGCGTAACGCTCGGTATCATCGTTAAGGCCCTCGATCCGGACGATCTGCGGCGGAGCGGACAAATTGCCGTCACGTGCAAAACTGAGGCGCACGATGACCCGGACTCGGTCGATCCCCGGCGTTGGCGGCAGTTTGTGGTTGAGCGCACACGGCTGGATTTGCTCGGCGATCTTGCCGTTGATGCTGGCTCTTGCCGCCCCGGTCATCGTCGCTTGCGGCGTGATCGATTTCGAGTTGTTCGGAATCGTGCCAAGTCCGCTCATCACCCCGCCCAGCGCAGGACCGCGTGGGCGATTGGCGGTCGCGCCGGGTGTGACGCCGCTGCCTCGGCCAACGATCTTCGCGAGCGCCGACGACGGTGCGGGCCGCGCGGGTGCCTTGGCGGCTTGCGGCGCGGGCGGGGCGATCTTCTTAGGCTGCGGCTTGGCGATTTCGGCGGGCTTAGGTGGCGGCGCGGCGGCGGGTTGCGGCTTGGGCGGCGCGGGCTCGGCCGCCTCGGGCGCGGGTGCGGCAGGCGCGGCATCCTCGGGCTTGCCGAGATCGGGCGCCTGGCTTTGCGCGGGCGGAGTCAGGCTCTGCGGCGCGGCTGCCTGCAGCCCGACATCGTCGGCGATCGTCACGTCCATCGGCGCGGGCGGCGGCGGTGGCGCGCGCGGCACGAGCAGCACCATCGACAGGCCGGCGAACACGACGATGTGCAGCACCGCCGACACCGCGAATTCGATTCCGCGATCCTGCTTCACGGATTGCCGCCCGGGGGGCATCATCGGTGAGGCGGCGATTGCGGTCACCGCTCGACCTTGACGTTCGACACCAGCGACACGCGGTTGAGCCCGGCGCGATTGAGGTCGCCCATCACCGCCATCACGCGCCCGTAATCGAGACCCTTGTCGGCGCGCAGCAGCATTTGCGGCGGCTTGCCGTCGGTATCGCGCTTCGCGGCGATTGCCGCGAGTGCGTCGGGCAACGCATCCTCGGCGACCTGCTTGTCGTCGAGGTAGATCGTGCCGTCGCGTTCGATCGAGATCGCCACCGGCTTCTTGTCCTGCTCCAGCGCCTTGGCGCGGCTGTCGGGCAGATTGACCGGTACGCCCGCCGTCATCAGCGGGGCGGTGACCATGAAGATGATCAACAGCACCAGCATCACGTCGACCAACGGCGTGACGTTGATGTCCGCCATCGGGGCGCGCCGGCCCTTGCCGCGGGCGGAGGGGAGCGACATCGCCACTTTAGCGCTTCGCCTCGAGCTGGCGGCTCAAGGTGGCGTGGAAGCCATCGGCGAAGCGGTTGAGCCGCGCCTCGATCTTGTTCACCGCATGGCTGAAGCGGTTGTACGCGATCACCGCGGGGATCGCCGCGAACAGGCCGATCGCGGTCGCGAACAAAGCCTCGGCGATGCCGGGGCCGACCGTCACCAGCGAGGTGTTCTGCTGCGCGGCGATCGCGGTAAACGTGGTCATGATGCCCCACACCGTGCCGAACAGCCCCACGAACGGCGCGACCGACCCGACCGTCGCCAGGATGTTGAGCCGGTCGGCGAGCTTGTCGGTCTCGTTCGCTACCGCCGATCCCATCGCCGTCGCCAGCCGTTCGCGCACGCCGTCGCGGTCGACGATCCCGCCCGCGGTCGATCGGCGCCATTCGGTGACGCCGGCGGCGAACACCTTGGCGACGGGCAGCTCGCTGTCGCCCTCGCGCTTGTAGAAGGCGTCGATATCGTCGGCCTTCCAGAAATCGCTTTCGAACTTGCTGATTTGCTTGCGCGTCGCGGACAGTTTCCCCGCCGATCCGATGATGATCGCCCAGGTCCAGATGCTCGCGATCAGCAAGCCAGCCATCACGATCTGCACCACAATATCGGCGTGGAGCAGCAACGCCAGCGGCGAAGTCGAGTTCGGCGAAAGGTCGAAACTCCAGTGCATTACGGTCTTATTCCCCTGTCCAGATCAGTTTCTCATACGCCGCCGCCCATTCGGCGGGCTGCCGCTTCGGCCGCCCGTCGGGCGCGACCAGCGCCGCCGTCACGTCCGCCTCGGTGAGTGTTTCGTCACCGCGCATGACTCGCTGATGAATGGCGACCGCCGCGGCACGCAACCGGGTGAGCCGCGACACCACGACGAGCGCATCGTCGAGCTTGGCCGGACGGTGATATTTGATGCTGAGGTCGGCGACCGCGTACGCGCCCCCGCCCGCCTCCATCACGCCGCGCTGATCGACCCCGACCAGCCGCAGCATGTCCGACCGCGCGCGCTCCATGAAGCGCAGGTAATTGGCGTGATAGACCACCCCCGATAGATCGGTGTCCTCGAAATAGACGCGCACCGGGAATCGATGCTCGCGTCCGTCGAAGCGTCCTTCGACGGGCTGATCGGTGACGGCGGCGGTCATGGTTAAGGCTCTAGCGGGCCGGACTCGCGAGGCAAACCCATTTGGTCGCGCATTTTGCCCCTTGCGCCGGTGTAACCTGTGGGTTACATGTAACCTGTAAGTTACAAAGGGGACGATGATGACCGATACAGAAACCGCTGACCAGCTGGTGCGGCGCCGCGCGCGGATGATGCCGACGATGGCCGCGATCTTCGTGGCGCAGCAGGCGATCTATTTCAGCGGCCCGCGGATGGACGACGGAAGGCGGCTGGTGAATTACATCGCGATCAGCGGATGGCTGATGATGTCGACGGTGCTGCTCGTCTTGCTCACGACCGGCGGCAGCTTGTTCCAAAGCGCGGCAGTTCGGGCCTTGGCCAACGACGAAAGCACCCGCGCCAATCGTGCCGCGGGACTCAGCGTCGGCTTCCTCGCAACGATGGTGAGCGCGATCGGACTGTATGTCCTGTCGCTGTTCGAACAGCTCAGCGCGCGCGAGACGATCCATACGCTGATGACGATCGGCATCGCCGCCGCATTGCTGCGCTTCGGCCTGCTCGAACGCCGCGCGCTCAAGGATGGCTGAGGGCCTGACCAACATCTTGCGCGACGAACGCGCGCGGCTCGGCTGGACGCAGGCCGAACTGGCCGAGCGCGTCGGGGTCAGCCGCAAGACGATCAACACGGTCGAAAACGGCGTGTTCGTACCCTCGACGATCCTGGCGCTCAAGCTGGCCGCGGCGATCGGCAAGCCGGTCGAGCAGTTGTTCGCACTGGACGAGGCGTAATGGTCAGCTAGAACACCGCCGCATGACCCCTGCCCTCAAGATTCGCGGCCTTTCCAAGGCGTTCGACAAACCCGTCATCACCGGACTCGATCTAGAGATCGCCGCCGGCCAGCTTTACGCGCTGCTCGGCCCCAACGGCGCGGGCAAGACCACGACACTTCGCATGGCGGTCGGGCTGACCCGGCCCGACGCGGGCAGCATCGAGATTTTCGGCGTCGATGCGCGCGCCGATCCGCTCGCCGCCAAGGCGATCACCGCGTGGCTGCCCGACGAGCCGATGCTGTACGACAAGCTCAGCCCGCTCGAATATCTCGCCTTCGTCGCCGGGCTGTGGCGGATGGACCCGCACGTCGCGGCGGAGGAAGCCGAGCGGCTGCTCCACTGGCTCGATCTGTGGGACGAGCGCGACACGCGCTGCGAAGGCTTTTCGCGCGGCATGAAACAGAAGGTCGCGCTGGCCGCCGCACTGATCCACGATCCCAAGCTCCTGATCCTTGACGAGCCGCTGACCGGGCTCGACGCGGCGATGGCGCGCGCGGTCAAGGACGCGCTCGCCGAGCAAGTCGCGCGCGGCAAGACGGTGATCGTCACCACGCACATACTGGAGGTCGCCGAGCGAATGGCCGACCGGATCGGCATCATCGGCGGTGGCAAGTTGCTGGCGGAGGGAACGCTCGACGAACTGCGCGACCGCGCGGGGACCGAGGGGATGACGCTGGAAGACACTTTCATCCGCCTGACGAGCGGCGGTTGATGGCGGCGCTCGCGCCCGGATCGTTCGCCTGGCTGGCGCGGCACGAGCTGCGGCTGGCGTGGCGCGGCCGCAGCAAGGGATGGGCGGCGTGGCTCGGGCTGGCGCTCGGCGGGCTGTGGCTTGCGGGCGGGTGTTTCATCGCCTGGGGGCTGATGGACGTGCCGATTCCGTTCACCGCCTGGGTCGGGACCGGTGTGCTCGCCGCTGTCGTCGTAATGCTGTCGTTCATGACGACGCAGGCGATCCTGGGCAGCCAGCAGACCTTGTACGAGCGCCGCGACCTCGACCTGATGTTCACCGCGCCGATCGACGGGCGGACGGTGCTGCTCGCCAAGCTGGTCGGGATCGCCGGGGCGATCGTGACCGTCTATGCGCTGCTGATCCTGCCCTTGGCGGTACCCGTTGCGGTGCTGGGGCATCCCGGGCTGCTCGGCGTAGCGGGCGTGCTGGCGGCGCTGGCGATGACGGCGTCGGCGGTTGGCATCGCGATCACGTTGGTGTTGGCGAAGCTTGCCGGACCGCGCGCCGCACGGACCGTCGGGCAAGTTTCCGCCGCGATGCTGGGCGGCGCGATCTTCCTGATCTCCCAGCTGAACCGTGGGCAGCATGGCCGCGAATCGTCGATCGAGCGGACCTTCCGCGAATTCCATGAACGCGGGTTGGGCTATATCGGGTGGAGCGGCATCCCAGGCCACGCCGCGTTCGGCGATGTGCTGTCGCTCACGGTCATGCTGGTCGTGGGCATCGGGCTCTTCGCGGGCGCCGGGCTGGTGCTGCGGCGGCTGTTCCTGAGCGGGTATCAGGATGCGACGATGACGCTGTCGCGCTCGAAACCGACGGGCAAGGCGACCGCGCGGCTGTTCCACGCCGGGCTGTTCCGGTCGGTGCTGGCGAAGGAATGGCGGCTGCTCGCGCGCGATCCCGCGCTCCTATTTCAGATGGTGTTGCGGCTGGTCTATATGGCGCCGATCGTGCTGGGCGCGATGCAGGGCGGCGGCAAGCTGTTCGCGCCGAGCCTCGCCTTCGCGAGCGTGCTGGTCGCGACTCAGTTGGCGGGCAGCCTCGCCTGGCTGACCGTATCGGCCGAGGACGCGCCCGACCTGATCACCGTCGCGCCGGTCCACAAGGAATCAGTCGATACCGCCAAGCTGACCGCGGCCTTGCTGATGGCAGCACCGTTCGCGGTGATCATTCCGGCGATCCTGGCGACGGTGGCACACCGGCCGTTGGGCGCGCTGGTGACGATGGTGCTGACCGCGATCGGCGGCGCGCTGGCGGGGTTCATCGAGCTCAAGCTGGGCAAGCCGGGCCAGCGCGCCGCCTTCGCCAAGCGCCGCCAAGGCGGTTTCGTGTCGGGGATCGTGGGGATCCTGGTCGCGTTCCTGTTCGGCGGAACCGCGGGGTTGGCGGTCTATTTGATCGGGGGCTGATCGAACAACCCGTCCTGCACATCCTTGGGCGGATTGAGCCCGAGATGCTTCCAGCCGCCCGCGTTGAGACAGCGTCCGCGCGCGGTGCGGGCGACTAGGCCGAGCTGGATCAGATACGGCTCGATCACCTCCTCGATCGTGTCGCGCGGCTCGCTCAAGCCCGCCGCGAGCGTCTCCACACCGACCGGGCCGCCGCGATAGATATCGGCGATCATCGTCAGATAGCGCCGGTCCATCGCGTCGAGCCCAAGCTTGTCGACCTCGAGCCGAGTCAGCGCGGCGTCGGCCGCCGCAGCATCGACCGTTTCGTGCCCGGCGGCATGCGCGAAGTCGCGCACCCGGCGCAGCAGCCGCCCGGCGATACGCGGCGTGCCGCGCGCGCGCCGCGCAATCTCCTGTGCGCCGTCGGGGGCGACGTGGAGGTCAAGCAGGCTGGCGGCGCGGGTGACGACGCGCTGGAGCTCGTCGACGGTGTAGAAATTGAGCCGCACAGGGATGCCGAAGCGATCGCGCAACGGGGTCGTCAGCAACCCCTGCCGCGTCGTCGCGCCGACCAAAGTGAAGCGCGGCAAGTCGATCCGCACCGAGCGCGCCGACGGCCCCTCGCCGATCATCAGATCGAGCGCGCGGTCCTCCATCGCCGGGTAGAGGATTTCCTCGACCGCGGGCGCGAGCCGGTGGATCTCGTCGATGAACAGCACGTCGCCATCCTCGAGATTGGTCAGCAACGCGGCGAGGTCGCCCGACTTGGCGATGACCGGCCCGGATGTCGCGCGGAACCCCACCCCCATCTCGCGCGCGACGATCTGCGCGAGCGTTGTCTTGCCGAGCCCCGGCGGCCCGAAGAACAGCACATGGTCGAGCGCCTCGCCGCGCGCCTTGGCCGCCGCGATGAACACACGGAGGTTTTCGCGCGCCGCCTTCTGCCCGACGAACTCGTCGAGCGTCTTGGGGCGCAGCGCGGCATCGACGTCGTCGGGCTTGCGCAGCGGCGCGAGGAGGCGGTCGTCGTCGGTCATTTCTTTTCTGGTGCTGGCAGATAGGCGGGATCAACAACGTAGGATTCCCAAGGGCTGCCACGTCGCCTGATGGGATATTGGGTTGGCAACCAGCGCGCTCTAAAAAAAACTGGCCCGTTCTTTATCCGCTCGTAATTGCCAAAAATGTAGGCCGGGCGTCCAACCAAACCTAAATTATATTCTTTGCAGTCTTGCGAATGCGTCTCGACCAGAACTCTAACCCGCGTCATGCCGCGCACGCCGTCGGCAGACTCAAGCAGCGCAACGTCCATGCCGCCGATATCTTTGGCATCGGCGGGCGCCTCGACCTTAAGCACGACGATTTCGGGAGGCACTTTGGCTGGCCTCGACGCAAAGAATACGCTCATGTGGCCAGCGGATTCCATACACGCCGACGCAGGTGATGCCTCCAGCACGCCAATTAGCGCGGCGCTGGCGATCCACAGCGGCCGAATGATGCGCCGCACGGGCGCTAGGAGGCGTTGGTCATCGGTCACCCGAGCAACCCGCTCAGCACCGCCGGATGGAACCCCCACCCGAAAAACCCGCACAGCCCCATGAACATCCCGAACGCGCCGAACACCCACGCCACCCCGAGCAGCCACCCGGCCTCGGCCAGCGCCGCCACCGCCGCGACCGAGATCGCGGTCGAGATCGCGGCGTCGCTGGCGTCGAACTGGTCGTCATGGACGTTGAGCGCGTCGTACGCGTCGGACTGCGCCTTGGCGTCCGCCGCCAGCTTCGGCGCCTCGGCGGCATATTTGGCGATGTCGCGGTCGTACCCGGCGAGCACCGGCGCGGCCTTGGCCGGGTCGGTGGCGAGCAGCGCGATCTCTGCGCGCGTCGCCTCGGCGATATGCTGTTTGGTGCGCGCGGCCTGATATTCGTTCCACGTGTCGACCGACGACGCCTGCGCCGCCTGCATCCCCTGGACGATATTGCCGTCCTTGATCCCGCACAGCCCCATGAACACCGACAGTACGACCACGGTGATCGCGACAAGGCGGTTGAGCCGCTTGTCCTTGGCCTCGGCGCTGACTTCGACTTCCATCTACCCGACCCTCTTTTGGTGCCGCGCGGTCATGAATAGCGATCGATGCCGTCGCCGACGATCTCGACCCAGGCGTGCTTGCGGCCCTCGTAGACCGAATAATGCGGCGGCGGGAATGACGGATCGGCGAAGGCGCCGATCGCGACCGCGACGAGCTCGGGCTCGGCAGGAAGGCGGTAGAAGACGTTCGAACCGCAGGTCGGGCAGAAATACATGTCGCCCTGGCCGCCTTCGTCGCCGAACCGCGTCCAATGCCGCGATTCGCCGGTGATGGTGACGTTTTCAGCGGGGAAGCGTGCTTGCGCGGCGAACGAACTGCCCGAACGCCGCTGGCAGTCGAGGCAATGACACGTCGAAATGCGCACGGGGTCGCCGGTGCAGGCGACCGTGAGCTGGCCGCACTGGCAAGTCGCGCGACGCGTTCGGTTCTCACTCATTGCAGCAACCCGAGCGCGCGGCGTTCGCCCGATAGCTCGATCATCGTTTGCGCGACGACGAGCAAGACAGGTGGCGCGGTACATTGCGCGTTGGCTTCCGAGAAGCGGTAGCCGTCGGCATCGAGCCTTTCGAACGCTAGTTGTTCACCGTCGAGGCAAATGTCGTCCTTGACGTACCAGTGCTCCTCGGGTCCGATTGACCACAAGTTCGCTGCAGCGATCCGCGTGCGGAGCAGTGCCATGTCTTTCGCCGAAACGCGGAAGGTCCGATCGGCATCGGCAATGAGGTCGAGGCTGCGACCCGGATCCGATCGGCGCACCAAGGCGACACGGCCTATGCCGCTGCCGTCATGCTTTTCGTCGATGCGGACGAGCGCACGTAAGCGGTTAATGCCGGCGATCGCCAAACGATATCGCGTCTTGAAACCTTGAAGCCGACCGAGCTGCCACAAGCGCGGCTCGTCGTCGATCAGATCAGGCCACCAGGCAGAGTCGATAATTCCAGGCGGGTACATTTTTTGGGCGCCAAGTGACGCCGGTATCGTCGCAAGACCTATGGCCATAATCGGCAAAGCAACACGCAGCATCACTTCGCCGCCTTCCGCAGCGCCAGCCGCACCAACGCGTCCAGTCCCGCGCTCGCGCCAAGCTCCTCCTCCGCCGCGCCGACCGCCGCATTCGCCTCGGCCGGCCGGAAGCCGAGATTGAGCAGCGCCGACACCGCGTCCGACGCCGCGCCGCTCGCCGCCGACACCGGCGTCAGGCCGCCGGGGATCACACCGCCGGCCTTGTCCTTCAATTCGCGCACGATGCGCTCAGCGAGCTTGGGCCCGACGCCGTTGGCGCGGCCGACCGTGGCCTTGTCCTGCGCGGCGATAGCGCGCGCCAAATCGACCGGTTCGAGCACCGACAGGATCGCGAGCGCGACGCGCGCGCCGACGCCCTGTACCCCGGTCAGCAAGCGGAACCAGTCGCGCTCATCGGGCCGCGCGAAGCCGACCAGGCGGATCGAATCCTCCGCCACCAGCATCTCGGTGAACAGCGTCGCCGCCTCGCCGACCGGGCCGATCGCCGCGAGCGTCTTGGCCGACACCGCGACCAGATAGCCGACCCCGCCGACATCGATCACCGCGTGGTCGATGCCGGTCGCTTCGAGGCGTCCCTTGAGGTGCGCGATCACAGCCGAGTCATTCGCGAATGTTCCCAATGTTCGCAGTGGCCATGGGACCGGCTGCAAACCGCCGCGACGCATCAGCTCGCGACATGCGGCGGTGGTGAACGAAGCTGACGGAAAGAGTGCGCATCACGCGGAACCTAACAGGAACGCCGAATGTAGGAAAGTGCTCGATCAGCCCAGCCGGCGCGCCGACGCCACATGATGCGCGTGGCAAATCGCGACCGCGAGCGCATCGGCCGCGTCCGCTCCGGCGATCGTCACGCCGGGCAGCAGCCGCGCGACCATCGCGTGGACTTGCGGCTTCTCCGCGCTGCCGACCCCGACCACGGCCTTCTTGACCAGCCGCGCGGCATATTCGCCGGGTTCGATCCCGGCGCGCGCGACCGCGAGTAGCACGACGCCGCGCGCCTGGCCCAGCTTGAGCGTCGATTGCGGGTTCATGTTGACGAACACTTCCTCGACCGCCGCCGCGTCGGGCGCGTGATCGGCGATCAGCGCAGCGAGCTGGCTGTCGAGGTGCGCCAGGCGCCGCGCCAGGCTGTCCTTCGCATCGGTCTTCACGTGCCCGTTGGCGAGGTGCGACAGCCGGTTGCCCTCGGCGCGGATCAGCCCCCAGCCGGTCGTACCGAGCCCGGGGTCGAGACCGAGAATGATCATCCCGTCATTGCCGGCTGCAGCGCGACAAAATACCACACCCACATCGCGACGATCACGACTATCGCAACGGTCTGAACCCAGCGTATCGACGCGAAGACCGCAGCGGCAAGGCTGGCGAGCGCCATCGGGACGACGGCATAGTTCTGCGTTACCCAGATCGGAATGCCGCCGGAAAAGAACGAATTGGTGCCGATCGTCACCAGCGTGAGCAGGAAATACGCGCTGATATATTTGCGCCCTTCGGTACGGTGGAATGATTCGAGATCGATCGGACCATCGCTCGGAATCCGCGGGCAAACCAGTCGCACCAAAAGATACAACAGACAGCCGACGGTAAAGAAGAACCCGATCACCGGCATCGACCACACGCCGATCCCGCGTAAATCCCACACGCCGATCCACCATGCAGTGACCGAAAGCAGCGAGACGAACATCCAGCCGGCGTTGAGCCAGGAAAAATCGACCCGCTTGAACCCTATCGTGATGTCGCCCGCCGTCGCCAGCACATGCGTGACCGCGGCGGCGAACACGAAGGACAACAGCACCGAGATGTAATCGAAAGCGTGCACGTCCCCCCTCCCCCCGATCACCGTCCCCCAAACGTTAGCCGAGCTTCTCCATCACCGCGTCCGGCACTTCGTAATTGCCCCACACGGTCTGGACGTCGTCGTCGTCGTCGAGCGCGTCGATCAGCTTGAACAGCGTGCTCGCGTCCTTCTCGTCGACCTCGACCATCGTTTGCGGACGCCACGCGAGCTTCGCGCCTTCCGCCTCCCCCAGCACCGGTTCGAGCGCCTTGGCGACTTCGTGCAAATCGCCCTGCGCGGTCCAGATTTCGTGGCCGTCCTCGCTCGACGACACGTCCTCTGCGCCGGCCTCCAGCGCGGCCTCGAACACTTTTTCGTCGTCGCCCGCCTTGGCCGGATAGGTGATCAACCCCATCCGGTCGAAGCCGTGGCTGACCGATCCCGGCGCGCCGAGGTTGCCGCCGTTCTTCGAAATCGCGGTGCGCACGTTGGTGACGGTGCGGTTGCGGTTGTCGGTCAGCGTCTCGACGATCAGCGAGACGCCGCCGGGGCCGAACGCCTCGTAACGGATTTCCTCGTAATTCTCCGCGTCGCCCTTCGACGCCTTGTCGATCGAGCGCTGGATATTGTCCTTGGGCATCGACTGCGCCTTGGCGGCATTGACCGCCGCCCGCAGCCGCGGGTTCATGTCGGGATCGGGCAAGCCCATCTTCGCCGCGACGGTGATTTCGCGGCTGAGCTTGGAAAACGCGCCCGAGCGCTTCTTGTCCTGTGCGCCCTTGCGGTACATGATGTTCTTGTATTTCGAATGGCCTGCCATTGGGTCCTCGTTGGCGTTGTGGCGGGGTCTGTAAACCGGGTCGCGCGAGGGGTCAAAGAGCGCGATTTTCTTGCTCGCCTCTCGGCGAGGGGCGGCACCAGCCCGCTCCCCCACCCGACCGCCCAAATCAGTTTATTCTATGGGCGATCGGGTGGGGGAGCGGGCTGGTGCCGCGACCAATCAAAGACTCTTCCCGCAGGCGACGCCGGACGCCCAGGCCCATTGGAAATTATACCCGCCGAGCCAGCCGGTGACGTCGACCGCCTCGCCGATGACGTGCAGCCCCGGCACCGCCTTCGCCTCGAACGTGGTTTGCGACAGCGCGTCGGTGGCGATGCCGCCGATCGTCACTTCGGCCTTGGCGAAGCCTTCGGTGCCGTTGGGATGGAACGGCCACGCCGACAGCCGCGCTTCGGCCTCGGCCAGCGCCTTGTCGGTCAAATCGGCGAGGTTGCCGTCGAGCGCGATCCGGTCGGCCAGCGCCTCGGCTAGGCGACCGGGCAGCGCCTGGCCGATCGCCGACCGCAGCGTCGCGCGCGGACGGGCGCGCTTTTCGCTTGCCAGCCAGCCGGCTGCTCGATCGGGCGTAAAGTCGATCGCGACGGCCTCGCCGTGCCGCCAATAAGACGACGCTTGCAGGATCGCCGGCCCCGACAGCCCGCGATGCGTGAACAGTGCGGCTTCGCGGAAACTGCCCTTGCCTGCCGACGCGACCACGTCCGCCGACACGCCGGAGAGCGTGCGGAACAGCGTCTCGTCGCCGCCGAGTGTCAGCGGGACGAGCGCCGGACGCGGCTCGACCACCTTGAGGCCGAAACGGCGCGCGACGTCATAGGCGAACCCGGTCGCGCCCATTTGCGGGATCGACGGGCCACCGGTCGCCAGCACCAGTTTCGGCGCGGTCGCGGTCTTGCGCCCGATCCTCACCCGGAACTGCCCGTCGGCATGGTCGAGCTCATCGACGCTCTCACCCAGCGACCAATCGACCCCGCCGCCCGCGCATTCGTTACGCAGCATCGTCACGATCTGCCGCGCCGATCCGTCGCAGAACAATTGCCCCAGCGTCTTTTCGTGCCACGCGATGCGATAGCCATCGACCAGCGCGATGAAATCCACCGGGGTGTAGCGCGCCAGCGCCGACCGCGCGAAATGCGGGTTGGCCGACAGGAAGCGGTCGGGCGCGGCGTGCACATTGGTGAAATTGCACCGCCCGCCGCCCGAAATCAGGATCTTCTTACCCGGCTCGTCGGCGTGATCGACGAGCAGCACGCGAACGCCCCGCTGCCCCGCGACCGCCGCCGCCATCATCCCCGCCGCGCCCGCGCCGAGGACGATCGCGTCATAGGGCGCGGCGTTCATGGCCGATTTGTCGTGCGCGGGGAGCCGGACAGGATCAGATCATACCCAGCGCGTGGAGGTACGTTTCGAGGATCGCTTCCTCCTCCTGATACTCGTCCTTCTTCTTCTTGCGAATCGCCAGGATCTTGCGAATCGCCTTGGTGTCGTAACCGCGGCTCTTGGCCTCGCCCATAACGTCCTTGATGTCGTCGGCGATGCCGCGCTTTTCTTCCTCGAGCCGCTCGGCGCGTTCGATCAGCAACCGCAGTTCGTCCGCCGCGACGCGCCCGCCGCCCATGCCTTCGCCACGTTCTTCGTCAGCCATACATCCCCATATCCGCGGTACGCCGACGGTTGCCGGCGCCGCTGCTAAAAAATTGCGATGAAGCGCAGCCGATGCCCGAAGCGATCCGATTCGTCACGCATTCTTCGCGACGCTTTCTTCCATTCGCCGCAATTGCTCGGGCGTCGCCTCGGCCTGATGCGTCGCCTTCCACTGATCGTACGCCATGCCGTAGATCGCCTCGCGCGCGACCGCCTTGTCGATCCCGGCCGCCTCGCCAATCCAGTCCGACAGGCAATTGCGGCAGAACCCGGCGAGCCCCATCAAGTCGACATTCTGCGCATCGCTGCGATGGCGCAGATGGCGGATCAGCCGGCGGAACGCCTGCGCGGCGGCCGCGTCGTCGATCTGGTCGAGGCTATCCATACGAATGCTCCAAGGTTGATCGCGACGCGATAGGGGGTAGAGGCAGGAGCGCACAAGCCGAGGACGCCCACGCCGCATGACCAAGTCGATCGCCCCCCGCTCGCGCAAGGTCCGCATCCTCGCGACACTGGGCCCCGCGAGCAACACCGCCGAGATGATCGCCAAGCTCTACGAGGCCGGCGCCGACGCGTTCCGCGTCAACATGAGCCACGGCGATCAGGCGTCGAAGGTCGCGGTGATCGAGGCGATCCGAAGCCTCGAAAAGAAATACGGCCGCCCGACGACGATCCTCGCCGATCTGCAGGGGCCGAAACTCCGCGTCGGCAAGTTCGAGGGCGGCAAGGTCGAGCTCGTCACCGACTCCACCTTCACGCTCGACCGCGACAAGACGCCGGGCGATGCGACTCGCGTCGAATTGCCGCATCGCGAGATATTCGAAGCGATGGAATCGGGCGCGCGGTTGTTACTCGACGACGGCAAGCTGGTGCTGCGCGTGATCGAGCACGACGATAAACGGATCGTGACAAACGTCGAGGTCGGCGGGCCGCTCTCCAACAACAAGGGGCTCAACGTCCCCGACGTCGTCGTGCCGATGGCGGCGCTGACCGAGAAGGACCGCAGCGACCTGGCGTTCGCAGTCGATCAGGGCGTTGACTGGATTGCGCTCAGCTTCGTCCAACGCCCCGAGGATCTCGCCGAGGCGCGCAAGCTGATCGGCGGCAAGGCGGCACTGCTCGCCAAGATCGAGAAGCCCGCCGCGATCGAGCGGCTCGAAGAGATCATCGAGGCCTGCGACGGCGTGATGGTCGCGCGCGGCGATCTGGGCGTCGAGCTGCCGCCGCAGACCGTGCCGCCGTTGCAGAAGCGAATCGTCGAAACCGCGCGGCGCCAGGGCAAGCCCGTGGTGGTCGCGACGCAAATGCTCGAATCGATGATCGAGAGCCCCTCCCCCACCCGCGCCGAAGTGTCTGACGTCGCCACCGCGATCTATGACGGCGCCGACGCGATCATGCTCTCGGCGGAAAGCGCCGCGGGCAAATGGCCGATCGAATCGGTCGCGATGATGAACGCGATCGGCGAAGCGGTCGAAAGCGACCCGATGCATGGCGACCGCATCCACTTCACCGTCGTGCGCTCCGACCCGACCACCGCCGACGCGCTGTCGGAAGCCGCCAAGAACATCGCCAGGACGGTCGATGCCGCCGCAATCGTGTGCTTCACCAGCTCGGGCTCGACCGCGCGACGCATCGCGCGCGAGCGGCCCGGCGTGCCGATCATGGTGCTGACCCCACGGATGGACACGGCGCGCCGATCCGGCCTGCTGTGGGGTGCCTATGCCGTCCATACGCGCGACGTCGATTCGTTCGAGGACATGGTCGCCAAGGCCAAGCGCATGGTGCTGCGCCACAAGCTGGCCATCGCCGGCGACCGCGTGATCCTGATGGCTGGCGTGCCGTTCAAGACGCCGGGATCGACCAACGTGATCCACGTCGTGCGTATCGTCGGGGATGAGTTGAAGGGGTATGGCTGACCCCCATCCGTCATGCTGAACTCGTTTTAGCATCCATCGCGCCACCGGCGACGGCGTAGGTTGTTGCGCGTTGGATCCTGAAACAAGTTCAGGATGACGGCTAATTAGAGCGCGAAGCCCAGGTCTCGAAGGTCGGTGCGCAGTTTGGGCTCGCCGGTGAACAGCAAAGCATGGATGCCCAACGCATTCGCCCCTACCACGTTCGCCACATTGTCGTCGATGAACACCGCTTCTTCAGGCTCGAGTCCAAACCGCTCCAGCGCGAGGCGGTAGATGGCGGCATCGGGCTTCACCAGTTTCTCGTCGCCCGACACCACCACATCACGGAACGGCGCGAAGAATTCGGCCTCGCGCGCGCGGAACGGCGGCCAGAATTCGCCGGAGAAATTGGTGATCGCGTAGAGCGGCACGCCTGCCGCGTGAAGATCGGCGACCAATTCGGTCATGCCGGGTATTGCGGGGCCGATCGTCTCGTTGAATTGCGGGGCGAGCGCGGCGATCAACTCGGCGTGGTGCGGATGCTCCGCAGTCAGTTCGGTCGAGGTGTCGGCGAAGGAGCGCCCAGCATCGTGTTGAAAATGCCATTCGGGCGTGACGACATCGCGCAGAAACGCATCGAGCGCCTCATCGTCGGGGATGAGACGCTCGTACAGGAACCGCAGGTTCCAATCGAACAGGACACGGCCGACGTCGAAAATGACCGACGTCGGCGAGGCCATTTCGCTCAGCCCTGGCGGGCCTTGAAGCGGCGGTTGGTCTTGTTGATGACATAGGTGCGGCCGCGGCGACGGATCACGCGGTTGTCGCGATGACGGTCCTTGAGCGACTTGAGTGAATTGCGAATCTTCATGGGAGCGCGCTTTGCTTGCTTTATCGGTGAAAACTGGAAGCGGCGCGCCTATAGTGGGGGTCGGGCGAAGTCAACCCGCGCGGGGCCACGAAACGGACTCGGCGGCGATGCGTTGCACGAGTGCAACGAGAAGGAAAAGAACATGCGCAAGGCGGTATTGATAGCGGCATTGGCAATGACCGGCTGCACGACGGCGGCGCCCGTGTTCCCGACCGAGGTGACGCGGTTCCGCGCCGACGCGGTCGAACGCGGCACGATCAGCCTGGCGCCCGAGGAGGGCGTCAACGACGGGCCCGCCTTCCAGAGCTATGCGGCAGCGGTCGGCGATGCGCTGACCGCGCAGGGTTACACCGTCGTGCCGGCGGGCGCCGGCTCCACCTTCGTCGCGCGGATCGGGTTCCGCAGCGACACGCGATCGGTGCGCGGCCCGGCGCCGTTCACGCTCGGCCTCGGCGTCGGCGGCGGCAGCTATGGCCGCGGTGGCGGCGTCGATGTCGGCGTCGGTGGCGGTATCCCGATCGGGAAGCGCGAGTGGCGCGACGACATCGCCGCAACGCTGTCCGTCCGGATCAATCGCCGCGCCGGCGACTCGGGCGTGTGGGAAGGCAAGGCGCAGACTCGCCTGATCCGCCGCGCCGGCACCGGCGACGCCAACGCCGTGCCGGCAAAGCTTGCGAAAGCGATGTTCACGGGGTTCCCCGGCGAATCGGGTCGGACTATTACGGTCAAATGACCGAGACCCCAATTGCCATCACCTCCGCCTTCGATGGCGGCAACATTGAGCTGATCGCGATCGAGGGGGACCGAATCGACCTCGAGATCGTCAAGGACAAGGATTCGGATTTCTACCAATGGTTCTCGTTCCGGCTGGCCAATGCCGCCGGGCGCAAACTGACCTTCCGTATCCTCAACGCCGGGGGATCGGCCTATCCGTTCGGCTGGCCGGGGTACAAGACGCGCGCGTCGACCGATCGCGTGGCGTGGCGGATGATCGAGACTCGGTATCAGGGCGGTGTGCTCGAATTCGATTGGCAATCGGACTCGCCGCTCGCCTGGTTCGCCTATTTCGCGCCGTATACGATGGAGCAGCACGAAGCGCTGATTGCGACATACGCCGCGATGCCTGGTGTCGCGCACCGCGAGCTCGGCCACAGTCTAGACGGCCGCGCGATCGACCTGCTGACGATCGGATCGGGCGACAAGCCGGTCTGGCTCTACGCCCGCCAGCACCCCGGTGAGAGCATGGCCGAATGGTGGATGGAGGGCGCGCTCGAATGGCTGACCAGCCCGGCGGCGGACGCGGTCAAGGCGAAGTGCACCTTTTACGTCGTTCCCAACATGAACCCCGACGGCACCTTCCGCGGGCATTTGCGCACCAACGCCGCGGGGATCAACCTCAACCGCGAATGGCACACGCCGTCGATGGAGAAGAGCCCCGAGGTCAAGCTGGTCCGCGACGCGATGGATGCGACGGGGTGCAAGCTGGCGATGGACGTCCATGGCGACGAGGCCATCCCGGCAAACTTCCTCGCGGGGTTCGAGGGCATTCCGAGCTGGACCGACGCACTCGGCGAGAAATTCTACGATTTCGGCCGCCGCCTCGCGGCGCGTACGCCCGAGTTCCAGACCGAAAAGGGCTATGACAAATCGGCGCCGGGCAAGGCCAATCTGACGATGTCGACCAACCAGCTCGCCGAACGCTTCGGCGCGGTCGCGATGACGCTGGAAATGCCGTTCAAGGACCATGACCCGAACCCCGATGCGGAGTTCGGATGGTCGCCGGAAAGGTCGAAGGCGCTGGCGGTGGCGATGCTGGAGACGGTCGAAGAGGTGATCGACGGGATTTAGGAACTTTTGGGGGGCTCGATTTGCGGCTTACATTGCTCACTACAGCCGCGGCGGTACTTGCGCCCGCGGCAGCGACCGCTCAATCGGCCAATATGGAACGGATCGTCGGGCTGGCGGCATCTTCCGACGACACGACGAGCTTCCGCGCGGCAATGCCCGTCGGCGACGTCAAGGATTGGCTGACGCATGCAGATACCGACGCGTTGTACGCCGCAACATACGGCCGTGGGGTCCAGTTCAGCGTTGTCATTACCGTCTCGGGCAACGATCAAATCACCGATTGCCGGCTCGAGTGGTCGAGCGGGCCTGTGCCGTCCGAGCTGCTCTGCGCTATTCTCGGGAAGCGGGGTCGTTTTATTCACGGGTTGACAAAAGACGGCACGAAGAGCGGCGGCGTCGTCAAATTGCTCGTGTCGTATATGAGCGTGAGCAAGGGTGGCGAATATATCGGCGCGCCGCCGGCACCGGCACCCCCCGGATGGCGCCCCTATCAACGCAGAGCGGCGCCGCAAAACCTTGCAGATCTGATGATCGACGCGCCGGCCAGCCCGTCCACACCGCCGCCCATGCTTGATGTGGACGTCTCCGCTGAGGGTAAATTGCTGTTGTGCCGCATCTATCGCTCGTCGGGGGACGACGCCGCCGATCTGGGCGCCTGTCGGGTTGCCGGACAAATACCGCTCACGCCGGCACTGAACGCGGACGGCCAGCCGGCGGAGATGACAACATTGTTCGAGCCTCAATTCCGCGCGCGCGGAAAAGTCCCCGCGGCGACGCCTCCCAAACCACCGTCAACACCGCGGCGAACGGCGCCACGAGGAAAGCGCTGACCGCGAGGAGCTACCCAAACAACTCCCCCAGAAAATCCTTCGCCGCTTCCCAGCTCCGCCGGTCGGCCTTCTCGTCATATCCGACGCCCGGCATGATCGTCAGACCTTTCAGGTCCACATCGGTGAAGGCATGCCCGGCGCCACCATAAGCGTGGATTTGCCAGTCAGCCTGGCCATCGGTCAGTTCCTTGGCCAAGGCTACCACCGACTCCGCCGGGCCGATCGGGTCGTCCCAGCCGTGGCAGACCAGCAGCTTGGGCTTGATCGGGACGACATTGTCGTAGCCTGGGCGGTCGTACACGCCATGGAAGCTGACCCCGCCGAGAAAATCCAGCCCCGCGCGCGCCATGTCGAGGACGCACTTGCCGCCGAAGCAATAGCCGTACGCCGCTACCCTAGCCGGATCGACGAACGGAAACTTCCTCAGCGTCGCCAGACTCGCCGCCAGCCGGTCGCGGAGCAACGCACGGTCGGCCTGCATCTCGGCCATATACTTGCCCTGGTCGGACCCGCGCGTGGTGCGCTTGCCTTGGCCGTACACGTCGCAGGCGAAGCCGACATAGCCGAGCTTGGCGAGGTTCTCCGCGTGAACGTTGTCGGCTTCCTTCTGTCCCAGCACGTTGGGCACGACGAGCACGCCGGGCCGCGCGGTTTCGACCTCGTCGTCATACGCCATGACGCCCTCGAACGGGCCGCCGGGGCCGTCATACACGATGGTCTGCCGCACGATCATCCCAACCTCCGTTCACCCTGAGCTTGTCGAAGGGCTGTTCTTTTTCTACCCGCCCGGTGAAGAAAAGACAGGGCTTCGACAAGCTCAGCCTGAACGGAGTTGCTTGATGCCCACCCTCGTCCTGATCCGCCACGGCCAGTCGGCGTGGAACCTGGAGAACCGCTTCACCGGCTGGTGGGACGTCGATGTGACCGCGAAGGGAGCCGAGGAAGCGCGGGTCGCGGGCGAGTTGATGGCGGCGAAGGGGCTCGATTTCGACCAGTGCTTCACCTCGCTCCAGACGCGCGCGATCAAGACGCTGAACATCGCGCTCGAGGCGATGGGGCGGCTGTGGCTGCCGGTCGAGAAGGACTGGCGGCTCAACGAGCGGCACTATGGCGGGCTGACCGGGCTCAACAAAGCGGAGACCGCGGCGAAGCATGGCGACGATCAGGTCCACATCTGGCGCCGCAGCTTCGACATCCCGCCGCCGCCGCTGGAGGCCGGAAGCGAGTACGATCTGTCGAAGGACCGGCGGTATGCGGGCATCGCGATCCCGGCGACCGAGAGTCTGAAGGACACGATCGCGCGCGTCCTGCCTTATTGGGACGGCCGGATCGCCCCCGCGCTCACGGACGGCCAGCGCGTGCTGATTTCCGCGCACGGCAATTCGCTCCGCGCTCTGGTCAAGCATCTGTCGGGCATCCCCGACGACGAGATCACCAGCCTGGAAATTCCGACCGGGCAGCCGATCGTGTACGAGCTGGACGACAATTTGGCGGCGACCGACCGCTATTATCTGAGCGAGCGTTGAGGGTCGTTTCCGTCCAATAATTTCGCCTTCGCCCGACGCACCAATCCCGCGAAGGAGAATCGCCATGCCGCAATTCGTCATCGAACGGGACATGCCGGGGATCGGCGGGGCCAGCGCCGCGGACCTGAAGGGCGCGTCGCAAACCTCGTGCAACGTGCTGCGCGACCTCGGCCCCGACATCCAATGGGTGCACAGCTACGTAACCGACGACAAGATCTATTGCATCTATCGCGCGCCGTCGGCCGACCTGATCAGGCAGCATGCCGAAACCGCCGGCTTCCCGGCCAATTCGATTTCCGAAGTGCGCAACGTGATCGATCCGACGACGGCGGATTAGGCGTGCTGCTCGATTAGTGCCGCGACGCCATCGGGATTGTCAGCGACAAGGTAGTGCACCGCGTTGGGCACCGTCGCGGGCGTCACGTCGGTGAAGCCGCTATCCTTGAGCGCGGCGACGATGCGGTCGGCGAGACCCGCGAAGGGCGAGCCGTCGCCGGTACCGTAGACGACCGGGACATCGTTGAGCCCGCGCTTTTCTTCCCCGAACGCCGCATTGTCGGGAAACGCGCGGTACATCTCGCACGCGGCGTGGAATTGCGCGGGCGATGCATAGCCCTTGAGCGCCTCGGCGATCTGCTCGTCCGAATGGTCCCCCATGGCGAGGAAGTGGCCGAGGAACGCGGCGTGTCGCCCCGCGACGATCGTCTCGGGCAGGTCGGGCGTCTGCAGGAACCCGACGTGCCACGCCCCCGACCCGCTCACCGCGTCGTCCCAGCCGTCGAGCCCGGGTACCGGCACATCGAGGATCATCGCGCCGCGCAGATCCTTCGGGAACAGCCGGGCATAGGCATGCGCGACCATCCCGCCGAGATCGTGCCCGACGACGTATGGCCGGTCGAGCTTGAGCGCGGCGGCGAGTTCGTGGACGTCGGCCGCCATCGTCGCGGCGTCGAACCGGTTCGACCCGGCGGTCGACTGGCCGATCCCGCGGAGATCGACCGCGACGACGGTATAGCGCCGCGCCAGCCGGCCGATGATCGGGCGCCACTCGCTCCAGTCCTGCGGGAAGCCGTGGAGCAGGATCAGCGCCGGCCCGCGCCCGCTCCGCGCGAAATGCAGCACCGCGCCGTGGACGCGCGCGGTGCCGAACGACAGCCCCCGGTCGCGCCGCCCGCGATCGACCCTCGCGCGCACCGTGCGCGCGATTGCCACGCCCGATCCCGCGACGGCCACGATCGCCGCCAGTCCCAGCAGCGCGCTGTTGCGTTTCGTGTTCGATTTCTCTTCGCTCATGCTCGCGATCCTAAGGCCTCACGCGCGCGCGCGCCAGTTGCCCTTCGCGGTCCCGACCGCTAACGCGCCGCGATGGAACCGCTGGTCGGCATCATCATGGGCAGCACCTCCGACTGGGAGACGATGCGCCACGCCGCCGATGCGCTGACCGAACTGGGCGTGCCGCACGAAACCAAAGTGGTGTCGGCGCATCGCACGCCGCAGCGGCTGTACGATTACGCGACCGGGGCCGCCGATCGCGGGCTCAAGGTCATTATTGCCGGCGCAGGCGGCGCGGCTCATCTGCCCGGCATGGCGGCGTCGATGACGCACCTCCCGGTGCTCGGCGTGCCGGTCGAATCGAAGGCGCTGAAGGGCGCCGACAGCCTCTATTCGATCGTCCAGATGCCCGGTGGGGTACCCGTCGGCACGCTCGCGATCGGCAAGCCCGGGGCGATCAACGCCGGGCTGCTCGCAGCTGCGATCCTAGCGACCTCGGACCCCGCGCTGACCGAGCGGCTCAAGGCGTGGCGCGCGAAACAGACCGACAGCGTCGCGACCGACCCCGAATGACGATGCTTCCGCCCGGATCGACGATCGGCATTCTGGGTGGCGGCCAACTCGGGCGGATGTTGGCGAGCGCCGCGGCGCAACTCGGCTATCACACCCATGTCCTCGCGCCCGATGCCGAAAGCGTCGCGGCGCAATCGGCGTCGAGCTTCACCCGCGCCGATTATCACAGCCGCATCGTGCTCGACGAGATGGCGGCGAAGTGCGACGTCGTGACCTACGAGTTCGAGAATATCGCGATCGAGCCGGTCGATTATCTCTCGACCAAAGTGCCCGTCCACCCCGCCCCCGCCGCGCTGGCGATCGCGCAGGACCGCGCGAGCGAGAAGGCGTTCATCGACGGCATCGGCGGGCGCACCGCGCCGTGGCGGCGCGTGGCGAGCCTCGACGAACTGCAGGCGGCGCTGGCCGAGATCGGCGCGCCGGCGATCCTCAAGACGTTGCGGCTCGGCTATGACGGCAAGGGGCAAGTGCGGATCGAATCCGCCGCCGACGCCGATGCCGCATGGCGCGACATCGGCCAGCGCCCCGCGATCCTCGAAGGCGTGGTCGATTTCACCCACGAATTCTCGATCATCCTCGCGCGCGGCGCCGAAGGCGCGATGGTCAGCTATCCGCCGCCGTGGAACCGGCACACCGACGGCATCCTCGCCACCTCGTCGCTCCCCGCCCCCGCCGAGATCGCCGCGCAATGGGGCGTCGCCGCCGCGCTGACCGGGCGGATCGCCGACACGCTCGATTATGTCGGTGTGCTGACGTGCGAATTCTTCGCCACCGCCGGCGGCCCGGTGCTCAACGAGCTTGCACCACGCGTGCACAATTCGGGGCATTGGACGATCGAAGGCGCGGTCTGCTCCCAGTTCGAAAACCACATCCGCGCGATCTGCGGCCTGCCGCTCGGCGACACCGCGCTGACCGCACCGGCTGTCGAGATGCAAAATCTGATCGGCCACGCCGCCGACGATTGGGTCGCAATCCTCGCCGAGCCCGGCGCGCACTTGCACCTGTACGGCAAAGGCGACGCGCGGCCTGGCCGAAAGATGGGCCACGTCACGCGACTCAAGCGCGACCTCTAATCAAACCGTCATGCCGGACGTGTTCCGGCATCCAACCATCCGCATGGCATGCGGCTTGAGGCGCGTTGGACCCCGGAACAAGTCCGGGGTGACGATAAGAAAAAGACCCGCCTCGCGTGAAACGAAGCGGGCCCTTTTCATGTCATACGAAGCTGCGCTCAGCCGACCCGCGTTCCCGTCAGCGGGAAGCTGCCGAACGCGCCCGCGGTCACCGTCCCGGTGATCGTGTCGCCATCGACCGTCGCTTCGTTGGTCAGCGTCATCGGCATCGGCACGGTGATCGACATCGACCATTTGATCGTGTTGCCGTCGACCGTGCCGTCGGTGATCTCTGCGGTGCCCATCGCGCCAGCCTGGGTGCCGGTCCAGGTGCTGCCGTTGCTGTTCACTGTCAGCGTCGCCTTCTGGTCGCCCATCGGCGACTTCACGACCGTTTCATAGGTGCCGTCGACTGCCATTTCTTCTCTCCCGAATCCCTTTTAGCGCGCGCCGAGCGACGCCGCGGGGACGACCTCGACAGGCAGGCCGATCTTGTCAAGCTGTGGGCGCACCGTCTTGGCGTCGCCGACCACGATCCAGATGATCCGTTTGGGGTCGATGCTTTGCGCGATGACGCTACGGAGTTGGGGCAAGGTCAGCGCGCGATACCGCGCCGCGACGGTCGTGTAATAATCGTCGGGCCGCTTGTACAAAATATTCGACTGCATCGCGCCGAGCACCGACCGCGAGGTCTCGAAGCTGCCCGGCAACGACCGGATCGCGCCCGCGATGGCGCGGTCGTACTCGACCTGAGTCATCGGCTGCGCGCCGACATAGCCGCCGATGTCGCCGATCATCGCGACGATCGAATCGCCGGTACGGTCGGCCTGCACCCCGGTCGAGATGATATAAGGCGTCGCCCCGGCGGAACGCTGGAAACGGGCACCGGCGCCATACGACCAATGCTTGCCCTCACGCAGGTCCATGTTGATGCGACCGAGGAAACCGCCGCCGAGCCCGTCGTTGGCGGCGTTGACCGGCAGCAATTCGTCGGTCCCGACCAAATTCGTGGGAACTGCGCCGACGATCACCGATTGCGGTGAATCGGGGCGATCGACCAGAACGATCTTCGGCGCCGCGGGCGCGGTCGCGGCCAGATCGCCCTTGGTGCCGCCCGCGCCGGTAGCCTGCCAGTCGCCGAACTTCGCATCGAGCGCGGCCTTGACCTCGGCAAGCGGGCGGTCGCTGACCACGAACATCGTCGCCTTGTCGGGGCGCAGCCAGGCCTGGCGGAACGCGATCAGGTCATCGCGGGTCAGCTTGGCCACCGCGTTGCGATCGCCGCCGCCGAATAATTTGGCATAGGGCGACGCCGGACCATAGATCAGCGGCGCGACCGCGCGGCCGGCGAGCGCATTGGCGTTGGTCAGCTCGGCGCCGATGGCGGCGAGCTGCTGGTTCTTCTGCCGCTCGACCTCGCTCGGCGTGAAGGCCGGGTTGCGCAGCACATCGGCGAACAATGCGATGCCCGGCGTCAGATTCGCGCTGGGCACGTCGAGGCTGAACGCGGTGCGGTCGGTGTCGATCCCGCCGCCGATATCCGCGCCGATCCGCTCGCGCGCCTGGGCGTATTGCAGCGAGTCGAGGCTCGTCGTGCCGGCGCTCATCGCCGACACCGTCAACGATTGCGTGCCGAGCGCGGTCGGCACGTCGGCGGCGACACCGGCGTCGAAGCTCATCACGACGCGCGTCACCGGGGTCGCGGTGCGTTGCGCGTAGACCAGCGTCATGCCATTCGCGAGCTTGGCGCGCTGGACGCCCGGAAAGGTCAGGTTCGCGATCGACCCGGAGGTCGGGATGCCGCCGCGCGTGCCCTTGACGGGCACGTCATCGGCCGCCTTGACTGGCTTGGCGGCGGGCGCCGCCGCATCGACATAGGCGTCGCGCGGGCCGGGGACGATGTCGAGGCCATAGACCGGGCGGCTGAGCCACTTGGCGGCGACCGCCTTGACCTTCGCCGGAGTCTCGGCGGCGAGTTCGGCCATCTCCTTTTTGTAGAAGGCCGGATCGTTCGAATAGAGCGCGCCCGACGCCAGCGCGACCGCCTTGCCGCCGAACCCGCCGACCGCTTCCAGCCCCTTCATCCGCGCGCTGATCGACGCCACCTGGTACCGCTGCACCTCATCGGCGGTTGGGCCGGCCGCGAGGAACGCGGCCATGATCGCGTCGAGCCGCTTGGCGACGACCGCGGGATCGACACCCGGCCGCACATCGACGCTGACCTCGAAGATGCCGACCTGGCTGAAGCTCTGATTGCTCGCGCGGACGCGCACCGCCAGCGCTTCCTTGCGGACCAGCGTGTCGTACAGCAGCGAGCTCGCACCTCCGCCGAGCAGCCCGGCCGCGACATCGAGCCCGGTGCTGTCGGGATCGTTGAGCCCCGGCACCGCCCACGACCGCGTCAGCCGCGTGGCGGAAACGCGATCCTTGATGGTTTCGTACTTGGCCGCTGCCAGTGTCGGGACAGGCGCGGCGGGCAGCACGGTCTTGGGCCCGGCCGGAATACCGCCGAAATACTTTTCCACGAGCGTCTTCGCGCCCGCCGCATCGATGTCGCCCGCCAGCACCAGCACCGCGTTGTTCGGGCCATAGCGCGTCGTGAACCAGTTCTTGACGTCGGCCAGGCTGGCGGCGTCGAGGTCCGCCATCGAACCGATCGTCGAGTGCGCATAGGGGTGGCCGGCGGGGAACAGCCCTTCGAGCTGCTTGTATTCGACCAAGCCGTACGGCTCGTTATCGTCCTGGCGCTTCTCGTTCTGGACGACGCCGCGCTGCTCGTCGAGCACGCCCTGGGTGATCGCGCCGGTCAGATAGCCCATCCGATCGCTTTCGAGGAACAGCGCACGCTCGAGCGCGGGGGTCGGCACCGTCTCGAAATAATTGGTCCGGTCGAAATAGGTCGTGCCGTTGAAATCGGTCGCGCCGACATCCTTCAGCGGCACGAAGAAGTCGCCCGGCGCGTTCTCGCTGCCGTTGAACATCAGGTGCTCGAACAGATGCGCGAAGCCGGTCTTGCCCTTGGGCTCCATCTTCGACCCGACATTGTACCACACGCTGACCGCGACGATCGGCGCCTTGCGGTCGGTATGGACGATGACGCGGAGGCCATTCTTGAGCGTGAACTGGGTGAAGGGGATGTCCACCGACTTCGCGAGCGTCGCCACCGGGGCGGCGGGGGGCACGGTCTGCGACCACGCGATGGTGGGCACGGCGATGGCGAGCAAGGCGGCGCCCGACAGCGCGACGATTTTGGCGTTCATGATGATCCCCGTTCGATGGATATGCCGATGGCTAAGACGCTGAAAAGGCGCTGGCAAGTCAAGGACGATAGAGACGCTCGATATTGCCTTTCAAATCGCGCGAATAGAACAGGACCGGCTTCAGCCGATGCTGGACGAACCACTTCGCTTGGTCGGCATAATGCGCCGAATCCGGGCGGGTCGAGGCTGCGCCATAAGGCTGGATCGACTGCGAGCTGACCCCCCGCCCCTTCATCCAGGTCACGAACATCACGAAGCTGTCGCCGTGATTGACCACCAGCCGCCCGTCGGGCGCGTTGTCCCAGGTCGATGCGGCGCGCAAAATTTCGGGCCCGCCGTCCAGCGGCAAGTCGACACTGCCGCGCCGCAGCCGTAAAACCGTTCCGAGCGGGACATCGATCCGCCCGAAATGCTCCTTCAAGTAACGCGCCGCCTTGAGCAATTCGTCGCGCGCATCGGGTTCGGGCTGGCGCCGGTAATGCCAGGACTGCCCAACGCGCATCAGGATCACCGCGAGCGAATCCGCCGGGCCCTTGCCGTCGGCATTCCAGTCCCATTGCCGCAGCACCGCGACCGCGGCGGCCAAGGTCTTGTCGCCCTTCGGATCCACCGCCAGCAGGTCGCCGAACCATTTGCCGGTCCAGCCGCTGCGGCTGACCCCGGTGTCGAACTTGATCGCGTGGAGCGCGTCGGCGCTGACCTTCGGCGTCGCCGCCATCAGTTCGAGCGCGCGGTTGTCGCGGTTGGTGGTGTCGGTCTCGACACCCAATAACGGCGACCAATCGCCCGGCTTCAGCTCGCTCCCCGGCCCGGCCGACAGAAACGGCGTCGAATTGGCGTTGACCAGGAAGCCCGACGCCGGGTTCACGTTGCGCGGCACCATGCTCCACGGCGCCGTCCCGGCGGCGTAATCGCGCGACGTATCGCCCGGCAGCACGCCCGAATAATCGAACCCGGGCTTACGGTTGGGGAAGCTGGCATTGTAGAAATAGGCGATGTTGCCCGCGGCGTCGGCGTAGAGGAAATTGGTCGCCGGGATGCCCTGCATCGCCAGCGCTTTCTGCCACTCGGCGAAATCGCGCGCGCGCGTCAGGCGGTAATATTCCTCGACCATCTTGAGCTGGTCGGCACCGCCATAGCGCACCGCATAGGCACCCGATTTGTTGACGATCACCGGACCCTGGACCGCGCGATAGACATACTTCGGGACCGGCAGGACGAACGGCCCCCACAATTTGACCCGCAGCCAGATCAAATGCTTTTCGAGCGGCCGCCACTGGCCATCATAACTGTACTGGTCCCCGCCCGCGTTGAGCTTGAGCTTGTAGACGTCGATCAGGTCGGGGCGGTTGACGGTGTTGGTCCAGCCGAGCGTGTCGTTATGCCCGAGCAACGGATAAGGCGCGCCGGGGAAGGTCGCGCCGGCGAAGTTCCAGCCGGTCT
>NZ_JAQGKZ010000030.1 GCF_028289855.1 Sphingomonas bacterium | reverse complement strand
GGATCTGCCGATTTGATCGTCGCCGGCGGCATGGAGAGCATGACCAACGCGCCTTATCTGATGACCAAGCATCGCGCCGGCGCTCGCATCGGCCACGACAGGATGTACGATCACATGTTCCTCGACGGGCTCGAGGACGCCTACGAGACCGGGCGGCTGATGGGCAGCTTCGCCGAGGAGGCTGCGACCCTCTATCAGTTCACCCGCAAGGCGCAGGACGATTATGCGATCGCATCGCTGACCCGCGCCCAGACGGCGCAGGCCGAGGGCTGGTTCGAACGCGAGATCGCGGCCGTCGAGATCGCAGGCCGCAAGGGCCCGACCATCGTCTCGCAGGACGAGCAGCCGTCGAAGGGCGATGCCTCGAAGATCCCGTCGCTCAAGCCGGCCTTCGCCAAGGACGGCACCATCACAGCCGCCAATGCCTCGTCGATCTCCGATGGCGCGGCTGCCCTGGTCATCACCCGGCAGAGCCTCGCCGACCGGCTCGGGATCAAGCCGGTGGCGAGGATCGTCGCTCATGCCGCCCACGCCCACCAGCCCGCTTTGTTCACCACCGCTCCGGTCAGCGCGATGAACAAGGCACTGGCGCGGGCCGGCTGGGATGTGAAGCAGGTCGACCTTTTCGAGGTCAACGAGGCCTTCGCCTGCGTCGCGATGATCGCGATGCACGACCTCGGCATTCCGCACGACAAGATCAACGTCCATGGCGGCGCGACCGCGCTCGGCCACCCGATCGGCGCGAGCGGCGCGCGCATCCTGACGACGCTCATCTCCGCGCTCCAGACGCGCGGACTGAAACGTGGTCTGGCGTCGCTTTGCATCGGCGGCGGCGAAGCGACCGCGGTCGCGGTGGAGCTGGTTTGACCTACGCGATCCGCGCAACTGTCCAGACGGACACCGCGCTCCTCCCCGCCGTCGAGCAATCGGCCGGGCGGCGCTTTCGCGACGCGCCGGGGCTCGAATGGATCGCCGACGAAGACAATATGGCGCCGGCCCGCCATGCCGAATTGATGCGCGAAGGCACGAGTTGGGTGGCGGCGGACGGCGACGACGCCCCGGTCGGCTTCATCGCCTGCGAACGGCGCGGCGGCGCTCTCCATATCTGCGAGTTCGCGGTCAACGAGGCGCTGCACGGCCACGGCGTGGGGCGCGCGCTGCTCGATCGCGCGACCGATCATGCCCGCGCGCACGGCATGAGCGCGGTGACGCTGACCACGTTTCGCGACTTGGCCTGGAACCAGCCTTATTATGCGCGGCGCGGCTTCGTCACGGTGACTCCGGTCGGCGACCAGCCGCTGGCGGTGACGCTGCGCGACGAGATTCGGTTCGGCCTGCCCGGCAAACGCCGCTGCGCGATGGTGTTGACGCTGAACTAGAGCGCGAGCGTGAAATAGCGGCTGAAACTGACGTCGTCATAATCGGCGAACGGTCCGCATTCGGCGAAGCCGGCGCGGCTGTACATCGCACGCGCCGCAGCGAAAGGGTCATTATTCCCGGTCTCCAGACTCAGCCGGCGATACTCGCGCGCGCGTCCCTCAGCGATCAGATGAGCGAGCATCTCCGCGCCGATCCCCTTGCGGATATGCGCGGGCGCGGTGCGCATCGACTTGATCTCGCCATGGCCGGGATCGATCTGCTTGAGCGCGCCCATCGCGAGCAAATCGTCGCCGTCCCACGCCGTCCACAGCGTCACGTCGGGATGCTGCAGCCCCGACAGGTCGAGCGCGAAAACGTGGCAGGCGGGCGAATTGGCGTGCGCCTCGCGCAGATGCAGATCGACCAGCGCGACGACCTCCGGCCGCGCCAGGTCGTCGATCTCGATCCGCATCACTCGATCTTTTCGGCCGCGTCGACGCCCCAGATATGGCTGATCTCGACGAACCCGCCGCGTCCCTTGACGTCGAGATAACACCAGCCGTTGCCGCACTGACTGACTCGCCCGACAACGCCAGGCGCCGCGCGCCAATTGACCTTGCCGGCATAACGCGGGCCGTCGCGAAGCTCGGCGATGTCGCCCATCACCATCGCTGTGCGCGTGTCGCTGATCAGATTGGCCTGCATCCAGCCCTGCGTGCCGCCCGGATCCTCGACCTTGCGCCACAGCGCGCCGGCGCCCTTTTCCTTGAAATTCTCGACCACCTTCACCGGCAGGCCCGGGCGGACATAGCGCCAGCTGATCGGATAGTTGCGGCCCGGCCCGGTGCGCATCCGGGCTTCGGACGCCTGGATCGAGGCGAAATACGGCACCTTCTTTTCCACGAGTGCCGCCACCGCGGGCGCGGCAAGGCCGATCGCCGCCACTATCGTCATTGCCCTGGCCATCCGCATGGCAAACCCCTTCTTAACCAATCGAGTCGCTTGTCTATCGCGCCGCGGCGTCCCGCATCAACCGAGTTGACCTGCGTGAAAACCCCCGCCAAGCCGCGAACATGCCCAATTCGAGACGAAAACCTCGGGTAATCGTGACGCGCGAATTGAGCGATGCGGTGATGGACCGCATGGCCGAGCTGTTCGACACGCAGCTCAACCGCGACGATATCGCGATGTCGCGCGAACAGTTGATCGCGGCGGTACAGGACGCCGACGTGCTCGTCCCGACCGTCACCGACACAATCGACGAGGATGTCATCGAAGCGGCCGGTGACCGGCTGAAACTGATCGCCAATTTCGGCAACGGGGTCGATCATATCGACCTGAAGGCGGCGCGCGCGCGGGGTATCCTGGTGACCAACACACCCGGGGTGCTGACCGACGACACCGCCGACATGACGATGGCGCTGATCCTGTCGGTGCCGCGCCGCCTGGCCGAGGGCGAGAAGCTGGCGCGGTCGGGCGAATGGCGCGGCTGGAGCCCCGGCGCGATGCTGGGGCACCGGATCGGCGGCAAGACGCTGGGGATCGTCGGGATGGGAAGGATCGGCCAAGCGGTCGCCGTGCGCGCGCGCGGTTTCGGGCTGACCGTGCATTACCACAATCGCCACCGTCTTCCCGAACCGCTGGAGGTCGAGCTCGGCGCCACCTGGCATGCCGATCTCGACGAAATGCTAGGCGGTTCCGATTTCGTGACCATCCACACCCCGCACACCGACCAGACCGAGCACGTCATCGACGCGCGCCGGCTCGCGTTGCTCAAGCCCGAAGCCTATCTGATCAACACCTCGCGCGGCACCGCGATCGACGAGGCCGCGTTGATCGATGCGCTGGAGGCTGGCCGACTGGCCGGTGCGGGGCTCGACGTGTTCGAGCACGAACCCGCGATCGATACGCGGCTGCTCGCGCTCGCCAACGTCGTGCTGTTACCGCACATGGGGTCGGCAACCTACGAAGCGCGCGTCGCGACCGGCGAGCGAGTCATCACCAACATCCAACACTGGACCGACGGCCATCGCCCGCCGGACCAGGTGTTGGAGGGTTGGATCTAACGCCGCCTCGTCAATCGCCGGTAAGAATGCGATCCACGAGCTGCTTCACCGTCGGGACGAAACCGTTCGAATAGAACGGGTCCTTCTTGAAATTGTACGCGCCATGCCCCGCGAACATCAAATTCTGGTCGGTGTCCCCGCCATGCGCGATGTCCTGCAGCGTCTTCTGGATGCAGAAGCTGCGCGGGTCGGCGAGGCGGCCGGTCGAGTTGGTCTCGCTGTCCTTCCACGACGAGAAGGCGCATTGGCTGAGACAGCCCATGCAATCGGCCTGATCCTTGCGGATCACCGCTTTCTCGGTGGGCG
>NZ_JAQGKZ010000018.1 GCF_028289855.1 Sphingomonas bacterium | reverse complement strand
ATGTGCTGGAAGCTTCTAGCGGCCTTCGCGCCGGTCAGCTCGAGCGCGGCATAGCGTTCCTCGCGGAAATCGGCATCGCACCAGATCGCCAGGACATCGCGCTGCCACGCCGCGCTGTCGGGCCATTCGAGACCCGCGAAGATGGGCCTGAGGGCGGCGCGGCGGGGCACGGTCGAGACGCCGAGATACGGCATCGACGACTTCATATAAGCCTGCATTGCCGGCGCCTGGGCCGGCTCCGCGACGGCCTCCAGCGCCTGCCTGATCTGCTGTCGAAGCGACGCCCCTGCCATTGTGGGAGCCTATCGATCTTTGCGCGGGTTCGGAAGGGCCGCCTAAGCATCTTGACCTGATCGAGCGCATACCGCACATTCTAAAAATATTCAGCCGCGCAGACGGCATTCGGGAGAGCAGGATGGCAACCGCAGTCGCTTCGGGCGAATCGCAAGATGTTGCGCGGGCCGCGGGGTTGCCGCCGATCACAACCGGCACACGGATCAGCTATGGCATCGGCGCAATCGCCGCCGGGCTGAAGGGCGCGGTCTTCAACACCTTTCTGATTTTCTATTACAATCAGGTCGTCGGCATCCCGGCGAGCGTCGTGTCGATCGCGATCGCGCTGACACTGGTGGTCGACGCCGTTGCCGATCCGCTGATCGGGCGCTGGTCGGACGTCACGCGGTCGCGCTGGGGGCGGCGGCATCCGTTCATGTACGGGTCGGTGATCCCGGTCGCGCTGTTCTTCACACTCGCCTGGTTCCCGCCGAGCGGGCTGAGCAATTTCACTCTCGGCATCTGGGTGTTCGTGACCGCCGCGCTGACCCGCACGTCGCTCAGCGCGTTCGAGATAGCCGGCAATGCGATGGTGCCCGAACTGACCGACGATTATCGCGAGCGCGCACGGCTGTTCTCGCTGCGCTACATGTTCGGCTATGTCGGCGCGTACGGGTTCAGCGCATTCGCGCTGGCGACCTTTTTCCGAGCGACGCCCGCGTTTCCGCGTAGCGGCCAGCTCAACCCTGCGGCCTATCCGCCCTTCGTGTTTGCGGCGGCGGCGGTAATGATCGCGGTCATCCTGATCTCCGCGATCGGCACGCACAATCGCATTCCGTTGCTGCGCCAGAGCATCACCGTCAGCGGCGGCGGCGTGATGTCGCACCTTCGCGAAATGGTCGGGTCGTTCAGCAACCGCGCGTTTCTGACGATCTTCGGGTTCGGGGTGTTCAAATATAGCGCGATCGGCCTGTACAGCGGGATCAACATCTTCTTCGGCACCTATCTGTGGAAGTTCGGCGCGGGCCAATTGTCGATCCTGACCTTGGCCGGGGTGGCGGCGGCGGTGGTTGCGTGGCCGCTCGCGCCGATCGCGGCGAACCGCTTCGGCAAGCGGACCAGCGCGATGGTGTTCGCGATCGTCGGCGTGGCGTGGGCGCTGACCCCACTGACGCTCGCGCTCAACGGCTGGTTCCTGAAACCGGGCGATCCGCGGCTGCTGCCGACCCTATTGTTCGTCGACATCACCTATGGCGCGATGGTGGCGATCTCGCTGATCAACACCTCGGCGATGCTCGCCGACGTCGTCGAGGATAGCGCGGTGCGCACCGGGCGGCGAGATTCGGGGACGTTCTTCGCGGCGTCGAGCTTCATGCAGCAATGTTCGACCGCGGTGGGAATTCTTGCGACGGGGGTCATCCTGACACTGTCGAATTTCCCCGCCAAGCCGGCGCCCGGCACGGTGACCGATGCAATGGTGCACAGCCTGCTCGTCCATTATATTCCGGTGTCGATGGCGCTGTGGACGGTCGGCGCGCTGATCCTGTGCTTCTACCCGATCACCAAGGCCAAGCATCAGGAGAATGTCGACATCCTGCGCGCGCGCGAAGCCGAGGCGATCGCGCGCGAGCAAGCGAACCTGCCGGTCGGCGGCCCGATGCGCTGAAACACGGGATTGACGCGGAGGCGGGCGTACCGCATTTTCAAATCATCGATTAGGGACGCGCTCGATGGCGCGATAGGAGAGCGACGATGGCAACCTTGGCCGAACCGCAGACGAGCGCGGATCCGCTCGACGATTTCCGCAGCGAAGTGCGAGACTGGCTCGCGGCCAATTTTCCCGCGTCGCTGAAGGGCAAGGGCAACGCGCTCGCCAGCGTCGAGGGGCCGACCAGCGAAACGGCAGAAATGACCGCTTGGCGTGAGGCAATGGGCGAAAAAGGTTGGGGCGTCCCGACTTGGCCGAAGGAATATGGCGGCGGCGGCTTGAGCAAGGCGCAAGCGCGTATTCTGTCGGACGAAATGGCGCGGGTCGGGGCGTGGAACCCGATCGGCGGGATGGGCGTGATGATGTTCGGCCCGACGCTGCTCGAATACGGTTCCGAAGCGCAGAAGCGTGAGCATATCCCGGCGATCGCCAAAGGCGAGATTCGTTGGTGCCAGGGTTACTCTGAACCCAATGCCGGCTCAGACCTCGCTAATCTCCAGACCTTCGCCGAGGACAAGGGCGACCACTACGTCGTCAACGGGCAGAAGACCTGGACGTCGGGCGGGCAATGGGCCGACAAATGCTTCTGTCTGGTGCGCACCGACAAGTCGGACAAGCACAAGGGCATCAGCTTCCTGCTGATCGACATGACCGCGCCCGGCGTCGAGGTGAAGCCGATCAAGATGATCAGCGGCGCGTCGCCGTTCTGCGAGACGTTCTTCACCGACGTGAAGGTGCCCAAGGAAAACCTGGTCGGTGAAGAGGGACAGGGCTGGACGATCGGCAAGCGCCTGCTCCAGCACGAGCGCACCAACCTGTCGGGCGGCGGGTCGCGGTTGCAAATGTCGGGGCCGAGTCTCGCCGATCTGGCCAAGAAGTTCGTTGGGGCCGACGCCGACGGCTCGATCGCCGACAAGGATCTGCGCGCGCGGATCGCCAAATGGGAAATGGACTGGCGCGCGTTCCAGCTCACCGCAATGCGCGTGATGGCCGAATCGAAGGCGGTCGGCGGAGTCAGCGAAGTGTCCTCGATCCTCAAGACCGTCGGCACCAAGCTCGGCCAGGAACGGTCCGAGTTGATCATCGAGATCGAGGGGCTCAACGGCCTCGGTTGGGAAGGCGAAGGGTTCATGCCGGAGGAACTCCACCAAGTCCGCGCCTGGCTCTTCGGCAAGGCGACGACGATCTATGGCGGATCGACCGAGGTGCAGAACAACATCATCGCCAAGCGCATCCTCGGGATGCTCGACCACCAATAATCGCGCGACCGCACAGATTTACGGGAAGATTAGACATGGCCGTCCTCAGCGAAGAACAAACGATGCTGCGCGATATGGCGCGCGAGTGGACCAGCAACGAAAGCCCGGTGGGCGCATGGCGCAAGGTGCGCGATGCCGATGACGCGGCAGGGTTTGACGCGGCGGTCTATGGCGAGATGGCGCAGATGGGCTGGTCGGGGGTCATCATTCCCGAGGCATATGGCGGCAGCGATTTCGGCTGGCTGAGCTTGGGTCTGGTGATCGAAGAACTCGGGAAGACGGTGACGGCAAGCCCTCTGGCGGCATCGGCGGCCGCGGCGTCGGCGATCATTCTCGGGGGCAGCGAGGAGCAGAAGGCGAAGTGGCTGCCCGGGATTGCCAGCGGCGAGATCGTCGCGACGCTCGCGATCGACGAAGGCCCGCGCCACGATCCCGACAGCATCAAGGCGAGCGTGTCGGGAGGAAAGCTCAGCGGCGCCAAGGCATTCGTCGCCGAGGGCGACAGCGCTGGGCTGTTCGTCGTCGCGGCAGCGGACGGGCTGTACCTTGTCGCCGCCGACGCGGCGGGCGTGTCGCGGACGCGGCGCAAGCTGACCGATTTCCGCAGCCATGCCGAAGTGGCGTTCGACGGTGCCGATGCCGACAAGCTGGCGGGCGGCGGCGACGATTTGCTCGATCAGGTGCTCGACCGCGCGCGCGTTCTGGCGGCGGCGGAAATGCTCGGCATGGCGGGACAGGGGTTCGAGACGACGCTCGCCTACCTCAAACAGCGCGTCCAGTTCGGGCAAGTGCTCGCGACCTTCCAGGCGCTCCAGCACCGCATGGCGAACCTGTTCAGCGAGATCGAACTGATGCGCTCGGCGGTCGAGGCCGGGCTGGCTGCGATCGACCGCGGCGGCGACACGCGTCAGGCGGCTTTGCTAGCAAAGGTCAAGGCCAACGAGGTCGGACATTTGATGAGCCGGGAGATGATCCAACTCCACGGCGGGATTGGGATGACCGACGAATATGACGCCGGTTTCTATCTCAAGCGGATGCGCGTGCTCGAGGCGATGTGGGGCAATACGTCGTCGCTGCGCGAACGGTTCGCGCGACTCAACGGATACTGAGCTTTCAGGCGCACCAATTACCGCACCGATTAGGGATTCCGGTATCGGGTTTGGCCTGATCCGGACCCATAAGCCAATGACATTTCCGCCACACACCTAGACAGATGGCAATTTGCAACGCGAAGAACGCTTGACGTAGCGTCATTCGCAGTGCCTATTCGATTTCCGGGTATGGTGCCGCCAAGCGCATCGGCCCGATGGGGAGAGGCACATGATCAAGACAAGGTTGCTTTGCGCGTGCGCGGCGTCGGTACTGGCGATCGCGGCATCACCGGCCATGGCGCAGACCGCGCCCGCAGCGGGCGGTAACGCCGCCGATGCGCAGGATTCCGGCAAGGACATCGTCATCACCGGGTCGATCATCAAGGGTACGCCCGAGGATGCCGCGCTGCCGGTCAATGTGATCAGTTCGGCCGAGTTGGAGAAGCAGGGTTCCCCGTCAGCGGTCGAGCTCTTGAAGGCTCTCCCCAATTCCAGCGGCGTGCTGGGCGATTCGAACCAGTTCGACAGCCGTTCGCAAGGCGCCGAAGGCATCGCCACCGCCAACCTTCGCGGTCTTAGCCCGCAACGCACGCTGGTGCTGCTCAACAGCCGCCGCATGGTAACGGCAGGTAACGGCGTACCGGCGGTCGACATCAACCTGATGCCCTCGGCGGCGATCGGCCGGATCGAAGTTTTGAAAGACGGCGCCGCAGCGACCTATGGTTCGGACGCGATCGCGGGCGTGGTCAACTTCATCACGCGTACCGATCAGGAAGGCTTCCGCGCGGCCGGCAGCTACAAATTCATCAAGAGCACCGATGGCGATATCGACGGCTCGCTCAGCTATGGCCACGTCGGGGACAACTTCCGTTTCCTGGCAGCGGTCGGATTCTCGAAGCGGGCCGAATTGCTGGCGCGCGACCGCGCTTTTGCGGTTCAGCCTTATACCGTCAATCCGCAGGGCGGCTGGACCGGCGGCGGCAACCCGGCAAGCTTCCTGCTGGTCGGCCCCTCGGCGACGCCGGGTGTCAACACGCCCTATTCGGGCGTGTTGGGGGATTCGAGCTGCGCCGCGCTGGGAGGGTTCGTCAACATCGCCCTCGGGCGGTGCATTACGCAATATACCGCCTTCGACGCGCTGGCCGACATGGAAAAGCGCATCACGGCCTTTGTCGACGTCGAAGTGAATGTTACCGACTCCACTAAGTTCGAAGTAACCGCGCTCTACGGCCGCAGCACGGTGCCGCACTATCTGACGTCGCCATCCTACATCCTGACACAGGCGCCGTCGGCTGCATCGGTCAGCCCCGGCCTGGATCTGGGCGGTACGGGCTTCTACGTGCCGGCCACCAATCCCGGCTTCGTGGCGTACAGGGCCGCCAATCCGACCCAATTCGCTGGCGCGGCAGCCGGGGCAACCGGCGCGGTATTTCCGCTGCTGCTCTATCGGCCCTACATGGCTGGCGGTAACCCCTCCACACTGAGCGATCCGGACGAGACGGGCTCCGCGCGCGGCATGCGCAAATCGGAATCGATGCGCTTCACGGCTGAATTGAGCGGGGAGATTGCGCCCAAGATCAATTACAGCCTCTCGGCGACCTATCATGAATATTACCGCTATATCGATGGCTATGACTCGTTCGGCGACCGCATCCAGCTCGCGCTACGCGGTCTTGGCGGGCCGAACTGCAACGTTGCGGCCAACACGCCGGGCGCCAATGGGTGCCTTTGGCTCAACCCGTTCGGTAACGCTGTCACGGCGGGCGCGGTCAACGGAACGACCAACCCGCAGGGCAATGCAGCGCTGGCCAACAGCAAGGAATTGACCGACTGGTTCTTCGTCAAATCCAGCACACAGGTCAATTCCCGGCTGTTCGTAATCGATGCCAATATCAACGGCTCGACCGGGCTCCGGCTGCCGGGCGGCGACGTCCAGTTCGGCGTCGGCGCGCAATATCGCTACAATTGGTTCGACACCGTATACGGCAACAACAACAATATCGCGGTCAATCCGTGCCGCGACACGCCGATCACCGGCAACACCAATCCGGCGGCCTGCGCAACGACGTCGGGCGCCGGGGCCAGCGCGCCCAACGGGGCGCTCGCCTTCCTGGGAACGGGTGCCAACAGCTCGCTCAAGGGCGGCGCCAAGGCGGTGTTCGCCGAGTTGCAGCTGCCGGTCTTCGACAGCTTCAATGTTCAGGCGGCCGTTCGCTATGAAGATTATGGTGGAACGGTCGGGTCGACCGTCGATCCGCAGATCCGCGCCCGGTGGCAGGTCACCGACTTCCTGGCGTTCCGCGGCGGTTGGGGAACGACGTTCCGCGGTCCGACGCTGGCCAACCTCAGCAACGGCTTCGTCACCTCGCTCCAGCTGATCGGCGCGGCGTTCAAGCCGGTCGATGTGTACGGCAATGCAGCGCTCAGCCCGGAAAAGTCGAACAATTATTCGGCGGGTATCCTGCTGAAGTTCGGCGGTTTCCACGCCAGCCTGGACTATTTCCGGTATGATCTGTCCAACGTCATCGTCGGCGATCCGTTGAGTGCGATGGTCGCGACGTTGTTCCCGACAGGACTGCCCAACACCTGTGCGACGAATACCGCCTTGGCCGCGCGCTTCACATTCGCCAACGGGCTTCCTTGCGCTGTTGCAACCTCCGCGACGCCATCGACGGTCGCCAATATCTCGCGCGTCAAGACCTTCCTCCAGAACGGCGCGACGTTGCGCAACGATGGGCTCGACTTCAGCGCCAACTATCGCTCGAACCAGTTCCTCGGATCGCAACTCCGGTTCGGCATCGGCGTCGACATTTCGCGCACCCTGCATAACCGGATCAGCGCCATCGTCGTCGCCGGGACTCAGGTTGCGGCGTCGTTCGACGGCGTTGGCCTGCTCAACTATCAGTCGACGCTCTATCCGGTGTCGAAGTGGAAGGGACAGGGCTATATCGATCTGGGCGCAGGCCCGGTCGATGCGCGCCTGACGGTCAACTATACCAGCGGACTGCACGATCAGCGTTACGATACGCGGACCGGTCCGTTCGCGCCGAACTGCGCGCTGGGTCTGGCGCCGGGTGTGGCGGCAGGCACTACTTGCGTCGATACGGGCGCGACACCCAATGCGGCGAGTATCCTGACCGGAGCGGACCTCAAAAGGTATGTCTCCGCCGATCTGAACGTGCAGATCAAATTGCCGTGGAGGAACGTCGTGCTGACCGGCACCGTGTTCAACATCACCGACGAACAGCCGCCGTTCGCGCGCGAAGACTATAACTATGAGCCATTCGTCGGAAACGCGTTCGGCCGCATGTTCAAGCTTGGCGTTTCGACCAAGTTCTGACCGGTGATCGACTAGAGCCCTTTCGGCCCCGTCGCGCCCCTCGGCGCGGCGGGGTCTTGTTTCTGTAACCGAGTAGAAAAGGGCGTTCCATGTCCTCCCCGGTCGACCGTCCCGAAGTCAAATCGGTGCTCGCGATCAAGCGTCGCGGCCTGACGCTGGCGCTGCTGACGCTGGCGTATTTCTTCAGCTATATGGACCGGTCGATCCTCGCGATCCTGCAGGAAGCGATCATCAAGGATCTGCGCGTTAGCGATTTCGCGATGGGGATCATCAGCGGCACTGCGTTCGCGATCTTCTATGCCGGGCTGGGCTTGCCCGTGGCCCGGCTGGCCGACCGCACCAACCGCGTGCGGATCATTTCGATCGCGCTGGCGATCTGGAGCGGGTTCACCGCGCTGGGCGGGCTGGCGACCAATTTCTGGCAATTGCTCGGCGCGCGGATCGGCGTCGGCATCGGCGAAGCAGGGTCGAGCCCGCCGAGCCACTCGATCATCGCCGATCTCTATCCGCCCGAAAAGCGCACGAGCGCGATGGCGATCTATTCGCTCGGGGTCGGCCTGGGTGCGGCGATGGGGACCGTGCTTGGCGGGACGGTGCTGCATTTTTACGGCTGGCGCGCCGCGCTTTACGTCGTGGGCCTGCCGGGCCTCTTGTTGGCGATCGTCATCTGGGCGGTCGTGCCCGAGCCCAAGCGCGGGCTGTCCGACGCGCAGGTCGCGGTGCAAAGTGATCGCCAGCCCGGCTTCATGGAGTGCGTCCGTGCATTGCTCGCCAACCGTGCGGCGCTGCACCTGATCATGGGGTTCACGCTGACCTCGATGATCGGATACGGGCATGCCGCGTTCGGCCCAAGCTATCTCCAGCGCTCGTTCGGGTTCGGCCCGCTCGACATAGCGTGGAAGGTCGCGCCGGCCGCCGCCTTGGTCATCCTCGCGGGCACGATAGGCAGCGGCAAGTTGGCCGACTGGCTGGCGCGGCGACGCGGCATCCACGCCCAGGCGACGATGGTCGCCGTTTTCAAATTCTGCGCACTGCCCTTCATGGTCCTGTTCTACGCGACGTCGAGCACGCCCGTCGCCGTGACCTGCTACATGGCGGCGCTCTTTTTCGGGAGCTGTTATCTCGGCCCGACCTTCTCGCTGATCCAGGGCGAGGCGCCGATCCGCCAGCGGGCGATGTGGTCGGCGATCGCGCTGCTGGTCAACAATTTGATCGGGCTTGGATTGGGCCCAGCGCTGGTGGGCGGAGTCAGCACGTTGCTCAAGCCGGCCTATGGCGCAGAATCTCTACGTTACGCGATGTTCATTTTCGCCGCGATCACGCCTTGGGCGATCTTTCACTATTGGCGCGCCGGCGTTCTACTCAGACGCGCAGCGATTGCGCGGGCGAGTTAATCTTCGGCCGCGCGATCATCGAATAATCCAAAGGCCAGAGTCGATGCATACATCGCCACCGCTTGCTCACGCGGCATCGTGCTCGCCCATTTGCGCATGTCGAATGCCGCATTCTGCAGCGCCATCAACGATTGGCTGACGATCAAGGGATCGACCGCGCGGATCGATCCTTCCGCGGCGCCATCGGACAGCATTCCGGCATAACGCCGCGCGATCCGGTTCGACCGGTCGATCATCGCGCTGCGCACCGGGCGTGGCAGGCCGGTGAGCGCAGTGGTGCGCAGCAATGGCCCGCGCACCGAGAATTGCACGTCGAGCAACGTCGCGATCACGCTCGACAATCGGTGCCACCAATCGCCGCCCGCCGCTTCGCCGACTTGCTGCACCTCGATGATCGTGCCGAAGCTGCGCTTGTAGCATTCGATGACCAGATCGTCCTTGGCGTCGAGATGGTGGTAGAAACTCCCCTTGGTGACGTTGAGCTCGGACGCGATGCGCTGCACCGACGCGCCGCGATAGCCGAGTTCGTTGATCAGCCGCGTCGCCGCGCGCAGGAACGCCTCGCGTCCCGGTTCGGCCTCCTCATGCTCGATGTCCAGCATCGTCGGCGACCATTTCGCGCCGGGGGTGGCGATGCCGTGGCGGAACATGTCCATCAACCGCGCCTCGACGCGGTCGAACTGGTCGAGGTCGTAGCGGTTGATCCAGGCCGGGATCCAGAAGGTGTTTTCCAACAGGACGTGCGCGCGCGCGCCGTTCAGATCCTTTTGCCGTCCCTCCGCGGCTTCGCCCCATAATGCGCGCGTCCGGCGGAAGATGTCGCGCCAGCCGGCCATCAGGCGGCCGAGCATCGGCTCCTCCATCGCGCGCAAGTCGCTGAGCGAGGCCAGCGCGCGCTCGTCATGCTCGCGGATGCGCGCGAACCGCGCCATGTTGAGCGACAGATATTTGGCGACCCGCGCCTCGGGGGTCGGCCCGGCCTGCGCTTCGTCGAGCATGTCGCCGAGCGTCAGCAACGTGTGTTCGAAACACGCCTGGGCCAAGTCTTCCTTGCGCTTAAAATAATAGGTCACGCTGGTGGTGTTGAGCCCGACCCGGCGCGCGACGTCGGCGAATGTCATGCCCTTCGCGCTCTGCTCGTTGATCGCCTCCGACGCGGCAGCAAGGATCGCGGTGCGTTTTGCCTGGAACCGCTTGGTGCCAATTGCCTCGCTCAGTTCGATCGTGTCGTCTTGCCCCATGATCGAAGCTTACCAGCTTCGCCCCGCAGGGCCAGTGCTTTTCCGTAACAGAATGTGGCCGTTTTGCTGCCCTCGCAAAGCGCATTCAACGGCTTTACCGAATGTTCGGTATGGTCTAGCCGGGTCGACGACAGCCAGAGGAGAGCGGTGAGATGGACTTCACATTCAGCGAGCGCGAGACCTATTTCCGCGACCGGGTGAAGGCTTTTATCGACAAGGAAATCCGCCCGCGCCACGACGATTATGTGAAGGCCGCGAAGGAAGGCGACCGCTGGGGCGTCAACCCGGTGATCGAAGAGGTCAAGGAGATCGCCAAGGGCCAGGGGTTGTGGAATTTCTTCATGCCGCCGCATTCGGGCCAAGTCCATGTCGACGACAGTTTCGAATTCGAAGGCACGCAGCTCACCAACCTCGAATATGCGCTGTGCGCCGAGGAGATGGGCAAGGTCGGCTGGGCGTCCGAATGCTTCAACTGCTCGGCGCCCGATACCGGCAACATGGAAGTGCTCCACCGCTACGGCACGCGCGAGCAGAAGGAAAAGTGGCTGACGCCGCTGATGGAGGGCAAGATCCGCTCGGCCTTCCTGATGACCGAACCGGCGGTCGCCTCATCGGACGCGACGAACATCGAAACCAGCATGGTGCGCGACGGCGATCACTATGTCATCAACGGCCGCAAATGGTGGTCGTCCGGGGTCGGGGACTCGCGCTGTGCGGTCGCGATCGTGATGGGCAAGACCAATCCCGACGCCAAGCGCCACGGCCAGCAAAGCCAGATACTGGTGCCGCTCGACACGCCCGGCGTGAAGATCGAACGCATGCTTTCGGTTTATGGGTATGATCACGCGCCGCATGGGCACGGCGAAGTCTCGCTGACCGACGTGCGCGTGCCGGTCGAGAATCTGCTGCTCGGCGAGGGCCGCGGATTCGAGATTGCGCAGGGGCGGCTGGGGCCGGGGCGGATCCATCATTGCATGCGCACGATCGGCGTCGCCGAGACCGCGATCGAAGCGATGGCCAAACGCCTGCTCAGCCGCGTCGCGTTCGGGAAGCGGATCGCCGACCATTCGATCTGGGAAATGCGCGTCGCGCGCGCGCGGATCGACATCGAGATGACGCGGTTGCTGTGCCTCAAGGCGGCCGACATGATGGACCGCGCGGGCAACAAGTCGGCGCAACAGGAAATCGCGATGATCAAGGTGCAGGCGCCCAACATGGCGCTGTCGATCCTCGACGACGCGGTGCAGGCGCATGGCGGCGGCGGCGTGTCGGGCGATTTCCACCTCGCCAGCGCCTGGGCGAGTATGCGCACCTTGCGCTTCGCCGATGGCCCGGACGAGGTTCACAACCGAGCGATCGCGCGCAACGAGTTCGGTAAATATGCCGACTACAAAGCGGACATCGCGTCGAGCGGGGATATCGGGGTTTCGCGCTAAAATTCTCGTCGCCCCGGGGCAGGCCGGGGCCGCTGAGTTTGACGCGTCATTGCAACATAGCGGCCCCGGCCTTGCGCCGGGGCGACGGAGTGAAAATGAAGGCAGCCGTACTGTTCGAGCCGAAGAAGCCGCTCGAAATCTGCGACGTGGGCGTCGATAATCCCGGCCCGCACGAAGTGCTGATCCGCACCGTCGCGTGCGGCGTGTGTCGGTCGGACTTACACTTCGTCGATGGCGCCTATCCCACTGCGCTGCCGGCAATCCCGGGGCATGAGGCGGCGGGCATCGTCGAGGCGGTCGGCAGCGAAGTGCGTACCTGCAAGGTCGGCGACGCGGTCGTGACCTGCCTCTCGGCGTTCTGCGGACATTGCGAATTCTGCGTGACCGGCCGCATGTCGCTGTGCATTTCGAGCGACACGAAGCGCGCCAAAGGGGCGCCGCCGCGTCTGACGCTGGATGGCGAGCCGATCAACCAGATGCTCAACTTGTCGGCCTATGCCGAGATGATGCTCGTCCACGAGCATGCCTGTGTCGCGATCGACCCCGACATGCCGCTCGACCGCGCGGCGTTGCTCGGGTGTGCGGTGACGACGGGAGCGGGGGCGATCTTCAACGCCAGCGACGTGACGCCGGGCGAGACCGTCTGCGTGGTCGGCTGCGGCGGAATCGGGCTGGCGGCGGTCAACGCCGCCAAGATCGCCGGCGCGGGCAAGATCATCGCGCTCGATCCGGTGGCGGAGAAGCGTGCGCTGGCGGAAAAGCTCGGCGCCACACACAGTTTCGACGCGATGGGCGAGAATGTCGTCGCCGAGGTGGTCGAACTGACCAGGGGCGGCGTGCATCACGCGATCGAAGCGGTCGGGCGCGAAGCGTCGGCGGCGACCGCGGTCAAGGTGCTGCGGCGCGGCGGCACCGCGACGATTTTGGGGATGATGCCGCTCGGGTCCAACGTCGGGCTGTCGGCGCTCGATCTGCTCGGCAGCAAGAAATTGCAGGGCGGGCTGATGGGCGGCAACCGCTTCCCGGTCGACATCCCGCGGCTGGTCGATTTCTATCTGCGCGGACTGCTCGACCTCGACAGCATCATCGCCGAACGGATGCCGCTCGAGCGGATCAACCATGCGTTCGACGAACTGCGCAAGGGTGACGCGGCGCGCTCGGTGATCGAGTTCGCGTGAGATGACTGCACATCCCGACGACGCGCCCAAGACGATCGCGGTTGCCGAGAAGGACCGGCTCGACGAAGGCAAGCTGACCGCGTGGATGGAAGCCAACGTCGAGGGGTTCGCCGGGCCGCTGACCTACAGCAAGTTCGCCGGCGGTCAGTCGAACCCGACCTTCAAGATCGACGCCGCGTCGGGCAGCTACGTCCTGCGCCGCAAGCCGTTCGGCAACCTGCTCCCCTCCGCGCACGCCGTCGGTCGCGAATATCGGGTGATCGCCGGGCTTTACCCGACCGGCTTCCCGGTGGCCCGGCCCTATGGCTTATGCACCGATCCCGACGTTGTCGGGACCGACTTCTACGTCATGGGGTTCGCCGACGGGCGCAATTTGTGGGACGGCACGCTGCCCGACTACACGCCCGCCGAGCGCACCGCCATCTACAACGCGATGTGCGATACGCTCGCCGCGCTCCACAACACCGATTACGTTGCGGCGGGGCTGGGCGATTACGGCAAGCCGGGCAATTATTTCGAGCGCCAGGTCGCGCGCTGGACCAAGCAATATCGCCTCGCCGAAACCGAGCACATGCCCGCGGTCGAGAGCCTGATCGAATACCTCCCGC
>NZ_JAQGKZ010000108.1 GCF_028289855.1 Sphingomonas bacterium | reverse complement strand
CGGCGTACCCGCGGTGGCGACCGGCGGACAGGGCGGATTGCTGGACGTCGCGGCTGCCCCCGATTTCGCGACCAGCAAGACGATCTACCTGACCTATTCGGAGCCGGGAAACGGCGGCAGTGCGCTGGCGCTGGCACGAGCGACGCTCGATATTGTAAAAGAGTGCATGGCGGCACCATGCGGCGCCAGCCTGAAGAACCTCCAGGTGATTTGGCGCGCCGGGTCAAACGGGCCCGGCGGGCAGTTCGGCGCGAACATCCTGTTTTCGCCCGACGGCCAATATCTGTTCCTCAGTTCGGGCGAACGCCAGCGGTTCACGCCGGCGCAGGACCCAAAACAGGCGCTGGGCAAAGTCTTGCGGCTGACGCTCGACGGCAAGGCAGCGCCCGGCAACCCGATGGTCGCCAAGGGCGGGGTCGAGGCGATGACCTGGTCGACCGGGCACCGCAATCCCTATGGCATGGTCTTCACCCCCGATGGGCGGCTGTGGGAGGAAGAAATGGGCCCGCGCGGCGGCGACGAGCTCAACTTGATCCTGCCGGGCAAGAATTACGGCTGGCCGATCGTCTCCAACGGCGACAATTATTCAGGCCAGCCCATCCCCGACCATCCCAGCAAGCCGGAGTTCGAAGCGCCGAAACTGTGGTGGAACCCGTCGATCTCACCGGGGGGTATGATCTATTATTCGGGCGCGATGTTCCCGCAATATCGCGGGTCGTTGCTGATCGCGGCACTGTCGGATGAATCGCTGATCAGGATCACGTTGAACGGCGACACCGCGAGCCCCGCCGAACAGTGGAATATGGGCGCTCGCATCCGCGACCTGGCCCAAGCGCCCGACGGATCGATCTGGTTGCTTCAGGACGAGGGCAAGTTGGTGCGGCTGACGCCTAAGACCTGACGATCAGATAGTTCATCCGCGCCGCCGCGATCGGCTTGGCGGGGTCGTCCTGCCATGCGGTCGCCTCGACATTGGCGACGCGCGTGCCGAGCCGAGTGATGACTCCCTTGGCCCGAGTCTCCTTGTCGCGGCCGCCGCGCATGAAATCGACGGTGACGTTGATCGGCTTGATCTCGCCGCCGCCATCCTCCGCCAGCGCATCGTGGAGCGCGACGATCGCGGCCATTTCCATCAGCCCGCTGATCGCGCCGCCGTGCAGGAAACCGGGGCGGCCGAGTACCTCGGTCGCGAACGGCATCATCAGCACCGGCGTGCCGTCGGCGCCGGTCTCCACGACCAGCCCGAGTAGATCGGCATACGGCGGCATCCGCATCATCGCGGATATCCCTCGGGCGCCATGAAGGTGCCCGCGACGTGCGCGAGCGGATCGTTCGGGTCGCCGTCATGTGCAGCCCCGCGGACGAACGCGATCGAGCGCGTCAGGCGATAGCATTCGCCGCGCCCGATGACCGTCTTGCCCGGGGTCGCCGGGCGCAGATAATCGACCCGCAGGTCGAGCGTGGCGTGCGCGACGAATGCGTCGGCGCGCAGCCACACGCCCATGCTCGTCGCCATGTCCATCAACGACAGGATCGGTCCCGACGCGACGACGCCAGTGCCGAGATTGCCGACCAGTTTCTCGTCATACGGTAACGCCAGTTCGGCCCAGTCTTCGCCGTGCGCCTCGTACCGGATGCCCAGCGCCCCGCCGTGACCGATCCGGGCGGTAAAGAAACGTTCAGGATCGAAGCCGCGCAAATGGTTCATCGCCGCCGCCCCTAGCAAGCGGTTGCGAGCGCCGCCACCGCCGTCTAGCCTTCCGGTAAAGGAGAGGCGATGCACCCGAGCGTCCACGCGAAGGCAAACCCGGACAAGCCCGCGCTGATCGTCGCCGAAACGGGCGCGGTGATGACCTATGCCGAGCTCGACGCGGCATCGAATCGCGCGGCGCAGCTATACCGCGCGCATGGACTGATCGCTGGCGACCGGATCGCGCTGTTCCTCGAAAACATTCCTGACTGGTTCGCGCTGGTGTGGGGGGCGCAGCGCAGCGGGCTGCTGTTCGTCGCGGTGTCGTCTAAACTGACCGCGGCCGAAGTCGATTACATCCTGGCCGATAGCGGCGCGAAGATGCTTGTCGCCGACGCGGCGCTCGGCCACGTCGCAAGCGCGCTTACGACTCCGATCGAGCGTTTTGCCGTGGGCGGTGCGATCCTTGGGTTCGCCGACTGGCATGCGGCCAGCGCGGCGATGCCAGACACACCGATTGCCGATGAGAGCGCAGGGGCGCCGATGCTCTATTCGAGCGGCACGACCGGCCGGCCCAAGGGGATCGTTCCGCCGCCCGGCGACAAAGCGATCGACACGGTGCCGGCGCTCGCGATGATCGCGCAGGGCTTTTTCGGGCTGGGCGCGGACACCGTCTATCTATCGACCGCGCCGCTCTATCACGCCGCGCCATTGGCCTGGACGACGACGGTTCAGCGGCTTGGCGGGACGGTGGTGATGATGGCGAAGTTCGACGCCGAGGCCGCGATCTCCGCGATCGAGCGTTACCGTTGCAATGCCGGCCAGTTCGTCCCGACCCATTTCGTGCGGATGCTCAAGCTGCCCGAGGCGGTGCGCGCGCGCTACGACCTGTCGTCGATGAAGGTCGCGATCCACGCCGCGGCGCCGTGCCCGGTCCCGGTCAAGCGCGCGATGATCGATTGGTGGGGACCGGTGATCGACGAATATTATGCCGGGAGCGAGGGTAACGGCTTCACCGCGATCAAGGCGGCGGCGTGGCTCGACCGGCCCGGGTCCGTCGGCCACGCGATCGGTGAGGCGACGCTGCACATTTGCGACGAGGAGGGCAACGAACTGCCGCCGCGGCGCGAGGGGCTGGTCTATTTCAAGGGGCAGCGCCAGTTCGAATATCACAACGACCCGGCCAAGACCGCCGAATCGCGCAACCGCCACGGCTGGACGACGCTCGGCGATGTCGGCTGGGTCGATGAGGACGGATTCCTGTATCTGACCGACCGCAAGAGCTTCATGATCATTTCGGGCGGGGTGAACATCTACCCGCAGGAAATCGAGAACCGCATCATTACGCACCCGCGCGTCGCCGACGTCGCAGTGATCGGCGCCCCCGACCCGGAGATGGGCGAGCGCGTCGTCGCGGTGGTCCAGCCGGTCGACATGGCCGAAGCCGGGCCCGCGCTGGTCGAGGAGATCACCGCGTGGTGCCGCGCCGAACTGTCGGGGATCAAGACGCCGCGCCAGATCGACTTTACCGCCGAACTGCCGCGCCACGCGACGGGCAAGCTCTACAAGCGCCTGCTGCGCGACCAATATTGGGGCAACAAGGAAAGCCGCATCGTATGACCGAAGACCGCGTATCGATCACCGTCACCGACCAGATTGCCGACGTCCGCCTGACTCGCGCCGACAAGATGAACGCGATCGACCCGGCGATGTTCGAAGGCATCGGCGCGGCGATCGATAGCCTCGCCGACCGCACCGAAGTGCGCTGCGTCGTGCTGTCGGGCGACGGCAAGGCGTTCTGCGCGGGTCTCGACATGGCGAGCATGCAGGCGGGCGGATCGGGCACCGGTCGGGGTCGCAACAACCAGGGGTCGATCCTGCCGCAGCATGTGACGTGGGGCTGGCGCAACTTGCCGATGCCGGTGATCGCCGCGGTCCACGGCGTCGCGTTCGGCGGGGGTTTCCAGATCATGTCGGGCGCCGACATCCGCATCGCCGCGCCGGGCAGCCGCTTTTCGATCCGCGAAAGCTATTGGGGCCTCGTCCCCGACATGGCGGGCTGGCCGATCTGGCGCGGGCTGGTGCGCGACGACGTGCTGCGCGAGCTGGCATACACCGCACGCGAATTCGACGCCGATGAGGCGCTGCGCCACGGCTTCGTCACCCGCATCGCCGACGATCCCCACGCCGCCGCGATGGAACTCGCCACTGCCATCGTTGCTCGCAGCCCGCACGCGATCCGCGGCATCAAGCGGCTCGCCAACGCCGCGCACGACGCGGATCCGCGCGCGCTGCTCCAGATGGAAACCGACGAGCAAGTCGCGGTGATCGGCAAGCCCAACATGATGGAAGCGGTCGCCGCCAACATGGGCAAGCGCGCGGCGGTTTTCCGGGACTGAGCCGGTCCAAACTTCACACTGCTTCACACTGCTTCACACTATCGACGTCGCTCCGCTGGAGTGGGGTGCGTGGCGCAAAGGCCGTTCAGGCGCGCAAAAGAATCGACGCGCGGGCGCGGCGCGTTCGCTGATCGGCAGCCGACGATGTCAAAGAGCGAATCGCCGTGTGTCAGGCGAAATCCAACATTGGTAGCTTTTTGCGCCTGGCCAGCACCGCGCCCGTCACCGCCAACGGCACCAGCCAGGCGACCCATGCGTCGCCCGCGTAGAACGTGTCGAACCAGCGGCTCGGCCCCAGCATCGCGAACAGCCCCAGATAAATGCGGAAGAATACCGCGCCCATCGCGGTCGCGGTCATCAGCAGCATGCAGGTCCAGTGCGCCGCGTACCGACGCCGCCGGATATTCCAGATGCCGAGCGCCAGCAGCGTCAGCCACGTGGTCGCCTGCGCAGAAAACCCCATCGCCGACCAGAACGTCACCGGCGCGGCCCAGGCGACCGGGTAGGCGGTGGCCCCGGCCACCAGCACGTCGATCGCCGCGATCCTCCCCAGCGGGCGGTGCCACTTCGGCTTCCGTCTCAGCGCGATCGCCAGCGGCAGCAGGATCAGCGCCAGGCCGCCGGTGATCATATGAATCGGGAAGACAAGCGGCAGCAACTCGACCTTGACCGCCAGCGCCTCGGGGAAATCGTCGTTGGAAAACGCCGAGGCGAACGCCACCCACGCAGTGTATAGTATGAAGGCGGCAATCGATGTTACGATGACGACGGTTGCGGCCCGTCTGAACGGTTCGGCGGTGCGCGCGCGTCCAGTGGAGGGACTTGTCATGACGGTCTTATCTCAATCGCTGATGCGGTTGTCGATTGTGCCGCTGGGCGTGGCGATGCTGGCGCTGGCGGGGCCGGCGACGGCGGGGCCGGCATCCTCGCTTTATTACGGACGGTGGACGGTGTCCGAGGACAAGCCCGTCTTCACGCCACGTGGCCGGCTCTACAAGACGATCGACGTGGCACCCTGCGGTCGCGACTTTTGCGGCGTAAGCGTCGATGACAGCGGCAAGTGCGGGCCGTTGCTGTTCCGGTTCCTCGGCAAGCATGCCGCGACCGAAGATCTGCACGGCCACGGCAAATGGGGTGACGAACAGAAGAACATCGTGATCATGTCGTACGGTTCGACCGATACCGGGGAGAATGCCGGGTTCGAACTCTATCTCGGCGATGGGGCCAGCGTTGGAAGCCGTTCGGGCAGCATGCCCAAGTTCCACGCCGGTTACCGCCGACTGGGCAATGCGCGGTGTGCCGCGCGCTGAGAGGCTAGCAGCCGACGCGGGAGTGAATCCCGCGCCGTCGGACGAGATCGGCGTTGCCGACCCGCCGGCCGGGCTTGCGCTGAGCGGGCCGGCTGACGCCGCCCGGCGCTGCGCCTACAGCCGCCCAGCGAACAGGTCGATCTTGCCGATCGGCACGCCCTTCATCCGGAGGATCGCGTACGCCATCGACAGGTGGAAATAGATGTTGGTCGTGGCGAACACCGACAGCCACTGGCTGGTCGGTAGCGTCGGTTCCATCTGGTCGGTGATCTGGATCGTCAGTGGCGTGTCGTCTCGCCCGGCGAACTGCTCGGGGGTCAGCGCGGCGAGATCGGTCTGCGCCGCCGCGATTGCGGCGCGCAGACCCTCAAGCGTCAGGTTGTCGGGCAGTCGATCGGGCACCGGCAGACCAGCGGCACGCGCGGTCCATTGGCGCGAGAAGCTGATCACGACCTCGGCCTGAAAACGCAGCGGGTGCATGTCGTCGGTCAGCCGCCAGTCGAGGATCGTGTCGGGATCGATCCCTTGCGCGGTCGCGAAGTCAGCTCCCTTGTCGAGCAAGTGTGCCAGCGACCCGAGCGCGCGGTCGTACAGGCCGACAAAGCTAAACATCGAAATCGTCATGAAATTTCTCCCCGATTGCCGGCTTAGCTAGGAGGCGGTCGGGTAGCCCGCAAGTCGCGCTTGCCCGCACGGGACCGGTCGGCGACAGTGCGCTATGAGTGACGAACCTAGCTTCCTGTTTTCCTATGGATCGTTGCGCCGGCGCGATGTGCAGCTCGCGGTTTTCGGCCATGAACTGGAAGGGTTCGACGATGTCCTGCCGGGCTTCGCCGCCGTGCCGATCCGTCTCACCGATCCGCGAACGATCGCGACCGGCGGCACCGCCGATCATCTGATCCTGCGCGCGACCGCCGATGGATCGGGCGCGGTGCCGGGCCTCGCGCTGGCGATCCGGCCCGAGGATGTGCCGGTGGCGGACGCCTATGAGCCGGCCGGGTATGAGCGGACGGCGGTGAATCTTGCGTCGGGCCGTCGCGCCTTTGTGTATGTCGCAGGAGCAGGCTCATGAATGTTTCCGATGCCATCGCGGCGCGCCGGTCGGTGCGCGGGTTTCTCGACACGGCGGTCGATCAGGCGATGTTGCGCGAGATCGTCGTGACCGCTGCTAGGGCTGCGAGCGGGGGCAATATCCAGCCATGGCATATCGATTTGGTGAGCGGCGACAGCCTCGTGGAGCTGAAGGCAATCATGGCGGCGAAGCTGGCGGCGGGCGAAACCGAGACGCCGGGCTACGACATCTATCCGCGCGAATTCACCGCGCCGTATCGCGACCGCACTTTCGCGGTGGGCGAGGGGATGTACGGCCATATCGGCATCCCGCGCGCGGACAAGGCGGCGCGGCGGCAATGGTTCGCGCGCAATTTCCAGTTCTTCGGCGCGCCCGCCGCCTTGTTCTGCACCGTCGACCGGCGGATGGGGCCGCCGCAATGGTCCGACCTCGGCATGTATCTGCAGAACGTCATGCTGCTCGCGGTCGAGGCCGGCCTCGCGACCTGTCCGCAGGAATGCTGGGCGGTCTATCCGGCGACGATCGAAGGATTTCTCGGAACGCCGCCGGAGCGGATGCTCTTTTGCGGAATGGCGATCGGGTACGAGGACACGGCCGAGCCCGCCAACCGGTTGCGCACCGAGCGCGCACCGGAAGGCGAGTGGTTGAGCGTCCGGACCTAGGCCATTCTCCCCATGGGAGAAGGACGAGGTCCGCGCGCAACCGCGGGAAGGGTGGGTGAAGGGGCGGCGGTTATGCCGTACGCCCTTCTGCAGAATCGCTGCCCCACCGTTTTCCGATGAGATGAGAGGTTAAGCACTCGCCGTCGTGCGCGGGCCACCGCCGCCCTGGCCGCCGCGACCGCCACGACGACGATTGCCGCCGCCGCTTTGGCCGCCGCCGCCACCGGGACGACCGCCGAAGCGATTGCCGGTCGGGCGCGCGTCGTGCGTCTTGCGCGGGGGGCGATGCCCGCTCGGGCCGCGCGGACGTTCCTCGCGCGGGGCGGGGTCGTTGCCGATCTTCTTGGCGCGGATCGAGGCGAGCCGCGCCGCTTCGGCCAGGAAACCCTCGGGCAGCGCCTTCAACGGTACCTTCTGCCGAGTCAGCTTTTCGATGTCGCGGATGTACGGCTTTTCGTCGTCCGCCACGAAGCTGATCGCGATCCCCGCCGCACCCGCACGCGCGGTGCGGCCGATGCGGTGGACGTATTGCTCGGGCACGTTGGGGATCTCGAAGTTGATCACATGGCTGACCCCCGACACATCGATCCCGCGCGCGGCGATGTCGGTCGCGATCAGCACCTTTATCTCGCCGGTCTTGAACGCGGCCAGCGCGCGCTCGCGCTGCGGCTGGCTCTTGTTGCCGTGGATCGCCGCGGCCTGGATGCCGTTGCCGCCGAGCAAGCGCACGACGCGGTCGGCGCCGTGCTTGGTGCGGGTAAAGACCAGCGCACGCTCGATCGCCGAATCGCTCAGCGTCATCGTCAGCAGCGCCTGCTTTTCCGACTGGTTGACGAAGGTCGCGAACTGATCGACGCGCTCGGCGGTGGTCGCCGCGGGCTTGATCGACACGGTGGCGGGATCGCGCAGGAATTGGTCGGCGAGCTCGCGGATCGAGGCGGGCATCGTTGCCGAGAAGAACAGGGTCTGGCGTGCCTTGGGCACCATCCGCGCGATCTTCCGGAGCGCGTGGATGAAGCCGAGGTCGAGCATCTGATCGGCTTCGTCGAGCACCAACGTCTCGACCAGCGCGAGGCTGACGAAGCGCTGTTCGATAAGGTCGAGCAGGCGGCCCGGGGTGGCGACGAGGATGTCCACGCCGCGGCTCATGTCTTGGCGGTTCTTGTTGATGCTGGTGCCGCCGAACACGGTCGCGACCGACATCTTGCTGAACTTGCCGTATGCCATCGCGCTTTCGGCGATCTGGCTGGCGAGCTCGCGGGTCGGGGCGAGGACGAGCATGCGGCAATGCGTCGGCAGGACGCGCTTATCGGCTTCGACGAGGCGCTGGATCGACGGCAGCACGAACGCCGCGGTCTTGCCGGTGCCGGTCTGCGCGATGCCGAGCAGGTCGCGGCCCTCGAGCACGGTCGGGATCGCTTGTTCCTGGATCGGGGTTGGGACGGTATAGCCCTTGGCCTCGAGCGCGCGGACGAGCGGCTCGGCGAGGCCGAGATGTGCGAATTTGGTCATGGAATTCTTTTCTATATGCCTCACGCGCGCCGAAACGGCGCGCAGGCGGCGGGGGTAAAATGACACCCCGCGTGACTTGGGAAGCCTGTCGCTTGAACGACCGAGACGGAGCCTGTGGTGCCGGCTAGTCCGGAGCCACGATCACGCTGCTAGACGCCTCGATGACCGCCATATGCATGTTGCAGTGCAAAAAGTCAAGGTGGGGCGCGGCGAGCGCTCAATAGACGCAGACCGAAAAGTCCGTTCCTTCCCAGCACGCACCGTCGCGGCGCGACCGGCGCGCGGGGCCCCAGCGCGAATTGATGCCCGCCTCGGTCAGCCCGCGAATCTCGGCGACGCCGGGCCGCGTGACGTAAACCGTGATGCTCAGCGTCTCGCCGCCGAAGCCGCGGCCGTGCGGCGGGGTGACGGTGAAGGTGCCGCCCTTGGCGACCGTATAATTGCACGGCCCGCTATAGCTGAGGCCCTCGGAATCGATTACGCAACGCGCCACCTTGGCGTGGGCGGGCATCGTAACCGACAGCGCGACGAGGCCAGCGGCAAGAATCGATTTGTGCATGACGGGCGCTCCCGATGGGGGTGACGAGCAACGCCGGCCAGCCTATATCATCCACGAAGCCGGGCAAGCCCGCCCGCCGGCGACAGGAGGCACCATTGACCAGGACGACGATCGCCCGATCCGTCCTCCTTGCTCAGGTGCCTCATGTCTTCCTTCCTCACCCTGGATTCGCTGTCGCTCTCGACGCCTGACGGCCGTCCGCTTTTCCACGATCTGACGCTTTCGTTCGGCCGCCAGAGCACCGCGCTGGTCGGGCGCAACGGCTGCGGCAAGTCGACCTTGCTGCGCGCGATCGCCGGCGCGGTCGAGCCGGCAACCGGCGCGATCATGCGGCATGGCAGTGTCGCGTTGCTGCATCAGGATTGGCCCGACGCAACGATCGGCCTTGCCGAGGCGCTCGATGTGGCGAACGCGCTCGCGCGGCTGCGGCGGATCGAAACGGGCGGGGGCGACGCGGCCGATCTTATCGAGGCCGACTGGACGCTCGAGGCATGCATCGATGCCGCGCTGACCGAGGTGGGACTGCCGGGACTAGATCTCAACCGCCCGCTCGCGAGCCTGAGCGGCGGGCAGCGAACGCGCGTGGCGATCGCGCGCGCGGTGATCGCCGCGCCCGATCTGCTGCTGCTCGACGAGCCGACCAACAATCTTGACGCCGACGGCCGCGCCGCGATCGCCAACCTGATCGCCGGGTGGAAGGGCGGGGTGGTGGTGGCGAGCCACGACCGCGCGCTGCTCGAACGCATGGACCGGATCGTCGAATTGACGCCGGTGGGCTGCCGCGTCGTGATTGGCGGCTGGTCGGACTTCGTGGCGGTCCGCGATGCCGAGCGCGTGGCGGCGGCGAATGAATTGGCGCGCACCGAGGGGGCTCTTCGCCAGACCGAGCGCGCGGTGCAGGAACAGCGCGAGAAGAAGGCGCGACGCGACAAGGCCGGGCGCGTCTACGGCAAGTCGGGCAGCGCGCCCAAAATCGTGATCGGCGCGATGAAGCGCCGCGCGGAGAACACCGCCGCCCGGTACAGCCAGCTCGCCGAACGGATGGTCGGTGCGGCGGCGGCGGATCATGTCGCCGTGCGCGCCAGGGTCGAGGTGGTAACGCCGCTCGCCATCGACCTGCCGCCCAGCGGGCTATCGTCGTCGCGCGAATTGTTGCGGGTCGAGGGCGCGGTGATCGCGCGCGGCGCGCGGCGGATCGGGCCGGTCGACCTCGCGATTCGCGGACCCGAGCGCGTGGCACTGGCGGGGCCGAACGGCGCGGGCAAGTCCAGCGTGCTGGCGATGATCGCGGGCGCGATCGAGCCGGTCGCCGGGACGGTGTGGCGGCCGGAGCGGATCGCGTTGCTCGACCAGCATGTCGGTCTGCTCGACCACAACGCGACGATTGTCGCCAATCTGCGCGCGCTCGACCCCGCGTTGAGCGAAAACGACGCGCGCGCCGCGCTCGCGCGCTTCGCGTTCCGCAACCGCGCGGCGGATCGGATCGTCGGAACGCTGTCGGGCGGCGAGCGGCTTCGTGCAGGGCTGGCGTGCGTGCTGTCGGCGGCGCGGCCCCCGCAACTGTTGCTGCTCGACGAGCCGACCAACCATCTCGATCTCGACTCGATCGAGGTGCTGGAGGCGGCACTACGCGGCTATGACGGCGCGCTGCTCGTCGCCAGCCACGACGCGACGTTTCTCGTCGCGCTGCTCGTCGAAAAAACCGTGACGATCGGCTGATCAGGGTGCCTTGGGCGTTTTCCTGACAGCATCGGCGATCACGCCGCGCTGCTGGCTCGACGACAGATTGGCGGCGGAGCGGTACAGGCCGGTCAGGAATCCCCTATCCTGAGCGGTGAGCCCGGCGGGCCCGGCCCCGCCGGCATCGCGAGCGGCGAAAATCGCCATCACACTATCCGACCCGGTAAAGTCGGCATCGATTGCGGGCTGCGCGAATGTCACCATGGCCAGATAATCAGCCAGTTGCAGCCACTTGATCCCGCCAAGCTTGCTTTCGTCGATGACAATCAAGGTGGCGATCGTATTTTCCCGTGTCCGTGCGGTGATCCGCGACGCGGGCGTGCTATTCGGCGAAGCATCGATCGCAAGACCAGCGCCGTTGCGACCCGCCGCACCGGCATGCTGGCCATCCGACATCGTCGTGGCATTGATGCTGAACCAGCGGACCGCGCGTGGCGCGAGATAGCGCGCGACCTGTTTGCGGCGCGGCAGACCGTAATATTCGACGTCGGTTATCAGCGTCGGCACCGAATCGATCATCTTGGCCGTGAAGAGGTCGGCTTGCCCCGTGAACGCGATGATCGTATTCGGCTCGCATTTGGGGGGCACCTGCATGCTGACGTCGATCAGCTTGGCGACTGCGGCGATCCGATCGGTGATCATCGCGGCGCGTTCGGGCCACAAGCCAACCACCTTGGGACAAATGCGGCCGTTCCACCGCGCCACCTGACGGCCATCGCGCGTTTCGGTCAGCGAGCGAACGAAAGTCTCGACTTCCTTGTCGCGCTGCCCACGCACAATGATATCGTCCTTTTGGGACGACGCGTCCTGGGCGGCGGCGGGGACGGCGAGCGCGAGGGTGGCGAGCGAAAGGCCGAGCGAGCGGATCATGCCGGCAATCTACGCTGTGGCTTAGCGAGTCGCAACTAAAGCGAGCGCCCGATCAGCTCCTTCATGATCTCGTTCGTTCCGCCGTAAATCCGCGACACTCGCGCGGCACGCCACATCCGGGCGATTGGATATTCGTTCATATACCCCGCGCCGCCGTGGAGCTGGAGGCACTTGTCCATCACTTCCCATTGCAGCTCGGTGTGCCACAGCTTCGCAGCCGCGCCTTCGGTCGGGGTCAGCTCGCCCTTCAAGTGCCGGGTGATCGCCCAGTCGAGATGCGCCCAGCCGACCTGGAGCTTGCTCGCGAGGTCGGCGAGCACGAAGCGCGTATTCTGGAAATCGAACACCATCCCCGCGAACGCCTTGCGCGATTTGGTGAACTCGACCGTCTCGTCGAACGCCTTCTGCGCCGACGCTTGCGTGCCGACCGCGATCGACAGGCGTTCCTGCGGCAATTGGCTCATTAGGTAGATGAAGCCCTTGCCCTCCTCGCCCAGGCAATTGGTCATCGGTACGCGGACGTCCTCGAAGAACAATTCGGAGGTGTCGGCGGCATCCTGACCGATCTTGTCGAGCTTGCGCCCGCGCTTGAACCCCTCGCGGTCGGCCTCGACGAGGATGATCGACATGCCCTTGTACGCGGGCTGCGCGTCGGGATCGGTCTTGGCGACGACCAGCACCAGATCGGCGTTCTGGCCGTTGGTGATATAGGTCTTGGACCCGTTGACGATATAATGATTGCCGTCTTTCTTCGCGGTGGTGCGGATCGCCTGCAGGTCGGATCCGGTGCCGGGCTCGGTCATCGCGATGGCGGTGATCGTTTCGCCAGAGACGAAGCGCGGCAGCCACTGCTTCTTCTGCTCCTCCGAACCATAAGCGACGATATAATCGCACACGATATCGGAGTGCAGGGTAAAGCCGGCCGGCACACCATTATAGGCCAGTTCCTCGTTGACGATCGAATTGTAGCCGAAGTCGAGGCCCAGCCCGCCATATTCCTCGGGCACGGTCGGGCACAGCATGCCGATCTCGCCGGCCTTGTGCCAAAATTCCTTGGGGACGAGGTGGTTCTTCTCCCACTCGCCGACGTTGGGAACTCCCTCCTTTTGCAGGAAGCTGCGCACCGTTTCGCGGAACGCCTCATGGTCGGCATTATAGGCGAAGCGGCCGGGAATTATGTCAGGGGTCATGGATGCTCTCCTGCAAACTTTGCCCGGCTGTGCGATCGATTGACGCGAACGTCAAGCAACGGCGCCTCGACTTGTCGCTGCGATGGCGGCTAAGTGCAATCCTGAACAGGAGAGAAAGCGCGCATGAAACTTGCCAGCCTCAAGCATGGCCGTGACGGCAAGCTCGTCATCGTTTCGAACGATCTCGCCTGGTGCGCCGATGCCGGGCACATCGCCCCGACCTTGCAGGCGGCGCTCGACGATTGGGACCGGTTGCTGCCCGATCTGCGCAATCTCGCTACCGATCTCGAACATGAGATGATCCCGCGCGATCGCTTCCATGAGCATGATGCAGCGTCGCCGCTGCCGCGCGCTTATCAATGGGCCGATGGCTCGGCCTATGTGAACCATGTCGCGCTGGTGCGGCAGGCGCGTGCGGCCGAGATGCCCGACAGCTTCTGGCACGATCCGCTGATGTATCAGGGCGGCTCTGACGGTTTTCTCGGGCCGCGCGACCCGATCTCGCTCGCCGACGAGACTTGGGGCGCCGATCTTGAGGGTGAGGTGGTGGTCGTTACGGGTGACGTGCCGCTCGGCGCGACGCGCGAAGAGGCGCTGGCGGCGATCCTGCTGGTCGGCCTGACCAACGATGTTTCCCTGCGCAACCTGATTCCCGGCGAACTGGCCAAGGGGTTTGGTTTCTTTCAGTCCAAGCCGGCCAGCGCCTTCTCGCCGGTGTTCGTCACCCCCGACGCGCTCGGTGACTGGTGGAAGGACGGCAAGCTGCATCGCAAGCTGATGGTCGATCTCAACGGCAAGCCCTTTGGCCGTGCCGAGGCGGGCGAGGACATGACCTTCGACTTCGGGACCCTGGTCGCGCATGCGGCGAAGACGCGCGCGCTCGGTGCCGGCACGATCATCGGCTCGGGCACCGTTTCCAACCGCGACGCCGATGGCGGCCCGGGCAAGCCGATTGCCGAGGGCGGTGTGGGCTATTCATGCCTCGCCGAGATCCGCACGATCGAGACGATCAATGGCGGCAAGCCGGTCACGCCGTTCCTCAAGAAGGGCGATACCGTCCGAATCTGGGTCGAGGATGACAAGCACCACCCGGTCTTCGGGGTGATCGAGCAGACGGTGGCGTAAGGAAAATCCTCCCCGGCACGGGGAGGGGGACCGCGACGCGAAGCGGCGTGGTGGAGGAGGCGTGCCACAGACGGTGCGCTCGCGGCACACCCCCTCCACCAGCTTCGCTGGTTCCCCTCCCCGTGCCGGGGAGGAGTTGGTCAGTGGAAATCGTGGCTCTTGATCGGGATGACATCCTCCCGATCCTTCTCCCGGAAATGATAGTCCGACCGCAATTTCGGTCGCCATTCGGTATCCCCGCGATCGGGTGAGCTGCCATGTGTCGCGCCGTCGCCGGGCGACACCATGCGCGGCAGGTCGATCTCGCCGACCTGGCGCAGCAGCGGTGTCAGGTCGGTGACGCGTTCGGTGACGACATGGATGACGATCCCCTCGCGCTGCACGCGCCCGGTGATGGCGACCATCGCCGAGGACATCACGATCCGCCGGTGGGCCTCGAACCGGTCCTTCCACAGCACGCCATTGGCGATGCCGGTCTCGTCCTCCAGCGTGAGGAACAGGATGCCCTTGGCGCTGCCCGGCCGCTGCCGCACGAGGATGATGCCCGCGACCGTGACCGGATCGCCATCCTTCATCGTCCTGAGATCACCGCACGGCCGGACGCCACGGCGGCGCAGTTCGGCGCGCAGGAAGGTGAGGGGGTGCTGGCGCAGCGATAGCTGAGTGGCGCGGTAATCCTCGACCACCTCGCGGCCGGCGGTGAGCGGCGTCAAGACCACCGGCACCTCCTTCGCCTCGGCGTTGATGACACCGGCGCGTTCGTCGGCGGCGGCGAACAACGACAGCGGCGCCTGCCCGAGACCTTTGATCGCCCACAAGGCCTGGCGCCGATCTAGCCCAAAGCAATGGAACGCGTCGGCTCGGGCCAGCCGCTCGAGCGCGGCCGGCTTGATCCCCGACCGCCGCCACGCATCCTCGATCGAGATGAAGGGCGCGCTGGCCCGCGCCGCGAGGATCGCCTCGCCCTCCTTTTCACTCAGCCCCTGAACGATCCGCATGCCTAGTCTGAGTGGGAGCAACGCCGCCCAATCGGCATTGTCTCCGCGAAAGATTAGCGGTCGATCATCGCACCGTGCTGCTGTCTCATCCAGCACTTCGGTATCCCAACCACTGCGATTGATGCACACGGCCCGCACCTCGACGCCGTGCTCGCGCGCATCGCGGACTATTTGAGCAGGTGCATAAAATCCCATCGGCTGTGCATTTAGCAGGGCGGCGCAGTACAGATCGGGGTGATGGCACTTCATCCAGCATGATGCGTAGGCGATCTTTGCGAAGCTGGCGGCGTGGCTTTCCGGGAAGCCATAGCTGCCGAACCCCTCGATCTGCTTGACGAGGCGCTCGGCGAACTCGTGTGTAATACCCTTGGCGGTCATGCCACTGACAAGTTTGTCGTGGAACTTGCCGACACCACCGGTCGCCTTGAACGTGGCCATCTTGCGGCGGAGTTCATCTGCTTCGGTGCCGGTGAAGCCCGCACCGATCATCGCCACCTGCATCGCCTGTTCCTGAAACAACGGGACGCCCAGCGTCTTGCTGAGCACTTCCTCCAATGCCGGGCTGGGATAGTCGACCTTATCCTTGCCTTCGCGTCGGCGGAGATAGGGGTGGACCATGTCGCCCTGAATCGGCCCGGGCCGAACGATCGCCACCTCGATGACGAGGTCGTAGAATTTCTCCGGTTTCATCCGCGGCAGCATCGACATCTGCGCGCGGCTTTCGATCTGGAATACGCCCAGCGTGTCGGCCTGCTGGATCATGGCATAAGTGAGTTCATCGTCTACCTGCAACTCGGGCGACGCCATGTGCATCGTTTTGCCTTTATGGTTGGCAAGCAACGCGAAGACCCGGCGCATGCAGCCGAGCATGCCGAGGCCGAGGATATCGACCTTCATCAGGCCAAGTTCCTCGACGTCGAGCTTTTCCCACTCCACGACGCGGCGGTCGACCATTGCAGCCGGTTCCACCGGGACGAGTTCGTCGAGCCGGCCATGCGACAGGACGAAACCGCCCGGATGCTGTGATAGATGACGCGGCGTATCGACCAACTGGCCGACCAGTTCCAGCGTCAACGCCAGGCGCGGGTCGGCGCGATCGAGGTTGAGCTGGTCGACATGTTCGTTGTTGAGCCCGCCGCTCGATACCCCCCAGACCTGCCCGGCGAGGGCTGCGGTCATGTCCTCGGACAGGCCCATTACCTTGCCGACCTCGCGCAACGCGCCGCGCGTGCGAAAACGACTGACCACGGCGGTCAGTGCGGCGTGGCGCTCGCCATAGGTCTCGTAAATCCACTGGATCACTTCCTCGCGCCGTTCATGCTCGAAATCGACATCTATGTCGGGCGGTTCACCACGCTTGTCGGAGATGAAACGTTCGAACAACAAAGTGCGCTCGATCGGGTCGATCGAGGTTACTTGCAGGACGTAACAGATGATCGAATTGGCGGCCGAGCCGCGCCCCTGACACAGGATGCCTTGGCTGCGCGCATAACGCACGATCGAGTTCACGGTCAGGAAATAGGGCGCATAACCCATGTCGCAGACCAATTCGAGTTCATGCTCGAGCTGTTTCGTATAAGGTTCCGGCGCACCGGCCGGGAACAACTCGGCCAGTGCTTCCCGGCTCATCTTCTCCAGCGCATCCTGCGGTGAACGGCCGCTGATCACCACCTCGTCGGGATAGCGATATTGCTCCTTCAATTCGCGCAGCGAAAAGGTGCAGCGCTCGGCGATCGCTTCCGTTGCCAGTAACGCCTCCGGGTGACGGCGAAAACGCCGCGCCATCTCCCCCGGCCCTTTGAGATGCCGATCGGCGCTACGCTCGCGACGGAAACCGAGATCGTCGATGGTGCATTTGTTGCGGATCGCGGTGACGACGTCCTGCAACATGCGCCGTTCGGGCAGATCATAGAGGACATCGCCGGTGGCGAGCGGCGTCAGATCGAAACGCTGCGCCATATTTTCGAGATCATACAGGCGCAGCGCGTCATCGGGCCTGCGGTGATGCGTCAGGCAGACATGGCCGCGATCTTCGAACGCATCCGCCATCCAGCGCATCGCGACCAGATCGCCATGATCGGCCAGACCCGGCACCAGCGCGCCGACCATGCCCTGGTTATATTCGGCCACATCTTCCCAATGCAGGAAGCATTTGCCCTTCTCGCCCTTCTGCGCATCGGCTCGTCCCTTGCCGAGCGTGAGCAGGCGGGTGAGCCGGCTCCATGCCGGACGATCCTCGGGCCAGACAAGGATCGAGGTGCCGTCGACCAGATCGAGTCGGCACCCGGCGATCATGCGGATCGGCAGGCCGGCGGCGGTCAGTTCCTCCGCCGCGACCAGTGATCGCACGACGCCGCCGACTGAATTGCGATCGGTGATGCCGAGCGCCGGCAGGCCCAGCTTGACCGCGGTCGTGAAGAGATCCTCCGCTGACGATGCCCCACGCAGGAAACTGAAATGCGTGGTGACCTGAAGTTCGGCATAGGTCACCCGAACGCCCCGTGCATGAACCAGGCGAGGTCGCCGGTCTCGGCGCGTACACCATCGCCGCGGCGGAACAGCCAGAAGCGCTGGCCGGCTTCGTTCTCGACCTGAAAATAATCGCGTACCGCATGCTGCTCGGCGGTGCGTTTCCACCATTCGCCCTGCACGCGCTCGGGGCCGTCTGCGCGCACCACCTTGTGCATCTCGCCGCGCCAGCTGAAACGGCGGGGCGGCTGGTCGGGCAGTTCGGCGATGACATGGTCGAGCTGCTCGGGCCGCCGCAGCAGCCGCACCGGGCGCGGCCAGCGATGATGCCAGGGGTGCAGGTCGGGCGAACGATCGAGCTGGCGGACATCGTCGGCCTTGAGCTTGATCGTGTCTTGTGCAGGCGGGTCGAGCGGCGGCAGGTACGCCACCGAGCGTTCCGGCACGTCGCTCTCGACCGGCTGACTGCGCCACAAACGCCGGTCGCCGATGCGATTGGCCAGGGCATCGACCAGCGGCGCGAGATCGGTCGGTCGTTCTTCCAGCCGTTCGGCAAAGGGCTGGGCCCCGAGCGGGTCGGCGCGGCGCACATGCAGCGCCAGCGCGTCGATGCCGAAGCCCGGCGCGATCTCCTCGATCCGCCGCACGATCAGCCTGAGCAGGTGAGGCGCGTCACGCGTCGGACGGGCGAGGCCGATGCGCAACCGTTGCGGCACGCCGTCGATGCGGTCCGCCACCAGTTCGACCAGCCGCGCGCCAAGACCCGCTTCGGCCAGCGCGGTGGTGAGCCGCGGCATCAGAACGCCCAGCCAATGCTCGATCACTTCGGCCGTGGCGATCGGCTCGGCGAAGCGCTGCATGACGACGATCGCCTCGACCGGGATGACGGGATCGAGTGGCTCGTCCCGGCGCCCCAGCGCCTGGTCGAGTCGCGAGACCAGCGCCGCGCTGAACCGCCGGGTCAGCGGTGCGCGCGGTATCGCGATGAGCTGGCCGATGCGTTCCACGCCCAGCCTGCGCAGCAGTTCGATCGCCGCCGGCTCGGCGCGCAACGCGGCGATCGGCAGCAATGCCAGTGCTTCCTCTTGCGCACCGCTCGGACAGATTGCGACACCGCCTTCGGCCCGCCCGTAACGCGCCAGCGCCCAGGCGGCCCCCGCCGTATCGGCCACCGCGATCCGCGCGGTGAAGCCGAGCCGTGCCAGCAAGCGCACGATACGCCGCGCCATCTTCGCCTCGCCGCCGAACAGATGTGCGGTGCCGGTGATGTCGATGAACAGCCCGTCATTGCCCGATAGCGCGGTCAGCGGCGACCAGCGCCGCGCCGCGACGAGCGCCAGCCGCTGAAGTTCTGCCAGATCGCCTGCGGGATCGGCCGGCTGGATATCGAGGCCCGGCACCTGCGCGCGGGCCTGCGTCACTGCCATGCCGGGGGCGAGACCGATCGCACGCGCGGCCGGCGACACGGCGGCGATCACGACCTTGCTGCCCTCACGGATCTGCGTGACGACCAATTCCTCCCCGGTACGGGGAGGGGGACCATTTGCGTTGGCAAATGGTGGAGGGGGCGTGCCTTGAGCGTTACGTTCGCGGGGCGCCCCCTCCACCACGCTCTTCGAGCGCGGTCCCCCTCCCCGTTCCGGGGAGGAATTAGAAGTACGC
>NZ_JAQGKZ010000099.1 GCF_028289855.1 Sphingomonas bacterium | reverse complement strand
AAAGACCATCGCCGCGGACGAAACGCCCGAGGGACTCACCGTCACGTGGCGACGGCGCGGCAGCGACTCGCCCGAAATCCTGGTCGCGCAACGGATCATCAACTGCACCGGGCCGCAGGGCGACCTGACGCGCACGACCGAGCCGCTGCTCGCGACGCAGCAAGAACGCGGCGTTGTGCGCGCCGATCCGGCGCGGCTGGGCCTCGATGTCGACGGCTGCGCGCGAACGATCGCGGCCGACGGGGAACCGAACGAGTGGCTTTACGCGCTCGGCCCGATGACGCGGGGCGCGTTCTGGGAAATCGTTGCCGTGCCCGACATCCGCCAGCAGACGTGGAACCTCGCGCGACGACTGTCGAACGCGCAATGGGTGGGGGGCGAGGGGCTCTAAATCTACTGGACATGTTGGATTTCGTCTGACACCGTCAGTGGATGCCCACATACGTGACCGGACGCCGCCGATCCCGGCCTGCTAAGACGACTGCGATAGTGTGACCCTAGTGTGACCTTTCGCCGCTCAAGCCGGCGCGAACTCGCCCGAATCGTCCATCACGTGGAGCACGCCATCTGCAATCGCGAAATACGCGCCGTGGAGCTTGAGCGTTCCCGCCGCCTCGCGTTCGGGAATGCACGGGAAGGTGCGCAGGTTGCGCAAGCTGACTCGCACCGTCTCCAGCTCCAGCGCGCGGATCGCTTCCGGCCCCGTGCCGTATTCGCTGACCACGCGCTCGCGCGCGTCATCGAGCATGTCGACCCAATGATCGATAAACCCGCCGGCACCCGGCGCAGCGCCCTTGAAGCGCTGCGAAAGTGCCGCGGCGACACCGCCGCACGATCCGTGGCCCAGCACGACGACCTCACCGACCTCCAATTGAGTCACCGCGAACTCCAGCGCCGCCGACACGCCGTGCCGCCCCCCACCCAGCTCGAACGGCGGGACGAGGTTGGCGATGTTCCTCACTGCGAAGATTTCGCCGGGCACGGTGTCGAAGATCTGCGCCGGATCGACTCGGCTGTCGGAGCACGCGATCACCATGACGCGCGGGCTCTGCCCCTCGCTCAATTCGGACCAGCGATCGCGGTGCCGGCGATACTCGCTGGTGCGAAAGCGTTGGTAGCCGTGGATCAAATCGTTGAAGTCGGTCATGCTTGGTCTCTGCCAAGGCGCGGAAGGGGTGGCAAGGGCGGCGCGGGATCGCTATCTGCGCCGTCATGAACGAGATTTCGCCCGTCGCTCGCGAGCCGCGCCAGCGCAAGCCCGACTGGATCCGCGTCAAGGCGCCCGGCGGGACCGCGTTCGCCGAGACCAAGGCGCTGATGCGCCGCCTCAACCTCGCCACCGTGTGCGAGGAAGCCGCGTGCCCGAATATTGGCGAGTGCTGGACCAAGAAGCACGCCACGGTGATGATCCTAGGCGACACCTGCACCCGGGCCTGCGCGTTCTGCAACGTCAAGACCGGCATGCCGCGCGCGGTCGATCCGCTTGAGCCGGAGCATGTCGCGGTTGCTGCAGCGGAACTGGGGCTGGAGCATATCGTCGTGACGTCGGTCGATCGTGACGATTTGCCCGATGGCGGCGCGAGCCAGTTCGTCAAGGTGATCGAGGCGCTGCGCCGCAACACGCCCAACACGACGATCGAGATACTGACCCCCGATTTCCGCAACAAGGCGCAGGCTGCGGTCGAATCGATCGTCGCCGCGCGGCCCGACGTCTACAACCACAATCTCGAGACCGTCCCACGGCTCTACCCGACCATCCGCCCCGGCGCGCGCTATTACGCCTCGCTGCGGCTGCTGGAAAGTGTGAAGAACCACGATCCATCGATCTTCACCAAGTCGGGCGTAATGCTCGGGCTGGGCGAGGAGCGGCTCGAAGTGCACCAAGTGATGGACGACATGCGCTCCGCCGATGTCGATTTCCTGACGATGGGGCAATATCTCCAACCCACCCCACGCCATACCAAGGTGATGGATTTCGTCAGCCCGCAGGCCTTCGACGCCTATGCCGCGATCGCACGCGCCAAGGGCTTCTTGCTGGTCGCGAGTTCGCCGCTGACGCGGTCGAGCTATCACGCGGGCGACGACTTCGCGAAGATGAAGGCGGCCCGGGAGGCCAAGCTTGCCCAGGCACGCTGAGACGCGGCGGCTCCCCTATACGCCGGAGCAGATGTTCGACCTGGTGGCCGATGTCGGCCGCTATGCCGAATTCCTGCCCTGGGTGTCCGCGGTCCGCATCCGCGCGAACAGCTCGACCGAAATGGTCGCGGACCTGATCGTCGGGTTCAAAGGGTTGCGCGAAACGTTCACCTCGAAGGTCCGCAAGGTGCGGGCAGCGAGCATCCACGTCGATTATCTCGACGGACCGCTTAAATACCTGACCAATGATTGGGCGTTCCGGCCCGCGCCGGGCGGGTGCGATGTCGAGTTTACGGTCGATTTCGCGTTCAAGAACCGGGTGTTCGAGATGCTTGCCGGTCAAGTGTTCGGCCAGGCGCTGCGCAAGATGATCGGTGCGTTCGAGGAGCGTGCCGCCGCGCTTTATTCGCCGTCCGATTCGCGTGGCATCAGCAGTTCGAGTGCGCACAAAGCCGCCTGAAGCCGCACCCCGCCGCGGCCAAGATCGCCGAAATCCTTGCGATCGGCGACAACGTCACCCGGATCGGCATCGCGCTCCGCGCGAGCGAACACCACCGTCCCGACCGGTTTCTTCTCGGTGCCCCCGGCCGGCCCAGCCACACCGGTGATCGCCACCGCGAGATCGGCGTCAGTGGCTTCGAGCGCACCCTGCGCCATGCTCCACGCGGTTGCAATCGACACCGCGCCGAACGTGTCGAGCACGTCATGGCTCACCTTGAGCAGCGCGTGCTTCGACTCGTTGGAATAGGTGACCAGTCCGCCGAGCAGTACTTCCGACGATCCCGGAATCTCAGTGATCGCCGCCGCCACCAGTCCGCCGGTGCAGCTTTCGGCCAGCGCAAACTTGCGCCCGAGCTTGCGGTTCGCATTGACCACCCGCCGTGCGGCATCGACCAGTTCGGCGGGAAGGACGGTGTCGATGGTCACGTGAACGCCCTATACCCTAATCGTTACGACCGCTTGCGCGGCGATCCCTTCGCCGCGACCGGTGAAGCCGAGCCGCTCGGTCGTCGTCGCCTTGACGCTAATTTGGCCGCGCGCAAGCCCCAACAGCGCGGCGATACGCGCGCGGATCGGCTCACGCCACGGGCCGATCTTCGGCGCTTCGCAGATGATCGTGAGGTCGACGAAATCGATTATGCCGCCCTGCGCTGCAACCAGCGAGGCGGCATGCTGGAGAAACTGCCCCGATTCGGCGCCGCGCCATTGCGGATCGCTCGGCGGAAAATGCGTCCCGATATCGCCCGACGCGATCGTGCCGAGCACCGCGTCGGTGATGGCATGAAGCGCGACGTCAGCGTCGCTATGTCCCGATAGTCCCCGGTCATGCGGAATCAGCACGCCGCCGAGCCATAATTCTTCCCCCTCTACGAGGCGGTGGACGTCATATCCCGTTGCGGCGCGTACGCGCATGCTCGCTCCCAATCGTGCTTCGGCGAGCACCAAGTCGCCGGGATAGGTGATCTTTTCGAGCATGGGATCGCCGGCAACCATCGTCACTTCATGCCCCGCACGTCGCATGATCTGTGCGTCATCAGTCGTTTCTTCGCCTTCGGGCCATGATCGGTGTGCGGCAAGGATAGCGGCGAAGTCGAATGCCTGCGGCGTCTGCACGCGGACCAGCGTCGAGCGATCGACCGTGTCGCCCAACGCTTCGCCCTTAGCGGCAAGCGTGTCGGCGATTGGCAGGATAGGAACCGCGCCCGTCGACCGATCCAGCGCCGCCAGTAGTCGATCGATTACTGGCACAGGCACTACAGGTCGCGCGGCGTCGTGGATCAGCACGCGAGCTGCTGCGCCGATTGCTTGAAGCCCATTACGCACCGACTCCCGCCGCGTTGCACCGCCGACCACGGCTTCGCCTTCCACCGATTGTCCGTCGGCGATGACGGTCACGATCCGATCGATCGCCGGATGCGCCGCGAAGGCTCGCCGCGCATGCTCGACCAGCGGGAGGCTATGGAGCAACTGGAATTGTTTGGGCACGTCACCGCCCGCGCGCTCGCCTTTGCCGGCGGCGACGATCAGCGCAACGGTGTCGGACGAACTCATGTCGCGCGCCTAGCGAACCCGCGCCAACCTTGCCAGCGGCAAGCGCCTCGTGTAGGCGCTGCCTAAATTTTAGGCACATGAGCAAACTCGCCCCCATCCAAGTCGGTCCCGTCCGGATCGAGACCCCCGTAATCCTCGCGCCGATGACCGGCGTGAGCGATTTGCCGTTCCGTCGCCTCGTGCGGCGCTTCGGCTCGGGGCTCAATGTGACCGAGATGATCGCCAGTCAGGCCGCGATCCGCGAGACACGCCAGTCGATCCAGAAGGCGATGTGGGACGCGATCGAAGAGCCCGTGTCGATGCAGCTGGTGGGCTGCACGCCCTACGAAATGGGCGAGGCTGCCAAGCTGGCCGAGGATAAGGGCGCCGCGATCGTCGACATCAACATGGGCTGCCCGGTACGCAAGGTGACCAACGGCGATGCCGGGTCGGCGCTGATGCGCGACCTCAAGCTCGCCGCGGCGATCGTTCATGCCTGCGTGAAGGCGGTCAAGGTGCCCGTCACGCTCAAGATGCGGATGGGCTGGGATCTCGACAGCCTCAATGCCCCCGAACTCGCGCGGATCGCGCAGGATATCGGCTGTCAAATGGTCACCGTCCACGGCCGCACGCGCAACCAGATGTACAAGGGCGAGGCCGACTGGGCGTTCGTCCGGTCGGTCAAGGACGCGGTGACTATTCCTGTGATCGTCAACGGCGACATCTGCTCGCCCGAGGACGCTGACCGCGCGCTCGGACAGTCGGGCGCCGACGGCGTAATGATCGGCCGCGGATCGTACGGCCGGCCTTGGTTGCTCAACCAGGTGATGGCGCACCTGTCGTCGGGCCGGACGATCGACGATCCGACAATTGGTGAGCAATATGACGTAATCGCAGGGCATTACGACGAAATGCTCGCGCATTACGGTAATGAAGTCGGCGTCAACATGATGCGCAAGCATATCGGGTGGTACACCAAGGGCCTCGATGGTTCGGCGGCGTTCCGCAACGTCGTCAATCAGGAACCGAACCCCGACCGCGTCAAGGCCATGCTGGCCGAATTCTATGCACCCTGGCGACACCGCGCCGCCGCGTGAGGCGCGCGACGCGCCAAGTTTCGCGGAGCTGTTCGCGGGGCTTCCGATCGCCATCCTGGTGATTGATCCCGCAGGATGCGTCGCCAACGCCAATGGCGAGTGCGAACTGCTGCTCAATCTTTCGGAGCGTGCGATGCACGGGCATCCGTTGGCGAACGTGCTCACATCGCCGCCTGGAACGGGGGATGATCAGGGCCGCGCCATGTCGGCGTTCGATTTCGACATCGGCACCGAACGCACCGGGAAGCTCCGGGTGGACTATTACGAAACCGCCATCGCCGACCGTCCCGGCTGGCGCGTGATCGCTCTGCATCCGTCGGGTGGATCGCGCAGGGTCGGGCAATCGGCTGAGCGAAGCGGCACACGCGCGGCGATTGGGGCCGCGGCGATGCTCGCGCACGAGATTAAAAATCCGCTCTCGGGCATCCGCGGCGCGGCGCAATTGCTTGCCGGCGAGGGAGCAGGGGATGAGTTGACCTCGCTGATCACCACCGAAGTCGATCGAATCGCCGCGTTGATCGACCGAATGCAGGATTTCACCGATCAGCGCCCGCTTCGCCCCGCACCGGCCAATATCTATCCGTTGATCGACCATGCGCGCCGCGTCGCGCAGACCGGTTTCGCGCGCGATATCAGTATCGAGGAGAGCTTCGATCCCTCATTGCCGCCGGTGATGGTCGATGGCGACGCGTTGCTCCAGATTCTCATCAATCTGTTGAAAAACGCCGCCGAAGCGCTCGATGACGTCAAGGCGCCGCGCATTCTGCTCAGCACCGCCTATCGGCACGGTCTGGCGGTCGATGCTGGCCCTGGCCAACCGCGGCGGCGCCTACCGATTGAGCTGTGCGTAATCGACAACGGGGCCGGCGCACCCGCCGACATCACCGACCATTTGTTCAACCCGTTCGTGTCGGGAAAGCCAGAGGGACAGGGACTTGGGCTGGCGCTGGTCGACAAGCTGGTCCGCGATATGGGGGGCGTCGTGCAATATGCGCGCGAAGGGGTTCCCGAGATGACCATATTCCGCATTTTGCTGGCGCGGGGCGAATGACCCGAGTGGGTAACATCCTCGTCCTCGATGACGATGCCGCGATCCGCACGGTCGTGGCGCACGCGCTGCGCCGCGCCGGACACCAAGTCACGACGACCGCGAGCCTCGCCGAATTCAACCGTGAACTTCGCGCGAACACGCCCGATGTAGTGGTCAGCGATGTCGTGCTGCCCGACGGCAACGGGCTCGACATGGTCGTCGGGCTGGCCGAGGCATATCCGCAGCTACCGGTGATCGTGCTGTCGGCGCAGAACACGCTGACCACCGCAGTGCGCGCGACCGAAGTGGGTGCGTACGACTACCTCCCCAAGCCGTTCGACCTGAATGACCTGACGCGCGCGATCGACGGCGCGCTGGCGCGACGGGGCGCCGGCGAGGCCGACCCGGTCGATGCCGACGACACCGACCTGCCGCTGATCGGGCGTTCGCCAGCGATGCAAGACGTCTATCGCGTCATCGCGCGAGTGATTTCGAACGACCTGACCGTGCTGATATCTGGCGAGTCGGGGACCGGGAAGGAACTGGTCGCGCGCGCAATTCACGACCTGGGTCCGCGTCGAGATGCACCGTTCCTGGCAATCAACATGGCGGCGATCCCGCGCGAGCTGATCGAGGCCGAATTGTTCGGACACGAGCGCGGCGCGTTCACCGGTGCGCAGGCGCGTAGTGCGGGGCGCTTCGAGCAGGCGGCCGGCGGTACCCTGTTTCTCGATGAAATTGGCGACATGCCGATCGAGGCCCAAACGCGGCTGTTGCGTGTGCTGCAATCGGGCGAGTTCACCACCGTCGGCGGTGCACGGACAATCCAAGCCGATGTGCGTATCGTCGCCGCGACCAACCGCGACTTGAGCGCGCTAGTCCAGTCTGGCCAGTTCCGCGAAGACCTGTTCTATCGCCTCAACGTCGTTCCGGTGCTGCTGCCGGCGCTGCGCGAGCGGCGCCAGGACATCGCGTTGCTGGCCCGCCATTTCCTCGACCGCGCCGCCGAGCATGGCTTGCCGCGCAAACGCCTTGCCGAGGCAGCGATCGTGGCGCTGGAAGGGCACGATTGGCCGGGCAACGTCCGCGAACTCGAAAATATCATGCGTCGGCTGGCCGTGTTGAGCCGCGACGAGGTAATCGGAGCGGTCGAACTGGGTGTCATGCTTGGCGCGCCACTCAGCGTCGCCGCGACCGCTGGCGTCAGCCTGGATGCTGCAGTGCGCGCGCGGATCGAACAGCTGGCGCGCGAAGATCCACGGGGCGTCGATGATGGCACGCTCTATGAACGGATCATCGCCGAGGTCGAGCGCCCGCTGATCGAGGCGATGCTCGTGCGGCACGGTGGCAACCAGTTGCGCGCGGCACGAGCAATGGGGATCAACCGCAACACATTGCGCAAGCGGCTCGATACACTCGCGATAGACGTCGCAGGCGCGTCGGACTGAGGCCGATTAGCGGCGGCTTGACCGCATTATGTGTTTTCTTTGCCACGGAGCCGTTGTATTCCTGCAACGATGAATGGTGAGGCGACCATTGCCGATGACCCGCGTATCCGGGACTCGCACCTAAGGATCAGCCCAGCGATCGAGTTTGGCTTGCTCGCGCTGGCCATCGCCGTTGCCGTCGCCACCTATTTCATTGTTCGCGGCGGGCAAGCGCCCCAACCGTTGCTGACACCGCCGCTTGTAGCGAGCCTGCTTATCGCAAATCTGGCCTGCTGCGGGAGCCTGATCGTCCTTTTCGGTCGCCGCATCGCCAAGCGGCGTGCCGCTCGGTCCGAAGCTGGGGGGCGAGCGCAACTTCACGTGCGGCTGGTTGCGATCTTCTCGATTCTGGCCAGCGTGCCGACCGTCCTGCTGGCCGTCACCGCGTCGGTGCTGTTCCAATATGGCGCCGAATTCTGGTCGACCGGCCGCGTCCGCGACGTGATCGATAACAGCAAAACGTTGGCGGAGGCGTCGTACGAAGAACTGATCAGCTATGTCGACAGAGAGAACGTCGCCATGGCCAACGACGTACACAAGATGATCTTCGAGCTCAAATGGACGGTGGGCAGTCCCGATTTCCACAATACATACGCGCAGGATGTGCTCGGTCGCAGCCTGTCCAACTCCCTGATCTTTTCGGTCGATGCTGATGGTAAAATTGTCTTCCGCGACCGTGTGCTCAATTCGGACTCGTTCGAAGACAAGATACTACCTGAAGACATCAAAAAGATCGTCGCCGGTCTGCCGGTGCGCGGCACCAACAGCAAGCGCACGTATTCGCTGACGCCAATCGTCGGCACCGACATGTTGCTATATTCCACCCGCGAGGGAGGTGCAGCTGAATTGGCGCAGCGTCTGACGCTCGCGAACCGGACATTCGCCGATTACAACAGCCTGCGTGCGCGATCCCGCGCGATCCAGCTTCAGTTCAACGCCGCATTGCTGGCGATATCGCTATTGATCATCGCGATCGCGGTGTGGATTGCGTTGGTCGTGGCCGACCGGTTGGTCCGCCCGGTCAACCAATTGGTCGGAGCGGCGCGGCGGGTTGCCGATGGCGACCTTACCGCGCGCGTACCTAATCCGCGCACTGACGACGAAGTGGGGACGCTCGCCAACGCGTTCAACACGATGACCGGCCGCCTGGAAGCTCAGACCAGTGCACTCGAACGCCGCCGTGCGTTGATCGAGGCCGTGATGTCTGGCGTTAGCGCGGGCGTCATTTCGGTCGCCGGCGACGGTGCGATCCGGCTGATCAATGCGCCGGCGGCGGAATTGCTTCGCATCGATGCCGCCGAGGCGGTTGGCGCGTCGATGACAACGGTCGCCCCCGAACTGGCCGACGCGCTCGCGAGCGCCGCACGCGAGTCGATCGTGGAGCTTACCGCGGGTGGGGAAAAGCGGACGCTCGCGGTGCGAATTACCGCCGATAATGATGGCAGCGTGCTGACCTTCGACGACATTACCCAGCAATTGCTCGACCAGCGCCGCGCAGCATGGTCCGACGTTGCGCGCCGGATCGCGCACGAGATCAAAAATCCGCTGACGCCGATTCAATTGGCGGCCGAGCGGCTTCAGCGCCGCTATGGCAAGACGATCGAGGCTGGGGACACAATCTTCGGCCAACTGACCGACACGATTGTCCGACAGGTCGGCGACTTGCGCCGGATGGTCGACGAATTCTCATCGTTCGCGCGAATGCCCAAACCGGTCTTTCACGACGAGTCACTGATCGATCTTGCGCGACAGTCGCTGTTCCTGCACGAGGTCGCGCATCCGGCGATCCGTTTCTCGCTCGACGCGCCGGATGCCGTGCCGCTCGTGTGCGACCGCCGCCAGATCGGGCAGGCGTTGACCAACATCGTCAAGAACGCGGTCGAGGCGATCGAGGCGCGCGGCGAAGGTCTGGCCGGTGAGGTCATCGTGACACTCAAGCCAGGTGACCGCCAGACGCTCGTGGAAATTGCCGACGACGGTATCGGCCTGCCGCTCGAGCGCGACCGGATCGTCGAGCCGTACATGACTACGCGCGCGCGCGGGACCGGGCTCGGCCTGGCGATCGTCAAGAAGATTATCGAAGAACATTGCGGGACGATCGCCTTCGCCGACCGGCCGGGCGGGGGAACGGTGGTTTCGATCGTCTTCGACACCGCGGCGCTTGATGCGTTGCTCGATGAAAGCCGCGATTCCGCGGACACAAGTCAGGGCGAGGCTGCTCTTGCCATGCTTACCAGAACCGGACCGAAATCATGAGCCTCGACATCCTCGTCGTCGATGACGAACGGGACATCCGCGAACTCGTCGCCGGCGTGCTCCAGGACGAAGGGTACGACACCCGTGCTGCTGCCGACAGCGACGCGGCGCTCGATGCAATATCGGCCCGGCGCCCCAGCCTGGTGCTGCTGGACGTCTGGCTTCAGGGGTCGCGGCTCGACGGCCTCGATCTGCTCGACGAGATCAAGCGACGCGATCCATCGATCCCCGTGCTGGTCATTTCGGGTCACGGCAACATCGACACTGCAGTTGCGGCGATCCGGCGCGGCGCGGTCGATTTTATCGAAAAACCGTTCAACGCCGACCGGCTGTTACTGATGGTGGCGCGGGCAACAGAAACCGAACGGTTGCGGCAGGAGGTCAAGTCGCTGCGCGCCTCGATCGGCCGCGACACCGACCTGACGGGCAATTCGGGCGCGATAAACGGCGTTCGCGCAACGTTGAAACGCGTGGCGGGTACCGGCAGCCGAGTGCTGGTGATGGGTGCGGCCGGCGTAGGCAAGGAAGTCGCCGCGCGCTTGCTGCACAACTGGAGCACACGTGCGCAGGGGCCGTTCATCATTGTCAGCGCCGCCCGCATGACTCCCGAGCGTGTCGAAGAGGAGTTGTTCGGCATCGAGGAGGGCGGCGACCTGGTCCGC
>NZ_JAQGKZ010000088.1 GCF_028289855.1 Sphingomonas bacterium | reverse complement strand
CGCGCTGCGCCTTCAGATACGCGATCGGCTCGCCAAGGTTGAGGCGCTGGCGCGCCGCGTCGAGCGGCTCGTGGAGGAGCTGCTCGTAATCCTCGCCCGAAATCCACTTGGCCTTCTTGCCGCGCTTATAGCCTTCCCACACCGCCCTCATGAACAGGTTGTTGCCCGTCACCTTGCGGCTCTTGAGCGCCGCCGCGCCGCCGATGAATGCCCAGCCGAGCCCGCCGACCTGCGCATAGCTGAACGCGACCAACGCCGCTTCGCCCATGCTCTCGTCCGCCTTGTACCCGGTCAACACGTGCCAGATGTCGTGCGTGTCGCGCACCCGCCGCCCGAACCAGGCGTAGGGGTGGAGCATCATCTCTTCCTGGTTGATGTTCGACACTTCGGCCAGGCCGTCGGCCGAATAGCCCGTCGATTCGAGGAAGTGGTTGTACGCGGCCCCGACCGTGCCGGGCGCGAATTGCCGGGCGTAGCCCGGCTGCGAAAAGACCTGCGCGAGCTCGTGCCGCTCATACGCCATCCGCCCGCCCTCGGCAGTCGCGATGAACTTGGCGTAATTCATCGGCGCGTTGCCGACGTTGAGCGCGCGCATGATGCGGAACACCTGCGTCGTGTCGTCGCCATTGGCGAGCAGCTTGCGGATCGCATCGAACGCGGTGCGCCAGTCGCGGCGTCCGGTCGTGCCGGGGAAGGGAGGGAGCTTGGCCATCGGTGTGATTCCTTACTGACAATGATGTTAGTAAGCGAATCGGGGGCACGAGTCAAGAGAGCTGCCGAGCGGCAACATCCGACCCATCTGCGGACATTGTGCAACAGACGTCGCTGCAATATGATTTAAGCGAAGCGCTGACCGCACCTGGATGAACTGCCGCATGAGCGATGAGCAAGCCGGACTGACATATCGGACGTTCATCGATGAGATGGTTAAAGACGCTCGACAGTCCGTTTTGGCGAATAGGATAGCTGCACACGGCCATACCGAGCGAACGAATGATTTGGACTTGCCTCTAGAGCCTGACGAGGTTTTGCGAAAAGAGTTTTGCGAAGGCCTAGGCCCCGACCAAAAAGTAATACTGGCCCACCTCCTTACAGAAGAGCGAGAAGGAGCGTTCCATGACGTGCTCGCCTATCTCGAATGGGCGGTATCGACCGGAAGGCTAAGCGTCATTGGCGCACACGGGTCATTCGCTAGCGAAGTAGAAGACACGATGCATGGCGATTACATTTCGCGTCTTGCCGGTCATAGGTGGCAAGCAAGCTGGGTATAGGCCGAACATCCGCTTACCACCCAATAGCAGTCATCCGCCGTCCGAAAAGGCAGCGTGATAGTGTGACCCTAGTGTGACTTTTCGCGCGGGATCACACCCGCATCGGCATCAGCACATACAGCGCCGGCGACTTGTCGTTCTCGCGGATCAACGTCGGCGCGCTGGCGTCGGCGAGGTGAACCTCGATCGTGTCGCCCTCCATCTGCCCCAAAATGTCGAGCAGATAGCGGCTGTTGAAGCCGATCTCGAACCCGCTCGCGGCGTAGTCGCCGGGGACTTCCTCCGCAGCGGTGCCGTTTTCGGGGCTGGTCACCGAGAGCGTGATCTTGTCGCGGTCGAGCGCCATCTTGACCGCGCGCGTTTTCTCGGTGGCGATGGTCGAGACGCGGTCGACGCCTTCCTCGAAGCTGCGCGGGTCGATCTTGAGGATCTTGTCGTTTCCCGTGGGGATGACGCGGCTGTAATCGGGGAAGGTGCCGTCGATCAGCTTCGAGGTCAGCAGCGCCTGCCCCAGGTCGAAGCGGATCTTCGAACTCGACAGCGACACGCCGACCGATCCGTCGATCTCGTCGAGCAGCTTGCGCAGCTCCGCCACGCATTTGCGCGGGATGATGATGTCGGGCATTCCCTCGGCGCCATCGGGCCGCGGCAGGGTGACGCGGGCGAGGCGGTGGCCGTCGGTCGCGGCGGCCTTGAGCACCGGCTGCGCGCCGTCGTCCGCCACGTGCCAGAAGATGCCGTTGAGGTAATAGCGCGTTTCCTCGGTCGAGATCGCGAAGCGGGTCTTGTCGATGATCTGCTTGAGCGTTTCCGCCGGCAATTCGAACGACACCGGCAATTCGCCCTCGGCGATGACCGGAAAATCGTCGCGCGGCAGCGTCCCGAGCTGGAACCGCGCGCGGCCGGCCATGATCGTCATCTTCCCCTCGGCCGCCGCGAGGCTGACCTGGCTGCCCTCGGGCAGCTTGCGCGCGATGTCGAACAAGGTGTGCGCCGATACGGTCGTCGCGCCGGGCGTATCGACCGCGGCGGCGACGCTTTCGTTGATCTGGAGGTCGAGGTCGGTCGCCATCAGCTTGAGCTGGCCGTCGGCGGTCGCGTCGATCAGGACGTTCGACAGGATCGGGATCGTGTTGCGGCGCTCGACCACCGACTGCACATGGCTCAGCCCCTTGAGGAGCGTTGCACGTTCGATCGTCGCCTTCATGGTCGTACCCCCGGGCCGGCGCCCATTTCCTTCCCGCCAGACAGAGACAATCCGGGGGCGTTAGCCGTCTCCTTTCCTTAACGAGAATTGGCCGTGGGGCAAGCGTTCGCAAGGCGTCGCGACGCGCGCAATTGTGGATGAATCGCGGCCCGAGCTTTGGCGTGCCGAAACCCGTTGCTTTTGCCGCGGCCTCCCCCAAAAGCTGGCGTCATGGCGGCACGGACACAGCGACGGGGACGCGATTTCATCGCGCGGCATGGCGAGACGGTGTTCAACGCCGCCGGACGGTTGCAGGGCGAGGCGCCGCACACCCCGCTGACGCGCGCCGGGTTCGCACAGGCGGACGAAATGGGGGAGGCGTTGCGGCATGCGTTGGGCGATACGCCCTTGCTGACGCTGTGGGCGTCGCCCACCGGGCGCGCGCTCCAGACGCTGGCGGTGATGGCCGAGCATGTCGGGCTCGACTGGCATGGCGCGAAGACCGACCCACGACTGATCGAGATCGGCATGGGGAGCTGGGGCGGGCGCTATTACGCCGACGTCATTGCCGAGGTCGGCGACGTCGTGGACCGGCCGAGCGGGCTGCTGCTCTCGGCGCCCGACGGCGAACTTTATCATCAGATCGCCGAGCGCGTGTCGGGATGGCTCACCGACACCGACGACGATCCAGGCGACCGGCTGGTCATCATGCACGGCATTTCGAGCCGGGTGATGCGCGGGGTGATGACCGGCGCGCCCGTGGTCGAGCGGTTCGGCGCGCCGGCGGCGGGGCATTTACCGCAAGGATCGCTGGTGATGATCGAGGCCGGGGTTGAGACGATCGTCCATCTCGGCGGCGGCGGGGAAGTGGTATGAGCATGTTCGCGCTCCTCCTCCTGCTCGCGGCACCGCGCGAGACGATCGGCGTCTATGGCAGCTGGGGTGCGTTCAGCGACGCCAGCCCGCGCCGCTGCTTCGCGATCGCGCAGCCGGTCGATCCCGCGCAACGCGCCGGATCGCTCAGTATCGCCACCTGGCCCGGGCAGAACATTCGCAACCAGCTCCACGTTCGCTTGAGCCGCCCGCGCGCCGGATCCGCGCGCGTCACGCTGTCGATCGGCGAGCGGCGCTTCGATCTGGTCGCGGGCGACGCCGACGCCTGGGCGCCCGACGCGCGCACCGACGCCGCGATCGTCGCGGCGATGCGGTCGGGCCGCTCGATGAGCGTCGAGGCGCTCGGCCGCGACGGATCGGCGTTCGCGGACACGTATCAGTTGTCCGGCGCCGCCACCGCGATCGATGCCGCCGCGCTCGCTTGCCGTCGATAGGAGGACCGCATGATCCTGATTCCGTTGCTGCTCGCCGCTGCGCCGCAGACCACGCCGCCGCCCGCCCCGCCCAAGGTCGATTGCAGCGACGCGGATCACCGTGCCTTCGATTTCTGGATCGGTGACTGGGACGTGTCGGCGACCGGCTCGCCCGGCGTCATCGCGCACAGCCGGATCGAGAAGATCGTCGGCTGCGCGATCAGCGAGACCTACGACCAGACGATCGGCCCGGGGGGCAAGCCGACCGACTATCATGGCCGCAGCATCAGTTCGTACGTTCCCGCCGACAAGGGCTGGCGGCAATTCTACACCGACAATGGCGGCGCGGCATCGACGCTGACCGGCGGCGTCGCGGGCGGCGCGATGGTGCTCACCTCGCGCCTCGGCCCGGTCACCAACCGGATGACCGTCAAGCCCAACACCGACGGCAGCGTCAACCAGCGGGGCGACTTTTCGACCGACGACGGCAAGACGTGGAAGCCCGCCTACGACTTCACCTACCGCAAGCGCGCCGCCACCTAGAAAAGTCCGCGACTTTCGCCTATGTGCGCCGTCATGCAGACAGCGTCGTCGGCCCTCCCGCCCGGTTACGGGCAAATCGAACCTATGCCCATACCCGGGCATATCGATCCCGTACCCGTGCCGCGCGCCGCCGTTACGCGCGCCGACGGGCGGATCGACTTGCTCGGGTTGTCGAAGGACGATCTGCGGCTTGCGCTCGAAACCTCGCAGCTCGAGCCCAAACAGGCCAAGCTGCGCGCCAAGCAGCTGTTCCACTGGATCTATAATCGCGGCGTCACCGATTTCGCGCTGATGACCGACATTGCGAAGACGATGCAGCCCTGGCTCGCCAATCGTTTCGCGATCAGCCGGCCCGAGGTGATCGAGCAGCAAGTCTCGACCGACGGCACGCGCAAATGGCTGCTGCGATCCCCGGATGCGCAGGATTACGAGATGGTGTTCATCCCGGATGCCGATCGCGGGACGTTGTGCGTGTCGAGCCAGGTCGGCTGCACGCTCAATTGCCGGTTCTGCCACACCGGCACGATGCGGCTGGTGCGCAACCTGACCCCGGCGGAGATCGTCGGGCAGGTGATGCTCGCGCGCGATTCGCTCGGCGAGTGGCCGAGCCAGCCCGAGGGCCGGATGCTCACCAACATCGTGATGATGGGGATGGGCGAGCCGCTCTACAATTTCGACAATGTCCGCGACGCGCTGAAGCTGGTCATGGATGGCGACGGGCTCGCGCTATCGAAGCGCCGGATCACGCTCTCGACCAGTGGCGTAGTGCCGATGATGGCGCGCGCGGGCGAGGAGATCGGGGTCAACCTCGCGGTGTCGCTCCACGCGGTGACCAAGGAAGTCCGCGACGAGATCGTGCCCTTGAACCGCAAATACGGGATCGAGGAGCTGCTCCAGGCGTGCGCCGACTATCCCGGCGCCAACAACGCGCGGCGGATCACGTTCGAGTACGTGATGCTCAAGGACAAGAACGACAGCGACGCCGAGGCGCACGAGCTCGTCCGGCTGCTCCGCAAGTACAAATTGCCCGCCAAGGTCAATCTGATCCCGTTCAACCCGTGGCCGGGCGCACCGTACGACACATCGACGCCCGAGCGGGTACGAGCGTTTTCGAACATCGTCTTCGAGGCCGGCATTTCCGCGCCGGTCCGCACCCCGCGCGGGCGCGACATCGATGCGGCGTGCGGGCAGCTCAAGACCGCCAGCGCGAAGAAGTCGCGGGCGGAGTTGGACCGTCAGGCCGAGGAAAAGCTTGCCGCTCTGGGCTAGGCGTCAGGTCCGGTTGGCCCGGGCGATCGCGCCCAGGTGAAACGCGCTGGGTTTCGGCGTGCGCTTGAAGGTCTTCAGGTCCACCGCGGCCAGTCCGAAGTGCACGCCGTACCCGGCGCCCCACTCGAAATTGTCGAGCAACGACCAATAGAGGTAGCTGTGCACGGGAATGCCCTCGTCGATGCAGTCGCGCAGTCCCTCCAGCGCCTGGTCGATGAACGCGATGCGGCGCGTGTCGTCGTCGGTCGCGATGCCGCTTTCGGTGACGTAGATCGGCTTGCCGATCGCCGCATGCGCCCAGCGGATCGTGTTGGCGAGCGCGGCGGGATAGAATTCGTAGCCTGCGGCGGTCATTTCCGCGCCCGGCGGCGGGGCGACCGGCCCGTTGGGGCCGACCAGGATCCGCGTATAGGTCTGGATGCCGATGAAATCGGCGTGGCTGCGCGCGACGCTGACCCAATCGCCATAGAGCCGATGCCGGTATTCGTCCGCCAGCGACGCCGGGCCGACCGACTGGACGTCCTGCGTCGTCAGCGTCACGCCCACTGGAAGGCCGGGCCGCGCCGCCTTGATCGCGTCATAGCCCTGACGATGCGCCTCTTGCAGCAACGGCGTCGCGATCGCCGGATCGGCATAAGCGAGGCGGGAGAAAAGCGGCGAATCGGTCGCCTTCGCCGCGACGGCGAGCGATGCCTTGGCGACGGCCATGCCGGCGGCCAATTGCGGCATGACGCTCACCAGCAGGCCGATATTCGCCTCGTTAAAGGTGGTGGCGCGGTCCATTAGCCCGCCCAGATGCTCTGCCGCCTTGCCGCAATAGCGCGCGAACAGCGCTGGCGAGTCCGCGACCTCGAACCCGCCGCGCATCGCGAACCAGAGCGGCGTGGTGAAATGGTTGAACGTCACCATTGGCCGCATTCCGTGCGCCCGGCACGTTTCGAGCACCTTGGCGTAATGATCGAGTTCGGCATTGGAAAAATGCCCCTCGTTGGGCTCGATCCGCGCCCATTCGATGCCGAGGCGATAGCAATTGAACCCGAGCTTGGCCGCCAGCGCGATGTCTTCGGCATAACGATGATAGCTGTCGCATGCGTCGCCCGACCGGTCCTTGAAGATGGTGGGCTTGAGGTTTTCCATCAGCCAGGCATCGCTGTTGGTGTTGTTGCCCTCGCTTTGATGCGCGGAAATCGCGGTGCCCCACAGGAAGCCCGGCGGATAGCTCGCGCGCCGCGCGCCGAGCGCGGGACCGGCCAACGCGCTTGCCATGCCGGCCGCCGTCGCGCCCGCCACGACATCGCGGCGGGAGGGATTGTCCCGGCTGATCCGCGTCATCTCGGCCTCCTCTCTAACTGCCGCTCACTCGCGGGTGAATGAGCCTAAGGTCGGACGATGGCGCAAGCAATAACGCGGCCGGGCTCGCTCCTTCACCTTCACCCGTCACCCCGGACTTGTTCCGGGGTCCACCGTGCCGCAAGAACGATCACCCGGTGCATTCGCGGCACGGTGGATGCCGGAACGAGTCCGGCAAGACGGGGGATAAGTGGACCTTCCTACGATTGCCCTTGCCGCCGCCGCCGGATTTGTCGGCGGAGCGATGAACGCGCTGGCGGGGGGCGGGACGTTCGCGACCCTGCCGTCGTTGCTCGCGCTGGGGCTGCCGGCCAATCTCGCCAATGCCACCTCCAACGTCGCGCTGCTGCCGGGGGCGGGGACCAGCGCCTGGGCGTTTCGCGACGAGCTCGCGCCGCTCAGCGGGGTGTCGATCAAGCTGCTCGCGGCGATTACCTTCGCGGGCGGGCTGGTCGGCAGCGTATTGCTCGTGCTGACCCCCAGCCGCGCGTTCGACGTCATCATTCCGTGGCTGGTGCTCTACGCCTTCGTCGTGCTCGCGTTCGGCAAGAGCGCGTCGGGTTGGCTGCAACGACGCGTCTCGATCGGGCGCCGGACGCTGCTCAGCGCGCAGATGCTGCTCGGCGTCTATGGCGGCTATTTCGGCGGCGGCGTGGGGCTGATGACCACCGCGACCTACGGCTTGCTCGCCGGGCACAGTCCGCGCGAACTGTTCGCGCCGCGCACGCTGATGCTCGCGGTCGCCAACCTCGCCGCGGCGGTCGTGTTCATCGCGGCGGGGATGGTGCGGTGGTGGGCGTGCTTGCCGATGCTGGCGGGCGCGGTGATCGGCGGATGGGCGGGCGCGCATGTCGGCAAGAAATTGCCTGCATCCGTGGTGCGCGGCTGGACGTTACTCGTGACGGGCGCGACGGTGATCGTGTTCTTCGCGCGCGCATACGGCTAGGGTTACGCCGCCGCCGGGAGGGAGTAAGGTCGTTCGATGGAAGAGGCTGCGCTGCCCCCCGATCCCTCGCCGTCCGCGACCGTGTATCGCCACCGGCTGGCGACGCGCATCTGGCACTGGGTAAACGCGATCACGGTGTTCGTGATGATCGGCAGCGGGTTGACCATCCTCAACGCGCACCCGCATCTGTATTGGGGCGATTACGGCGCCAATTTCGATCATCCCTGGCTCAACACGCCGCACTGGCCCGCCTGGCTGACGATTCCGTCGGGCTATAACCTGGCGCTGGCGCGGCGCTGGCATCTGACCTTTGCGCTGTTGCTAGGCTTTGGGTTGCTCGCGTTCATGATCGCCAGCCTGCTCAACCGCCATTTCCAGCACGATCTGCGCGTGCGCGCGAAGGAAATCGCGCCGAAACATCTGATCGCGGATGCCGTCGCGCACGCGCATTTCGATTTCCACAATCACGACGATCCGGCGGCGTACAACACGCTGCAAAAGCTGTCCTACGTCGTAACGATCTTCGTGCTGATCCCGCTGATGATTGTCACCGGGCTCGCCATGTCGCCGGCGATGGACGCCGCGTGGCCGTGGCTGCTCGACATATTCGGCGGGCGGCAATCGGCGCGGTCAGTACATTTCATCGCGGCTGCGGGGCTGGTCGGGTTCATCGTCATTCACCTGACCTTGGTGATCCTCGCCGGGCCGGTCGGCGAGGTCGTGTCGATGATCACCGGGCGGTGGAAACTGCCCGAGCCTCCGCCCCGTCCTGTCCCCGAACCGGAGGCAGCCGAATGACGCTGATCACCAGGCGTGGGCTTGTCGCGGGTAGTGCGGTCGGCGCCGGGCTGTTGCTGTCGGGGTGCGACAAGCTCGGCACCCAGCCGGCGTTTCGCAAAATCCTGTTCTCGGGCGACAAGATCAACCATGCGACGCAGCGCGCGCTGAGCAATCGCGGCGCGCTCGCGCCCGAATTCCGCGCCGACCAGATGTCGCCGATCTTCCGCGTCAACGGCACACACGATCCCGCGACGCCTGACTACAACGCCCATGTCGCGGCGCGCTTCGCCGATTGGCGCGTCCAGGTAGGCGGGCTGGTTACTCGCCCGCTGTCGCTGAGCCTCGCCGATCTCGGCGCGCTGCCGCAGCGCGCGCAAATCACCCGCCACGACTGCGTCGAGGGGTGGAGCGCGATCGGCAAGTGGCAGGGGCCGATGCTCGGGACATTGCTCAAGGCGGCGGGGGTGCGTGATGCGGCGCGCTTCATCGTCTTCACCTGCGCCGATCTCTATCACGGCGCACCCTATTACGAATCGATCGACATGGTCGACGCCTTCCATCCGCAGACGATCCTCGCCTGGGCGATGAACGACCAGCGGCTGTCGGTCGGCCACGGCGCGCCGGTGCGGCTGCGCGTCGAACGCCAGCTTGGCTACAAGAACGCCAAGTACGTCGCGCGGGTCGACGCGGTCGCCAGCCTGGCCGGGATCGGCGGCGGACAGGGCGGGTATTGGGAGGATGCCGTCGGCTACGATTGGTACGCGGGCATTTGAGAGGCGCTTTGATCCGCTCACGCGGATGGGGGAGCGGGCCGGTGCCGTCTGCCAAAGGAATCGTCTTTTCATCGCCGTAATCGCCAACTAGCAGCCAAAGCCTATGGCGCTGATCGACACCTTCTTCGCCCGCGCGTTCAAGCGGGGCACGCTCCACGTGACCTATGCCGATGGTTCGACGAAGAACTTCGGCGTGCCGGACCCCGACTTCCCTGATATCGCGATCCGCTTCACCGATGCGGGCGCGCCGGGGGCGATCGTCCGCAACCCGTCGCTCGGCGTGGCCGAGGCGCTGATCGACGGCCGCGTGGTGATCGACAAGGGCGACATCATGGGATTGCTGGCGCTGGCCAGCGCGAACAACCGCTGGGAAGCGGCGACCGGCGCGCTGATGCCGTCGGCCACCGCGCGCGCGACGACATGGGTCAAGCGCAAGCTCGACCAGTTCAACCGCACGCGCGTGTCGCGCCAGAACGTCAAGCATCACTACGATATCGGCAACGACTTCTACGACCTCTTCCTCGACGCCGACCGCCAGTACAGCTGCGCGTACTTCCTCGACCCGGACAATGAGAGCCTCGAACAGGCGCAGCTCGACAAGAAGGCGCATATCGCCGCCAAGCTGGCGCTCAAGCCGGGCATGCGCGTGCTCGATATCGGCTGCGGCTGGGGCGGGATGGCGCTGTATCTGCACCGGACCTACGGGGTCGACGTGCTCGGCATCACGCTCAGCGAAGAGCAGATCAAGGTCGCCAACGAACGCGCTGCGGCGGCCGGCGTGTCGGACCACGTCAAGTTCGCATTCACCGACTACCGCGAACAGACCGGCCAGTTCGACCGCATCGTGTCGGTCGGCATGTTCGAGCATGTCGGTCCGCCGCAATACCGCACCTTCTTCCGCAAATGCCGCGACTTGCTGACCGACGACGGCGTGATGCTAGTACACACGATCGGCCGCGCGGGCGCGCCGGGGGTCACCGACGAGTTCACCGCGCGCTACATCTTCCCTGGCGGCTACATCCCCGCGCTGTCGGAGATCGCCAAGGGCTATGAAGGCCTGCGCTACTACATGACCGATTGCGAGGTGCTGCGGCTGCACTACGCCTACACGCTCCAGGCCTGGTACGACCGTGCGGTCGCCAACAAGGACAAGATCGTCGCGATGTACGACGAGAAGTTCTTCCGGATGTGGACCTTCTACCTCGCCGGCTCGTGCGTCAGCTTCCGCTACGGCGGAATGGTCAATTACCAGCTGCAGTTCGCGCGCAACCGCCACGCGCTGCCGATCACGCGCGATTACATGCTCGAGGAGGAACGACGCCTAGGCGGTCAGTCCGGATAGGCGACACGGTTGGCGGCTAGCGCCTCGGTCAGCAGCGCCTCCAGCACGGTCATGTCCACGTCGGCCAGCGCCTTGATATGGGTGCAGCCGCCCGCGACCTTGAATGTGCCCAGGCGGGGCATCAGCGCCGCATGGTTCGCGCCGCGCCGCAGGCCGTACAGCACGAGCGCCGCCTTGCGCGGGGCGAAGCACAGTCGCGGCATCACGTCTTCCCGCCCGGCGGCGGTGCGATAGCGACACTGACCGAAGGCGACGATCGACGGGCCATACATCGCCGCGGGCTCGCCGGTCAGCCGCCTCATCAGCTCGATCAGGACGCGCGCATCGGCGACCCGGCGTTCGGGCGTGACCGTTGCCAGGAACGTGTCGACCGGCACATCGGTGAACTGCGTCTTGTTTTCGGCCATACGCTCCCCCCGGTTGCACCGGTCCCATCGCTCGCATAGGGCGCGCGCATGACCGATTCCAGCATCAACCGCGTCGTGCTTGCCTATTCGGGCGGGCTCGACACCAGCGTCATCCTCAAATGGCTTCAGCAAACCTACAGTTGCGAGGTCGTCACCTTCACCGCCGACCTCGGCCAGGGCGAGGAGCTCGAGCCCGCGCGGCGCAAGGCCGAGCAGGCCGGGGTCCGTCCCGAGCACATCTTTATCGACGATCTCAAGGAAGAATTCGTCAAGGATTACGTGTTCCCGATGATGCGCGCCAACGCGCTATACGAAGGGCTGTACCTGCTCGGCACGTCGATCGCGCGGCCGCTGATCGCCAAGCGCCAGATCGAGATCGCGCGTCTGGTCAACGCCGACGCGGTTAGTCACGGCGCGACCGGCAAGGGCAACGACCAGGTCCGCTTCGAGCTCGGCTATTACGCGCTCGCCCCCGACATCAAGGTGATCGCGCCGTGGCGCGAATGGGATCTGACCAGCCGCACGCGGCTGATCGAGTTCGCCGAGCAGCACCAGATCCCGGTGTCGAAGGACAAGCGCGGCGAAGCGCCGTTCTCGACCGACGCCAACATCCTGCACACCTCGAGCGAGGGCAAGGTGCTCGAGGACCCGTGGGAGGAAGTCCCCGATTACGTCTATTCGCGCACCAACAACCCCGAGGACGCGCCCGACACGCCCGAATTCATCACGGTGGATTTCGAACGCGGCGATGGCGTCGCGCTCAACGGCGAGGGGATGAGCCCCGCGACCTTGCTCGCGAAGCTCAACGACCTCGGCAAGACCCACGGCATCGGTCGGCTCGATCTGGTCGAGAATCGCTTCGTGGGCATGAAGTCGCGCGGCATGTACGAAACGCCGGGCGGCACGATCTATCACCTCGCGCATCGCGGGATCGAGCAATTGACGCTCGACCGCGGCGCCGCGCACCTCAAGGACGAACTCGCCCCGCGCTATGCCGAGCTCATTTATAACGGCTTCTGGTTCGCCCCCGAGCGCGAGATGCTCCAGG
>NZ_JAQGKZ010000077.1 GCF_028289855.1 Sphingomonas bacterium | reverse complement strand
ATCAGGAAACTAGGGATTAGTTTCGGTGTTGGGAAGAAGGCGAAGATAGCAGCGCGGTCGTCCCCCTAGAGCGCCCCCGCCGCCTTCTTCCCACCCTCTTGGTGGAGTCACTCGACATGGGTCAGTTCACGCATCCCGACGGCACGCTCCCGACCATCCTGACCGTTCCCGGTCTCGGCGGCTCCGGCCCCAGCCACTGGCAGACCTTGTGGGAAAAGGCGCGGCCCGACACGCACCGGGTCGAGCTCGGGCTGTGGGACGCGCCGCACCGCAACGCCTGGGTGACTCAGATCGACCAGGCGGTGCGCCAGGCGCAGGCGCCGGTGATCTTCGCCGCGCACTCGCTCGGCTGCTTGGCGGTAGCGTGGTGGGCGGAGATGAGCCCGCAGCCTTATGGTTGGCCGGTCGCCGGCGCGTTGCTCGTCGCCCCCGCCGACGCCGACCGCGGCGATTGCGCCGCCGAGTTGAAAGGCTTCGCGCCGACGCCAAAGAAGGCCCTCCCCTTCCCCTCGATCCTCGTCGCGTCGAGCGACGATCCGTGGATCGAGATCAGCCGGGCGCGCAGCATGGCGTCGTTCTGGGGCAGCCACTTCATCGACGCCGGGCCGCAAGGTCATTTGAACGCCGCGAGCGGGATCGGCTGGTGGGAAGAAGGCCGCCAATTGCTCGACCGGGTGATCGCAGCGAGCGGCGACCGGTCGGGCCACGCGCTGGCGCCGAGCGAGGCACGGTCGGTGCTGGCGATCAACGCCACCGACGCCGCGCAGGAGCATTATCTGGGGCGGTGATACAGCCAATAGAGGCGAGCCAACCTTAGGGCGACATCAGAGCCATCTCGACGCCTAGCGTCGGGCGGCAATGATCCGCTCGCGGATAACGATTGCCTCTGCTTGCGCCTCGAACATCAGGCTCTCGATCGCGGCCAGTCGATCCCAATAGCTTTTCCACAAGTCGGATCCGACTAGGGCTTCGAGCTCGACCTTTTCGATCTCGCCCCAAGTCTCGTATCGTTCGAGTACGGCGATGCGCTCCTCAATGTCGGTGACGCCTCGCGATCCAGGCGAACCCTTGGCCAATCCCGCCATCCAACGCCGCCACTCCTGCCCGCTTTTCGATTGATTGCAGGGGCCGCAGGCCGGAACCAAGTTTCTGATTTCGTTGAAATACCCTGTTGGGCGTTTTCCGCTGACCAATGGTCTCAAATGATCCCAATCGGTGGCATTGCCCCCGCAATAAACACAACGGATCGATTCCTCATCCATACCCAGAACGCGCAAAGCTTCCGCTCGCGCATCGTCGGTCGGCTCTTCACTTGGAATGATCGCCTGCACAAAACCGTTCGTGACGGACGAAGTTCGGCTGGTAATCTTTAGCGGTTTGCGAAACTTCAAGGGCTTACGCCCGCGCGCCTTCAATCACGCCGGCATCGTTATGCCGCAACGCCTTCAGCACGGTCTCGACGATCGCGTCGGCATCCAGCCCCGCCTCGGCATATTGTAACTCGGGCTTGTCCTGGTCCTGGAACGCGTCGGGCAAGCGCATCGTGCGGAGTTTGAGGCCGGCGTCGATCAGCCCGGTATCGCTCGCCAGGGTCAGGACGTGCGCGCCGAGGCCGCCGATCGATGCTTCCTCGATCGTCACCGCGACTTCGTGGCTGGTCAGCAGCTTGCGGATCAGTTCCTCGTCGAGCGGCTTGGCGAAGCGCAGGTCGGCGACAGTCGTCGACAGGCCCTTCGCCTCCAACGCGTCGGCGGCCTTGAGCGCTTCGACCAACCGCGTGCCGAGGGAGAGGATCGCGACCTTCTTGCCCTCACGGACGATCCGGCCCTTGCCGATCGGCAGTTGCTGCGCGACTTCGGGCAGCGCGACGCCGGTGCCATTGCCGCGCGGGTAACGCACCGCGATCGGGCCGCTGTCGTGGAGCGCTGCGGTGTGGGTCATGTGGACCAACTCCGCCTCATCCGCCGCGGCCATTACCACGAAGTTGGGTAACGTAGCCAGATAGGTTACATCGAAGCTGCCCGCATGCGTCGCGCCGTCGGCACCAACCAATCCTGCGCGGTCGATCGCGAACCGCACCGGTAAATTCTGGATCGCGACATCGTGCACGACCTGATCGTAGGCGCGCTGCAGGAAGGTCGAATAGATCGCGCAGAACGGCCGCATCCCCTGCGCCGCAAGTCCCGCGGCGAACGTCACCGCATGCTGTTCGGCGATGCCAACGTCAAAGGTGCGGTCGGGGAACGCCTTGGCGAAACGGTCGAGCCCGGTGCCACCCGGCATCGCCGCAGTGATCGCGACGATCGTGGGATCGGCCTGGGCATCCTTGATCAGCTGGTCGGCGAAGACGTTCTGGTACGCCGGCGGCCCCGGCGGCGCCTTCGCCTGCGTGCCGGTGATGACGTCGAATTTCTGCACGCCGTGATATTTGTCCGCCGCGGCTTCCGCCGGGCCATAGCCCTTGCCCTTCTTGGTCACGACATGGACCAGGATCGGGCCGTGTTCGCTGTCGCGCACATTCTCCAGCACCGGGATCAGGTGATCGAGATTGTGCCCGTCGATCGGCCCGACATAGTAAAAGCCAAGTTCCTCGAACAAGGTCCCGCCGGTCACCATGCCGCGAGTGAACTCCTCGGCCTTTTGCGCGGCGTTGTGGATGCGGCGCGAAATCTTCGCGGTGATACGCTTGGCCAGGCTGCGCAGCCCCAAATACTCGCTCGATGACACCATCCGCGCGAGATACGCCGACAGCCCGCCGACCGGCGGCGCGATCGACATGTCGTTGTCGTTGAGGATGACGATCAGCCGGTTGCCCGCGGCCTCGGCGTTGTTCATCGCTTCGTACGCCATCCCCGCCGACATCGCGCCGTCGCCGATCACCGCGATCGCCTTGCCGGGCTTGCCCGCCAGCTTGTTGGCGATCGCGAAGCCCAGCGCAGCCGATATCGAGGTCGACGAATGCGCCGCGCCGAACGGATCGTATTCGCTCTCGCTGCGCTTGGTGAAGCCGCTAAGTCCCCCGCCCATGCGCAACGTGCGAATGCGGTCGCGCCGCCCGGTCAGGATCTTGTGCGGATAGCATTGATGCCCGACGTCCCAGATCAGCCGGTCGTCGGGCGTATTGAACACGTAATGGATCGCGGTGGTGAGCTCCACCACGCCAAGCCCCGAGCCGAGATGTCCGCCGGTCACGCCGACCGCCGAAATCACTTCCTCGCGCAACTCGTCGGCGAGTTGGCGTAACTGCGCGGGCTTGAGTGTGCGGAGGTCGGCGGGCGTCGAAACGGTATCGAGCAGCGGCGTCGGGGGGAGATCGGCCATCCGGTGACTCTAGCGTAGCGGGAAACGGGTGTCGATTGATCGTGTTAGGCCAGTAGAGGGGGGACGGCATCAACGCCGCCGCCGGGCTCGAGGATCCGGCCCAGTCTCGTTATTACCCGCGAAACCGTTCAGCAACAGAACGACGCCAATCACGACGATGCCGGCATAGGGCATGAAGATATAGAGCAAGGAAATGCCGCGGCGGTTCGTGTCGTGCAGCCGGCGTATCATGACGGCGATCAACGGCAGGCAAACGACGATTGCCGTCGCGACGCCTTGCAAGGTGTTCGATTCCGGACCGGCGAACGACCCGATCGCCCCCATCAGCGCACCCGCGACCGCACAAGCGGCGAAGGTCGCGAACAACTCGGTACGAGTCGCGCGGCCGTGAAAATCGGGCGCATAACGAAGCGCCGCCTTCGCCAGCGTGACGGCGAGCTGTGTGCGCGGCGGCGTTTCCGCTTCGGCAGTCACGATCCGACCGCCATCGCGGCTACGCGGATCAACAGCAGCACCAGCCACGCGATCCACATCCACCCGAACCAGCTCACGCCGCCAACGCTCGGCGGCCGCTCGCGTAAGTCGTCAACCGGCGCGACATCCGCCCACATCGCAACGTGATCGGCGTCGAACAGGCTCTCCACGGCGGGATTATGATAACGGATACTCGCGAGCAGTTGCGCGATCGGCGCCTTCAACCTGATGCGATGATCGAGCAGCATCGCCTTGGGAGCCCGGCGTTGAAGTACCACAAACGGCTCATGCCAGCGATGACCGGGGTCGCGCAGCGACGCGATGCAATCGAGATCGTCGGCGCGTTGCGCGACATAGCCGATCGCCGGCCGCTGCCTGGCGGCGTCGCGTTCGGCCATCCACCCGAAATGTTCGACGACCGCCGGGATCACCGCGTCCGATGCGGGCTGGCCATGGGCAAGGACATGGGCCAGCCAGTCTTCGGTTTCGGCGGCATAATCGATCTGCGCCATGCGGTCGTCGGCGAGCAAGGCGGCGACCGCGTCGCGCAAACGTTGTTGATCGGGCGACGATCCATCCTCGGGAAACAACGCCTCCCCCACCCGCCGGCGTGGATCGTCCTCGGGTTCGGCCAGCGCGACATCGCGATCGGATGCGGTATCGGCCGAGCGATCCATCGCCCCGACCGGTGGATTGTCGATCGGCATTTCGAACGACGATGGCTCGTCGGCCCATTCGGTCGCGTCGTCGATCGTGGAGTCCGCCATCCTGTCGGCTGCTGCCTCGGCGCCGGCCAGCGCGCTTCGCAGCTTCAGGAAACCGTCGATGTCGCGGTCGGGATCGATCGTCTTCAGCTTGGCGGCATAGGCGCGCCGGATCGTCTTTTTATCGGGCGTCGGCTCGATTCCCAGCGACCGCCACGCGGCCTTCGCCTGCATCATAGGTACCGTTCGCCTTCGATCGAATCGAGCTGTTTCAACAACTCGGTTCGCGCTCCCTCGATCTGGCGCGGATCCTGGCCTTCGAGCACGGTTTCGAATTGACCGGTGATCGCGCCGATATAGTCGCGGGCGTCGCCCAGCGAATCTTCGTAACATCGCCGTGCGCGCGTCATCGCCGCCGTATTGGCTGCTTCGTCGCGCGGATGAACCTTCAGGCCGGCGAGCGCCGCGCGGCGCTGGTCGAGCTGAGCGACAAGGTGCGAATCCTCACGGTCGTAAATCAGCGCCTGTTTACGGATTTCGGTCCCCGGAATGGTGACATCGACCTCGAGCAGGCCCGAGGTATCATAGGTAAATCGGCAATCGACCCCGACCTGCCCGGCCGGCCGGCGCGGCACCTCGATTTCGATTCCACCCAGTTCGACGTTGTTGCTCACCTCACGCGATTCGCCCTGATAGATACCGAGCTTGATCGACGGCTGGTTGTCGACCAGCGTGAAGAAGCGGTTGACGCGGCTGGCCGGAATCACCGTATTGCGTTCGATGATCGGAGCGAACAGGCCGGACCGCAACCCGCCGCGTCCGTCACGTTCGGCGACATCGACACCCAGCGTGAACGGACAAACATCGGTCAGCCGGATTTCCTCCAGATCGGCATCGCGCGCCTTCAATCCGGCCTGGATTGCCGCGCCCAGCGCGACGGCGTGGTCGGGGTGGACCGTCGCGTTGGGAAAACGGCCGAACATCCGCGTCGCCGCACGGCGCACGATCGGCATCCGAGTCGCGCCGCCAACCAGGACGATCTCGGCAAGCGCATCGACCCTGACCCCGCCGTCGCGCAACGACCGCAGGACCGGGTCGCGCAGCCGGGCGAGCAGCGGTTCCGCGCGCTCCTCGAATTCGGCGGCGGTAATCGTCACGGCATATTCCTGACCGCCCCACACGAAACGGTAATTGGCGTCGTCGCGGTCGCTCAACGTCCGCCGCGCGCGCTCGGCCGCCGCGCGCATCACCTCGTGCAGTCCGGCCGGGTCGCCACGATCGGCGACGGCGGCGGCCAGCTTGATTGTCGCCAGATCGATCAGCGTCTGGTTGAAATCCTCACCGCCCAGCCGGTTGTCGCCGGATGACGAGCGCACCTCGATAATGCCGTCGAATATCTCGACGAGCGAAACGTCGAACGTGCCGCCGCCCAGATCGAAGATCAGGAAGGGCGCGTGCTCGCTCGTATCGTGAATGCCGTAAGCGAGCGCGGCGGCGGTCGGCTCGTTGATCAGCCGTTCGACCTTCAGCCCGGCTAGTTCGCCGGCGCGGCGCGTCGCGCGGCGTTGCTTGTCGTTGAAATAGGCCGGGACGGTAATGACCGCGCGAGTCACCGCCGTGTCGAGAAATGCCTCGGCATCGGCCTTCAGGCTGCGGAGCACCATCGCGGACAGTTCGTCAGGCCCATAATCGCGTCGGCCGAGCCTCAGTTTGTGCGTCGTGCCCATATACCGCTTGAACGCGGTGGCGGTGACGTCCGGATGGGTCGGTTGCCGATCGCGCGCCGGCAGGCCGACCAGCAATGCGCCGTCGTCGCCCAAGCTGACAGCGGATGGGGTCAGGAAATCGCCCAGCGCGTTGGGAATAAGTTCGGCCGCGCCGTCGCGCCAAACGGCGGCAGCGCTATTGGTGGTTCCCAGATCGATCCCGATTATCACGCTCATCCCCCGATGCGGGACATTCGATATCAAAAAGCTGACGCTATTCCAGCATTTTGGCGCCCGTAACGGCAGCGCTGGCGGCGTTTTTTCAGCGTAACCATCGGCGTATCGCAGGAAATGTCGGCTCGCCTTGCCCGGCGCGCGCGCAGATGCCGTAATATTGCAGCATCGGCACGCCGATATCGCCGCCGCCGTCGAACAACTCGGCGAGCCACCCGCCCTCGCCCTTATAGCCGTGATCGTGAAACAGCGTGCGAGAGTCGATCCCTGCTGCCCGCGCGGCGGCATAGGACCAGGCAATCGCCGCCATCTCGTCGCCGCCATCGCTGTCGAATTCGCTGACCGTCGGACGAAGCGCGGGGTCGGTCACCGCGATATGCCCCGCTTCGTGGAGCAGATCGCCGGGCCATTGCAGCCGGGCGGGGTCGTAGAGCAGCACGCCGTTGCGCACCGCGATGGCGGGCAGGAAGCCGTCGTCGGGCAGGATCGCGGGCTCGATCGTGATGCCGACCGAGCGAACGAAGGTTACGATTCGATCGGTCAGTGCGGCGGCGGTGTCATCCATCAGCCTTCTTTAGCGACCCACTCCGGGCGAAGACCAGCAAACGTTCACCCCCGCAATGCGAACGAAAAAGGGCGGTCCGCCCGGCGGACCGCCCCCTTCACTCGGCGAGCGTGGGCTTATTGTACGCCGCGAGCCGCCTTTTCGATGAAAGCGGCCACGATGGCTGGCTTCGACACGTAGATGGCATGGCTGCCCGCAGATTCCTCGACCTTCGCGCCAGCCCGGCCCGCCATGAAGCGCTGCGCCGCAGGTGGGATCATCTTGTCGTCGGTGGCGACGAGGTACCAACTCGGCTTCACGCGCCATGCCGGCTCGGTCACCGCGCCCTGTAGCGCCGCAAGACCCCAAGGCACCTGCGAGTCCCCCATGAACTGCGCGAGGTCGGGCTTGACGTCTGCGGCGAACGACGCGGCGAACTTGCTGCTGTCGAGGAACAGATAACCGTCCTTCGGGGGCAGGATCGGCGGCACCGGTGCGCCGGGCGCTGGATTGGCGATCAGCGAGGCAACCGATTCGCCCTTATCGGGGGCGAAGGCGGTGATGTAGACCAGCCCCGCGACCTTGGGGTCGGTACCGGCTTCGGAAACAACCACGCCGCCATAGGAATGGCCGACCAGGATCACCTTGCCATCGGCGGCGGCGATCGCGCGCTTGGTCACCGCGACATCGTCGGCGAGCGAGTCGGTCGGGTTCTGGACGATCGTGACCTTGTACCCGTCCTTCTTGAGGATCTTGTAGACGTCCATCCAGCCCGAGCCATCGACGAAGCCGCCATGGACGAGCACGATCGACTTGACCGGCGTAGCCTTGTCGGCGCCGGCATAAGCGGGAGCGGCACCGAGCGCGATCGAGGCGGCGGCAGCGGCGGCGAGAATCTTCTTGGTCATGTCAGTCTCCTTCCTATATGTTAGCACGATAATCATTATCGCGATATATACTAATAGGCTTGTGTAAAATGCATTGTCCAGCTAAAACTTATCGCGATAATGATTATTTCCATAAGTCACTGGATTACTTGAGGAGATTTTTGGTGCCGCCCACCGCGAACGACCCGCTACCGCTCGACGAGCAGCTGTGCTTTTCGCTTTACTCGACCTCGATCGCGATCAATCGGATGTACAAGCCGATGCTCGATTCGCTCGGTCTGACCTATCCACAATATCTCGTTTTGAGCGCGCTGTGGGAAGAGGACGGCCTGACCATATCGGCAATCGCCGGGCGGCTGGCGCTTGAGTCGAGCACCATCACGCCTTTGGTCAAACGGCTCGAAGCGGCCGGTTTCGTCAAGCGTCAGCGCAACGCAGTCGACGAGCGTCAGGTCAATGTAAGCCTGACCGCGAAGGGCCGCGGTTTGCGGCGCGAGGCATCATGTCTGACCGATGCGTTGCTCGCGCATTCAGGACTGAAGATACCCGACATGGTCGCGCTCACCGGTCAAATCCGCAAATTGCGACGGGCGCTGACGAGCGAAACGCCGGCGGAGTAAAACGGCACGAAAAAGGGCGGCCCGTCGCCGGACCGCCCCTTTCGCGAACAACAAGTTCGTTGCCGTTATCGCTTGCTGAACTGGAAGCTCTTGCGGGCCTTCGCCTTGCCGTACTTCTTGCGCTCGACGGTGCGGCTGTCGCGGGTCAGGAAGCCGGCGCGCTTCACCTGCGTGCGCAGGATCGGCTCGTACTTCGTGATCGCCTGGCTGATGCCGTGCTTGACCGCGCCGGCCTGACCCGAGAGACCACCGCCCTTGACGGTCGCGACGACGTCATACTGGCCCTCGCGCTCGGCGATGCCGAACACCTGGTTGATGACGAGGCGCAACGTCGGGCGCGCAAAGTACGATTCGAACTCGCGGCCGTTGATCGTGATCTTGCCGGTGCCCGGCTTGATCCAGACGCGCGCGACGGCGTCCTTGCGGCGGCCGGTCGCATAGGCGCGGCCCTGCGCGTCGATGATCTGTTCGCGCAACGGCATCGGCTCGGGGGCCGGGCCGCTATTGTTGACCGGTGCGTCGGCGATGACGGCGTCCGGAGTCTGACCCGCGGCGCCGGTGTTGATCACGCTGCCGAGATCGGCGAGGGACTGGCGTTCATCAGCCATTATGCACCCACCTTATTCTTGCGGCTCATCGCCGCGATGTCCAAAACTTCGGGGTTCTGCGCTTCGTGCGGATGCTCGGAACCCGCGAAGATGCGCAGGTTGCGCAGCTGCTGACGGCCCAGCGGCCCGCGCGGGATCATCCGTTCGACGGCCTTTTCCAGCACGCGCTCGGGGAAACGACCCTCGAGCACCTTGCCGGCGGTGATCGACTTGATCCCGCCGGGATAACCGGTGTGCTTGTAATAGATCTTGTCCGACAGCTTCTTGCCGGTGAACTTCACCTTGTCGGCGTTGATGACGATGACATTGTCACCGCAATCGACATGCGGGGTGTAGCTGGTCTTGTGCTTGCCGCGCAGCACGTTGGCGATCACCACCGCGGCGCGACCGACCACCAGGTCGGTGGCATCGACGATGTGCCATTTCTTTTCCACTTCGTACGGCTTGACCGACTTGGTGGTCTTCATCAGCGCCTTCATGGGCTGTGACCTTTTCGCTTATGTCCAAAAACAGAAGCGCGGCCCCAAAGGGACCGCGTTCGTTGGCGGCCAAATGCAATCGAGAGGCCACAAAGTCAAGCAAAACCGCGCTTTTGCTGACGGGTATTATGATACCGGCGCGGTTCTGGCCCGTCCAATGGCGTGCACGCCCCAAGCCACCGCGATCACCAGCAGCGCCCCGACCAGCTGGTGTAACCCGGCCAGCGTCACGTTCACGCCGCTCATCACCGTCGCGACACCGAGCACGATCTGCGTCCCGAACGCGATGTGGATCGCGATCGAGGCGCGGCGGTCGAACGGCTTCACCTTGCGCGCAAGTATCACCAGCATCGCCACCACGACCCACGCCCACCAGCGATGGATGAAATGAACGATGGCCGGATCGTCGAACAACATCGTGCCGAGCGATTCGCCGCTTTGGGTCGCGCCCGGAAAGAGCTGCCCGTTCATCAGCGGCCAGTCCTTCGCGACCAGTCCGGCGCGCAAGCCCGCCATCAACGCACCGTACAATAGCTGCACCGTCAGGATCGCCGCCCCGAGGAAACCCAAGCCGGTCAGCCGCGCCGGTCGTGCCGCCGGGTCACGCGCCAGCGCGCGCAGGTCGAGCGCGGTCCACACCATGCCGGCGAGCGTGAAGAGCGCGGTGAGCAGGTGGATCGCGAGCCACACCGGCGCGACCTCTGTGCGATGCGTCAACCCCGACCGTACCATCAGCCAGCCGAACGTGCCCTGCAGGCAAATCAGCGCGAACAGCGCGAACAGCCGCCAGAAATACCCGCGCGGGATTTGCCGCCGCGCGGCGAACCACACGAGCGGGATCAAATACGCGAGGCCGATAATTCGCCCGAGGAAGCGGTGGAGATATTCCCAAAAGAAAATCGCCTGAAACCCGGCCAGCGTCATGCCGTGGTTGATCGCCTCGTACTGCGGGATGCGGCGGTAATTGGCGAACTCGGCCTGCCACTGCGCGTCGGTCAGCGGCGGGATCGCCCCGGTGAGCGGTTTCCATTCGGTGATCGAGAGGCCCGATTCGGTAAGGCGCGTGACGCCGCCCACAACCACGATCGCGACGATCAGGAAGGCGACGAAGTGTAACCACGCGGCGATGGTGCGCGGTGTCGCGCGGTCGAGTTCACTCACCGGGCAACTCCTTCACCGTTCGCCCCGAGCCTGTCGAAGGGCGTGCCAAGAACACGTGCTTCGACAAGCTCAGCACGAACGGGAGAGAAAATCAGTTGGCGGCCGTCCGCGCGTTCTGCCCGTCACCTTCGGGCGCGGCGACGATGTCGCGCGTGGTGCCGCCCTTGTCGACGATCTTGGTATCCGGATCGCCGGCATCGGAGCGCACGCCTGGGCTAGCCGAATCGCCACCCGCCTGGTCGAGCGTCGAGCGCTCCGCCTGGCTGCGCGGCGCGGCGCCGCCGAACAGAGCGTCGAGCGCCTGCGCCGACGGGTTGTTGTCCTGCGGGCGGGCGACACCCGGCTGCGGCGGGCGCAGCGAGAAATCGGGGGGTACGACCAACGGCTGGCTGCGCGCGACGGCATATTCATCGGGGCGCGCGCGGTCGTAACCGCGCTTGGCGCAACCGCTCAGCACCAGGGCCACACTCGCGATGGCGACGATCGACACAACCTTACGCATTCGAATTCTCCACTTCGCTCGGCTCTATGCGCGGCTTGTCACGGACCAGCAAGGCGCGCGCGAGCAGGATGAGCACCCCCACCGTAATCGCCGCGTCGGCAAGATTGAAGGTC
>NZ_JAQGKZ010000074.1 GCF_028289855.1 Sphingomonas bacterium | reverse complement strand
CTTGAGCAAAGTGTCATTACCGATTAATGTCCACCTCGATTTGGGTATTAAGGCCGGAAAAAGCCGACCAAATCCTTTATCTAGGGAGCTTCCAAATGCGTTCTTTCATCATCAAGGGCAGCATGATCGCGGCCGCCGCGCTGGCGATCTCGGCCTGTGCCAAGACCGAAACTGCCAACACCGTCACCGAGATGAACACCACCACGGAGACGATGAACGACACGATGACGGCGCCTGACGCCGGCACCATGAACGGTGGCGACATGATGGCCAACGACACGATGTCGACGACCAACACCACGACCAACACCGTCACGACCAACAAGATGTAATCTTGTGATCGTCCGTTCCCTCGGGAATGGATGGTCGGGTTTCGAGGGGGCCGTCCGCTAGTCGGGCGGCCCCCTTTCGATTCGCCGTGACGGCGGTGGGACAAAAGCGCTTGGGCGTGACGTCAAATCCCCGTACGTACCTGACCAACGGGGAATGCGAAGGTTCGAAGGGACGAGAATGAATAAGCGTATCAAGGCGAGCGTACTGCTCGCCGCCGGCCTGTTCGCCGGCCTGTTCTCAAGCGCGCCGGCTTCGGCCCAATTCTTCCTGAAATCGTACGATTTCCGCGGCGGACCGGTCACCGGTCTGGAACCCGAACTCGGCATGCCCTTGCCCGGCGCGACCCCGGCCGAAGTACGTGCCGCTTTGGTGTGGAACCTGCGCTCCGCGCTCAACGTCGCGGCGCTGCAATGCGATTTCGCGCCGATGCTGCTGACGGTCGATCACTATAATGCGATGATCAAGGATCATAGCGCCGAGCTGAAGGGCGCGTTCGACACGCTGAACAATTATTTCGTCCGCATGGCCAAGACCAAGACCGCCGGCCAAACCGCGTTCGACCGGTTCGGCACGCGCACCTATTCGGCCTTCTCCACGGTCAGCGCGCAATACGGTTTTTGCCAGACCGCCGCCAAAGTCAGCAGCGAGACCAACTTCGCCCCACGCGGCCATCTGGGCGACGTCGCGGTCAATTACATGCGCGAGATGCGCAACAGCCTGGTGCCGTACGGCGAACAGCAATTCCCCGGCGCCTTCTATTCGCGCACGTACCTGCTGTTGCCCGATTTCCAGCCGACCTGCTGGCGCAAGGGCAAGTACAACATCGCGTATTGCGGGAAGAAGAAGGGCTAGCGGGTTCGAGGCGCTCGCGCGCTTCATCGGCACCGCTCGCGATGAAACCCGGCCTAACCAGCCGGGCTTTTTCGTGGTAAAGCGACGAATGCGTAAGCGCGGTCGCAATCCCGTCAACACATGGTTTCGAGGCCGAAGCCCGCAAACGTGGGAAGGCGAACTCGTCCTGTTCGGCTTCATGCTGATTGTTGTACTCGTGATCTATCTCACCAGCTTGGGTCACGCAGATAGATAGCCCCCTCCCCTGAAAGGGAGCGGCCAAAACGCTAGCGCAACCCCAGTCGCTTGTGCGCCTGCAGCGTCAGGCGCCAGCGCGGACGGTCCATCACCAGCGCGATCGCCGCGGCTTCGCTCGCCGCGTTGCCGTCGGCGGTGCCGGTGTCGAGCGGTTGGATCAGCAGGTTCGCGAATTCCCAAGCCTCCATCGCGGCGACGTCGCTGCCCGGTTGCGGCCAGACCAGTTTCAACTCATCGCCGCGGCGCTGGACCACCTCGCTCCCGGCCTTGGGGCTGATGCACACCCAGTCGATGCCGGGGTGCGCGGGGAGCGTGCCGTTGCTCTCCATCGCGATCTCGAACCCTGCCGCGTGGAGCGCATCGACCAAAGCGTCGTCGATCTGCAGCATCGGCTCGCCCCCGGTCAGCACGCAGAAGGCCTCGGCGCCGTCCGGCCCCCAGAAACCCGCCGCCGCCGCCGCCAGGCTCCCCGCATCGGCGAAGCGCCCGCCGCCCTCGCCGTCGGTGCCGACGAAATCGGTGTCGCAGAACCGGCAGACCGCGGTCGCGCGGTCCTGCTCGCGGCCCGACCACAGATTGCACCCGGCGAAGCGGATGAACACCGCGCGGCGCCCGGCGTTCACGCCCTCGCCCTGCAGCGTCAGGAACATTTCCTTGACCGCGTAGCTCATAAGGCAGTCGCGTAGACCGTCGGGTCGGGCACCCCGGCCTCCTCGAACCCCTTGGCGCGCAGCCGGCAGCTGTCGCACAGCCCGCAATGCAAGCCCCCCGGCGCCGGATCGTAGCACGACCAGCTGAGCCCCAGATCGAGCCCCAGCCGCATGCCCTCGCGCACGATATCGGCCTTCGTCATATGCTGGAGCGGGGCGTGGACGCGGAAGCGCTCGCCCTCGACCCCGGCCTTGGTGGCGAGCGCGGCCATATCCTCGAACGCGGCGACGAATTCGGGGCGGCAATCGGGATAGCCCGAATAATCGAGCGCGTTGACCCCGATCACCAGGTCGCGCGCGCGCGCGGCCTCTGCCCAGCCGAGGCACAGGCTGAGGAAGATGGTGTTGCGCGCGGGCACGTATGTCACCGGGATGTCGGCGCCGACTCCCGCCTTGGGCACGTCGATATCGGCGGTCAGCGCCGACCCGCCGAACGCGCGCAGGTCGAGCGACAGCACGACGTGGCGCTCGGCCCCCAGCACGCCCGCGATGCGCCGCGCCGCGGCGAGCTCGATCTGGTGGCGCTGGTTATAGTCGATCGACAACGCCAGCAGGCGATAGCCGGCTTCGCGCATCGACGCGGCGGCGACCATCGAGTCGAGCCCGCCCGAAATCAGCGCGACCGCCAAGGGTGTGGTTTCCATGATTTGGGCGTCGCTAGGCGCTGAAATGCCGACTGGCAATGGCCGCGAAAAACAACGGGCCACCGTTTGACGGGTGGCCCAGTTTGGACGCTTCCAAGCGTCAACTAGGGAGAAATGCGTGCTCGAATTGCACGCCCTACCCCTACGCGCCCAAGGATAAACGCCGGCTTAACGAGGCGGCGGCGCGCACGCGCCGGCGAAGCGGCCTTCGTAACTGGTGTCGAACGGCCGCCCATCGCTCGAAATCCCCTGCGTATCGAGGCGGATCTGGCCGGGGTCCTGTACCTTGATCGTCGTCTTGCCATACCCGCGCGGTCCGCAATTATACTGGATCGTGACGTGATCGGCCGCGTCCTCGATCGTGAAGCGCGCGCAAGGAGCGCCGGGATGGTTGAGCTGGACCAGCCGCAGCGGATCGGGCGCGCACACCTCGCGCGCAACCGCGCCGCCGATTACCTTGAACTGCCAGCGCCCGCGGTCGAGCCCGGCAAGCACCGCAAACGGCCCCGCCGCAATCGCTGCGCCGCCGATCAGCCCGACGGCCAGCGCCGCGGCTACATATCGATTCCCCAACCCCACGAATCGCCCCATCGCAGCGAAATATGGCAGAGCCGCGGCAATATTTATTGGACGGAATCGCCCGCCGGGACCGGGAACGACTTCGCGCAGAACGCGCAGCCGACCTGGATCAGGCCCTGCTCGTCGGCCATTTCGGCGCGGTCGGCAGGGGTGAACTTGGCGAGGACGCTGGCGATGTAGTCGGCATCGCAGCGACATCCCTTGGCCAGCTGCGTGCGGGCTAGGACGCGAACCTCGTCCTCTTCGTTGAACAGCCGCCAGATCAGCGTCTCAAGCGGCAAGTCGCGGTCGGCGAGTTCGTCGGCGCCCATCGTCGCCCCCAGGATCGCGACATGCTCCCATTCGGGATGGTCGAGCCGCGTATGGAGCCGCTCGCGGCCGTCCTCGCCCTCGGGCAGATGCTGGAGGAACAGCCCGCCCGCGACGTGGCGGCCGTCCGCCCCGCGTTTAACACCGAAATTGATGAGCGTCGGGATTTGCTCGGACTGGACGAAGTAACTCTGCGCGGCTTCCGCCAGCGTCTCGCCATCGAGCGGCACGATGCCCTGATAACGCTCGTTGGTATTCGCAAGGTCGAAGGTGATCGCGAGATAGCCTTCGCCGAACAACGCGAACAAGGTCGGGTCCTGCGGCGCTTCGGCGAGCTTGTCGGCATCGTACTGGACGTAGCCGCGCAATTCGCCGCCGCGATAGTCGCATACCAGCAGCGTCACGACGCCCGCCTGGGTCTGCGCCTGGAGCGTCAATTGCCCCGACGGATCCTTGAGCGTCGACCCGATCAGCGCGGTCAGCGTCAGTGCCTCGGCGAGCAGCGCTTCGATCGACGGCGGATACGCATGCGCGTCGAGGATCTCGTCGAGCACCGGCCCCAGCCGCACCACGCGCCCGCGCGCGTGGCGGGCGGGAAGCGTGAAGCCGAGCGCTTCGTCGATGTCGGTGGGGTTGGTCACGCGCTGTCCTCAAACACTTACGTCATCCCCGCGAAAGCGGGGACCCAGCTCGAACGGTTTCGGCAATCACGGCAGTCGTGATCTGGGCAAACGGCAGAAGCTGGGTCCCCGCTTTCGCGGGGATGACGGTAGGTGGGTAGTCCGCCAGTATGCCGCAACTCAACCGATCAGCCCGAAGCACCACAACAGGATCGATTTCTGCGCGTGGAGCCGGTTTTCGGCCTCGGCCCAGATCAACGATTGCGAGCCGTCGATCACCTCCGCGGTCACTTCCTCGCCGCGATGCGCCGGGAGGCAGTGGAGGAATTTGGCGTCGGGCTTCGCGCCCGCCATCAGATCGCTCGTCACCTGAAACGGCATCATCGCCGCCAGCTTGGTGTCGGCATGGTCCTGCCCCATCGAGATCCACGTGTCGGTGACCACCACGTCCGCGCCCTCGACCGCTTCCTTCGCCGTGCCGACGACACGCGCGCGGCCCTCGCCCAGCGCGACATCCTCGTCCGACGGCATGAACCCCTGCGGGCACGCCGCGACGACATCGAACTGCATCAGCCCAGCGGCTTCCATCAAGGACGCGAGCACGTTGTTGCCGTCGCCCAGCCACGCGACCTTCAAGCCCGGCAGATTGTGCCCGCTCTCGAGGATCGCTTGCAGGTCGGCGACGATCTGGCACGGGTGCGAGAAATCGGTCAGGCCGTTGATCACCGGCACCGTCGCATATTCGGCCATTTCGACCACTTTCGCGTGGTCGTCGGTGCGGATCATGATGGCGTCGACATAGCCCGACAGCACGCGCGCGGTGTCGGCGACGCTTTCGCCGCGCCCGATCTGCATCTGCCCGGCTTCCATCACGATCGATTGCCCGCCAAGTTGACGGATCGCCATGTCGAAGCTCACGCGCGTGCGGGTCGAGTTCTTCTCGAAGATCATCGCCAGCACGCGACCGGCGAGCGGCGCGTCGGCGTCGGGTTTGCCCTTTGGCCACCCGGCGCGCGCCGCCTTGCGGTCGATCGCGTCGGCGAGGATCGCCGCAACGCCGTCCGGCCCGGGGTCGGAGAGATTGAGGAAGTGGCGAAAGCCCTTAGTCATCGCTAGGCCCTGCGAAGGTCCGCGCGCCCTCGCTCAGCCGCTCGACGCACTCGGCGATGTGCGATTCCTCGATGATCAGCGGCGGCAGCACGCGGAACACGTTCTCCCCCGCCGCCACGGTCAGCAGCCCGTGATTGTCGCGCAAATGCGCCACGAAGTCGCGGCTGACCGCGGGCTCCTTCATCTTGATGCCCAACATCAGCCCGCGCCCGCGGATTTCCTCGAACAGATGATCGTGGTTGGGGATCAGCTGCTCGAACGCCTGGCGCAGCCGGTCGCCCATCTTGGTGACGTGATCGAGAAACCCGGGCTCCTGGATCACGTCGAGCACCGCTTCGCCCGCCGCCATCGCCAGCGGGTTGCCGCCATAGGTCGATCCGTGCGTGCCGATCACCATGCCCTTGGCGGCTTCCTCGGTCGCGAGGCACGCGCCGAGCGGGAAGCCCGCGCCGATCCCCTTCGCCACGGTCATGATGTCGGGCTCGATCCCGTAATGCTCGTACGCCCACATCTTGCCGGTGCGGCCGTAGCCGCACTGGATTTCGTCGAGGATCAGCAGCAGGCCATGCTCGTCGCATGCCTTGCGCAGCCCCTTGATGAACTCGGGGGTGCCCGCGGTCATCCCGCCCTCGCCCTGCACCGTCTCGACCATGAAGCCGGCGGTCTCATCGTCGATCAGCGCCAGCGCGCCTTCCAGATCGTTGAACCGCGCATAATCAAAGCCCGGCAACAGCGGCTCGAACCCGTCGCGCATCTTGGGCTGGTCGGTCGCGCTGATCGCCCCCAGCGAGCGGCCGTGGAACGCGTTCTTGAAGGTGATGAGCTTGTAGCGCTCGGGATTGCCGTTGACGTCGTGATAGCGCCGCGCGGTCTTGATCGCGCATTCGATCGCCTCGACACCGGAGTTGGTGAAGAACACCGTATCGGCGAAGCTCATATCGACAATACGCTGCGCCAGGCTCTCGCCCTGCGGGCTCCCATACAGGTTCGACACGTGCATCAAGGTCGCGGCCTGGTCGGCGATCGCCTTGACCAGCTTCGGGTGGCCGTGGCCGAGCGCGTTGACCGCGATCCCGGCGGCCATGTCGAGATAGCGCTCGCCGCGCTCGCCGATCAGGTAACACCCCTCGCCGCGCACCGGCCGCACGCCGCACCGCGGGTAGACGGGCATGAGGGCGGTGATGGTCACGGCGTTGGCTCCTTCAAACGAGAAAGGCGGCCCGATGGACCGCCCGGAGCGCGCATTTACTTGGTGCAGGTGGGGAGCGTCAACACCACCCAGCATGCGGGAAACGGCGGGTGTCGCCACCCGCCGTCCCGCCTTCAGTTACCGGTCGCCGTAGCGGCCGTCGCGGTCACGGTCGCGGCCATAGCCGTTGTCGTACCCGCCGTAATTGCCATTGCTGTACTGCAACCGCTGCAGGATTTCGCGCGCGCGATTGTCGATGTCGCGGCGCTCGCCCCAGCTGTAACCGTCGCGTTGCGCGCGATAATCGCGGCGCTGCAGATCCTCGACCGCGTTGCGCAACGCGCGCGCTTCGCGCGGCGAGACCTGGCCGCTGCGGATCGCGCGCTCGACCGCGAAGCGGACCCGGTCGACCGACGTCCCGCCGCGGCGATCGTCATTGCCGTAGCCGCGCTGGTCGTACCCGCGCTGGTCATAGCCACCGCGCTGGTCGTAACCGCCCGGATAGGATTGCGCCATCGCCGGTGCGGCCGACAGGGCCACGCCGAGGGCAGCGACTGAAACGATGAGCTTACGCATGTTGTACCTCCACCCACCATCATGGTGAGGAGGCCGTTTTAGGCGATTCGAGCTGCGGCGATGCTGAACGCGGCTTGCAGCCGCGGTTAAGCCGTCAGCTCTTGATCTTCCAGCCGGTGTTGAACAGCCAATAGCATGTCAGCGCCAACACCGCGTCGAGCGCGAACACCACGATGCTGCCGACCAGAATCGGCGAGTCGGCGGTGCCGAGGAAGCCGTAGCGGAACCCCGAAATGATGTAGAAGAACGGGTTGAAGTGGCTGATCGTGCGGAACGCGGGGGCGAGGTTGGTGACCGAATAGAAGGTGCCCGACAACAGCCCCAGCGGGATGATGACGAAATTGCTGACCGCGGCGGCATGGTCGAACTTGTCCGCCCAGATCGAGGTCAGCACGCCGAGCAGCGACAGGAACATCGCGCCGAGGAAGCCGAACCACAATACCGCCCACAGATGCTGCGGCCACACCCCGACACCGTAGAGCGCCATCGCCGCCCACACGACCAGTCCGACGATGAACGCGCGCGTCATCGCGCCGCCGACCAGCCCCGCGAGCAATTCCATCGTCGAGAGCGGCGGCATCAAATAATCGACGATCGTCCCCTGGATCTTGCCGACCAGCAGCGAGAAACTGGCATTGGCGAACGCCGGACCCATCATTCCCTGGCTGATGATCAGCCCGGGCGCGATGAAATCGCCGAACGGCACGCTGGTATTGCCAATCAGAACCGGGCGTTTCGCCCCCGTCGCAACCGTGAAAACCACCAGAAACAGCAAGGTCGTGATCGCCGGCGCCCAGATAGTCTGCAGGTGCACCTTGAAGAACCGGCGCACCTCCTTCACATAGAGGGTTCCCAGGCCACCCCAATTCACGCTCCGGATCACCGGAACGCCGAAGGGTGGCATCGCCGTGATTTTTTCGGGCGGAGTGGTGGGCGCGTCCATGGTCTTCCCGCAGGTAGGCCGGGACGCTGGCTCCCGCAACCGCCCGGCATGATGATTTGAGAAGGACGACCATGAGCTGGACCGACGAGCGGATCGACGCGTTGCGCACCATGTGGGAAGCGGGCCAGACCGCGAGCCAGATCGCCGAGGCGCTGGGTGGCGTCAGCCGCAACGCGGTGATCGGCAAGGCGCACCGCCTCGGGCTGCAATCGCGTCCGTCGCCGGTCAAGCCCAACGAGCCCGCCGGTGCCGCGCCGGCCCCGGCGAAGAAGGCAACGCCGGTCGAGGCCGCGCCGCGTCCCGCGCCGACCCCCGCGCCTGCGCCGACGCCCGCGCCCAGCGCGATCTCGTCCGCGCCGATCAACGTCACCACCGACACCTCGCCGGCGACGCCGCAGCCGATGATGCGCTCGGTCGGCCCCGGCGGCTTCGTGCGCCAGGCGCCGGGCGAGCAGCAGCCGCCGATCACCCCCGCCCCGCCGCGCCGGCTGGTCCCGGCCAAGCCGTCGCCCGAAATGGCCGACAAGACCTCGCTGCTCGATCTCAACGACAAGATCTGCAAATGGCCGCTCGGTCATCCCGGCGAGCCCGATTTCCATTTCTGCGGCGACAAGGTGAACCCCGGCTTCCCCTATTGCGTCGCGCATTGCGGCCACGCGTACCAGGCGCAGCTGCCCCGCCGCGATCGCCGCCCCCCGCCCCCGCTGCCGTTCGGCGGGCCGAGAGTCCGCTAATTGTGGATAAGCGACCCGGCGCGCTTGCGCCGGGGATTCGCGGACTCGTATAGCAGGCCATGTCCGAAGACCTGTTCGCGTCCAACGCCAAGCCGACATCCGATTACACCGCCTCCTCGATCGAGGTGCTGGAGGGGCTCGAGCCCGTCCGGCGGCGGCCGGGCATGTATGTCGGCGGGACCGACGAGCGCGCGCTGCATCACCTGGCGGCCGAAGTGCTCGACAATGCGATGGACGAGGCGGTCGCGGGGCATGCGACGCGGATCGAGGTCACGCTGGAGCCCGGCAACCGGTTGACCATTGTCGACAACGGGCGCGGCTTTCCGGTCGATCCGCACCCCAAGTTTCCCGACAAATCGGCGCTCGAGGTGATCCTGTCGATGCTCCATTCGGGCGGCAAGTTCGGGGGCAAGGCCTATGCCACGTCGGGGGGCTTGCACGGGGTCGGCATCTCGGTGGTCAACGCGCTGTCGATCGACACCGTGGTCGAAGTGGCGCGCGACCGGCAGCTGTATCGCCAGCGCTTCAGCCAGGGACGCACGCTGGCGCCGCTCGAACATCTCGGCTCGACGCCTAACCGGCGGGGATCGTCGGTCGCGTTCACCCCCGACCCGGAGATTTTCGGGCCCGAGCTGCATTTCAAGCCGGCGCGGCTGTACAAATTGGCGCGGTCGAAGGCGTATCTGTTCGCCGGGGTCGAGATCCGCTGGAAATGCACGGCCGAGCTGATCGCCGACGAGACGCCCGCCGAGGCGGTGTTCCAGTTTCCCGGCGGACTCGCCGATCACTTGCGCGAACAGATCGGCGACCGCGACTGCGCCACCGCGCAATTCTTCAGCGGTAGCCAAGACTTTCCCGGCGAACAGCAGGGCCGCGTCGAATGGGCGGTTGCCTGGCCGCTGTGGAGCGACGGATCGTACAGCTGGTATTGCAACACGATCCCGACGCCCGACGGCGGCACCCACGAAGCCGGCCTTCGCGCGGCGCTGGTGCGCGGGATACGCGGGTTCGGCGAGCTGGTCGGGCAGAGAAAGGCGAAGGACATCACCGCCGACGACGTGATGACCGGGTGCGAATTGATGCTCTCGGTGTTCGTCCGCGATCCGCAATTCCAGAGCCAGACCAAGGACCGGCTGACCAGTCCGGAGGCGACGACCTTGGTCGAGCGCGCGGTGCGCGACCATTTCGACCATTTCCTCAGCGACAATATGGAGCGGGGCAAGGCGCTGCTCGGCTATGTGATCGAGCGGATGGACGAGCGGCTCGCGCGCAAGCAGGAGCGCGAGGTCAAGCGCAAGTCGGCAACCTCGGCGCGCAAGCTGCGGCTCCCCGGCAAGCTGACCGATTGTTCGGCGAACGACCCCGCGGGGACCGAAATCTTCATCGTCGAGGGCGAGTCGGCGGGCGGATCTGCCAAGCAGGCGCGCGACCGCAAGACCCAGGCGATCTTGCCGATCCGCGGCAAGATCCTCAACGTCGCGTCGGCGACCAGCGCCAAGATCTTCGCCAACCAGGAAATCGCCGACCTGACGCTCGCGCTCGGCTGCGGCGTCCGCAAGGACTGCGAACCCGACAACCTGCGGTACGAACGCGTGATCATCATGACCGACGCCGATGTCGACGGCGCACACATCGCGACGCTGCTGATGACGTTCTTCTTTCAGGAAATGCCCGATCTGGTGCGGCGCGGGCACCTCTATCTGGCGCAGCCGCCGCTCTATCGCCTGACGGTCGGCGCGAAGAGCGAGTATGCCCGCGACGACGCCCACCGCGCCGAGATCGAGGCGACCGTGTTCAAGGGCAAGAAGGTCGAAGTGTCACGCTTCAAGGGGCTGGGCGAGATGAACCCGGGCCAGCTCAAGGAAACGACGATGGACCCGAAGACGCGCGGGTTGCTGCGCATCACGCTGCCGCAGGAATATGAGGAGCGAGCGGGGGTCAAGGACCTGGTCGATCGGCTGATGGGCACCAACCCGGCGCACCGTTTCGCGTTCATCCAGGAAAATGCCGCACGGCTCGACGAGGAAGAGATCGACGCCTGAGTGCGGCGGAGCTTCGCGCCCGGCCGTTACCCGCCGACGCTTGCCGATCGAGCCGGCCGGTCGCCCGGCCGGCTCGAACACGATCTAGTTACGCGACGGGTAAATCCCCGACGTGGCGATGCAATAGTTGATCGTCAGATACGGCTGGATGATCGAAAACGGCACGTTGTTGCCTGTAGGATTGGTGACCACCCCGCCCAACGCGACTTGCGTCCCTGCCGTACCGGCGGGGACGTAGATTTCCGGCGTCGAACCGGCGCTCGACGGGTCGGCCGCCCGGGCCAGCAGCGCACCGGCCTGCGGCGTCTGCAGTGTCGCCTTGGTCTGATTGGCGCTCAGCGTGCCGGTGTGGGTGTGCGCCGGCAGGTTGGTGATGTTCAGCGTGGCCGATTCGCTTCCGCCCGACTGGCCGATCACATAGTTCGACGTGCCGGGGCTTTGGAATTGTCCGATCGCCGCACGACCGTTCAGGTTGGGCAACTGGAACGTCTGCGTTCCGTTGCCGCCATATTGCGTGCCGAGCAGCGAGAACAATGCGGAATATTGCGAGATCGGCAGCGTCGCGCCGTTGCAATATTGGAACCCCTGCGGCGCAAACTGAAAACCGAACTGGACGATCTGGCCGAGATACACGTTCGACATAGTACGCTCCCCTGAAATGAATCGACGGGCGGCGGCCCGTTCGGATCGACAATGTTGCCGTAATCCATGGATCGCAAGGGTTATTATGCGTTAGGTTGTGCCGCCTCGCCTGCTCGGTCGACGCGGTGGCATGAAAGGGGAAAGATGCGCACGCTGATCGCCGTTCTATTACTGGGCATTTCTCAACCCGGATTCGCGCAAACGCCGGCGCCCATACCCTCTACATCGACGACAGTCGCCGATCCGGCACTGGGCGCGCGCGCGGGCGAATTGGTGGGACTGATTGCAGGGGCGGGCGATTTCGACGCCTATTTCTCACCCGCCTTCCACGCCGCCTTGCCGCGCGACAAATGGGACGCCGTGGTGGCGCAAGTGACCGCGCAGATGGGCAAGCCGATCGCGGTCGAATCGATCGTCGCGATAAGTGCCTGGGCAGCGACCGTCCGGCTGCGGTTCGAACGCGGGATCGTCACCGTGCAATTGGCGGTCGATCCCGCCCCGCCGCATGCGGCCATCGGGCTGCTCTTCACCGGCACCGAGATCGCGGGCGACACGGTCGACAAGCTCGCCGCCGATTTCCGCGCGCTGCCCGGCGCGAGCGGGTTCGGCATTTATGCGCTGGGCGAAGGCGTGCCCAAACTGGTCGCGGGGGCCGAGCCCGACCGCACCGCGCCGCTCGGGTCGGCGTTCAAATTATGGGTGCTGGGCGAACTCGCACGCGAAGTCGCCGCGGGCGAGCGCAAATGGGCCGATGTCGTCCCGGTCGGCCCACCCTCGCTGCCGTCGGGCATCACGCAAAGCTGGCCCGCGGGCAGCCCGGTCACGCTCCAGACGCTCGCGACGCTGATGATCTCGATCAGCGACAATACCGCGACCGACACGCTGGTGTCGCTCGAAGGTGCGAAGCTCGACGGGTTCGTCACGGCGGCGGGCGCACCGGGGCTCGCGCCGATGCTGACCACGCGCCAGATGTTCGCGATCAAGTCGCCGGCCAATGCCGGACTTGCCGCAGCCTGGGCCAAGGCAGCGCCCGTCGAGCGGCGCACGCTGCTCGCCGCCAATGCGCCGCGCCTCGCCACGACCGTGGTCGATCCGTCGATCTTCGGCGGCAAACCGGTCTCGATCGACACGCTCGAATGGTTCGCCAGCCCGGCGCAGACCGCGGGGGTGCTCGACTGGCTGCGAACCAAGAGTGGCGAAACTGCGCTGGCGCTGCTCGCGGTCAATCCGGGCACCGACGCCGGCACCCGCGCCAAGTTCGATTATGTCGGGTTCAAGGGCGGGTCGGAGCCGGGCGTCATCACGCTCAACTATCTGGTGCGGCGCAAGGACGGTCGCTGGCTCGCGGTGGTGGGCAATTGGCACCGCGCCGATGCCGGGGTCGAGACATTGGCATTCAGCCAGTTGATGACGCGCGCGCTGGTGCTCGCATCGAGCACGACACTGCCCTAATCGCCGCCGCGCGGCTCGCGGGTCATGTCGATATACGGGGCGAAATCCTGCGCCTCGACCGGCGCAAAGCCCAGCCGCGCGTACCAATGGAGCGCGGGGTTATCGCGCATCACTTGCAAGGCGGCAGACTGGCGCCGGTGGTCGGCGACATCCAGGTACGCGCCCACCACAGCTGTCGCGACTCCGGCCCCCTGCTTGTCGGGCACTACCGCGATATCGATCAGCATCGCCGCATCGTCGGCGGACCAATCGACCATGATGCGCCCGATCGGCCTATCCTGCGCGAGCACGATCCGGCGCATCGCCGACGGGTAATCGGTTCGATAAGCGGTTTCGCGGAGCGACGCCTGTTGCAGCACCACCGGCTCGGGCAACATGCCGCGCAAGGGCGAGCAGGCGACGAACAGGTCGCTCAGAAACGGCCGATGCGCATCCTCCTCCGCCACGACCCGAAGCCCGGGCGCGCGGCGCGCAAAAAACCGATCGAACATGTGGCCCGCATCCGGCTCTGCGTCGCGGTGAGCCATGGCTTCTCCTTTCCCGATACCAAATTGGCGCTGAATGCTTGAACGCTTCCCGGCATCCGATTACGCGGGACGTCATGACCGATACTCAACCGCTTCCGCGCCAGATCAAGATCGAAGAATTCCTGCCGCTGGTCGGCCAGACGTTCGAGGTGCATTGCGACCCGAAGAACGTGTTGCTCAAGCTGGTCGAAGCGACCCCCGGGCGCCAGCGCGCGTTCGATGACCGGCCGCCGTTCACGTTGATCTTCCACTCGTCGCCCGACATCCTGCTGGTCGACGGCCTGTACGTGATGAAAAGCGGGAAGTTCGGTCCCGATACGATCTATATCGCGCCGACCATCGCCCAGCCCGGCGCCGCGCCCGGATATTATTATCAGGCGGTGTTCAACTGATCCGGCCGGTCGCCCGGCCGGATCGGTCGGGGTTCGTCAATTGCGCGACGGGAAGATGCCCTCGAGCGCGATCAGCCAGTTGATCGTCAGATAGGGACTGAGGATCGGGAAAGGCAGGTTGTTGCCAGTGTTGCCGATCGTCAATCCGCCAAGTGCTACCTGCGCACCGGCGGTCCCGGTGGGAACGTAGATCTCCGGCGTCGAACCGGCGCTCGACGGATCCGCCGCCCGGGCCAGCATCGAACCGGTCTGCGGCGTCTGCGCGGTCGCCTTCACCTGGTTGGCGTTCAGCGTGCCGGCGTGCGTGTGCGACGGGAGGTTGCCGGTCAGCAGCGTCGCGTTTTCGGTGCCGCCCACCTGGCCAAGATCATAGTTCTGAAGCCCCGGCCCCTGGCCCTGCCCGATCGGCGCGCGACCGCGCAGGTCGGGCAGCGCGAAGGTCGTCTGGCCATTGCCGCCATAGGTCGTGCCCAGGATCGAGAACAACGCCGTGTTCTGTGCGATCGACAGAAGCTGGCCCTGGCACAGCGCATAGCTGCGCGGCGCGAAATTCCCGCCGAACCCGATGATCTCACCAATAAACGGCGTTGCCATTATATGTCTCCCCTTGATCGTCCCGATCTACATCTACCATCCTCGGAAAAAACCATCGTCTCAGGGATGGCGAAGGCCGACGGTCCGAGTCCCGAACAGCCTTCCTGCAATCGTCAGTTACGCGACGGGAATATGCCGAACAGCGCGATCAGCCAGGTGATCGTCAGATAAGGGCTGAGGATCGAAAAGGGCAGGTTGTTGCCGGTGTTGCCAACCGTCAATCCGCCAAGCGCGACCTGCGCACCGGCGGTCCCGGTGGGAACGTAGATCTCCGGGGTCGAACCGGCGTTCGACGGATCCGCCGCCCGGGCCAGCAGCGAACCGGTCTGCGGCGTCTGTGCCGTCGCCTTGACCTGGTTGGCGTTCAGCGTGCCGGCGTGCGTGTGCGACGGGAGGTTGCCGGTCAGCAGCGTCGCGTTTTCGGTGCCGCCATTCTGACCGAGCACATAGTTCTGAAGCCCCGGCCCCTGGCCCTGCCCGATCGGCGCACGACCTTGAAGATCGGGCAGCGCGAACGTCGTCTGGCCATTGCCGCCATAGGTCGTGCCCAGGATCGAGAACAACGCCGTATTCTGCGAAATCGACAGAAGCTGGCCCTGGCACGTCGAATAATTGCGTGGCGCGAAATTCCCGCCAAACCCGACGATCTCACCAATGAACGGCGTTGCCATGATATTCCTCCCACTTGCCCTGACGGCAGATTGTCGTCGTTGCCGAACCGACCGTCTTCACGTTCGGCCCGCTCGAGTCACGAATAGTTACGTCACCGTACACTATCCCGGCGGAGCCTGTCGAGCGATGCGATGTGCGGCGCGACATGCGCCGCCGCGGCAATCACGTCGGCCGACGCCATCTTCTGCTTTGCCACGCTGTCGGGCGTGAACGGCGCCGACGGCCGCTTGGCATCGACCGCCGTCGCCGCCGTCATTGCCGCGCGCTCATCCGCTTCCGTCCGGAAGCCGAAATGGGCCGGAACGGTTGTCGTCATCGCGGCGTAGATATCGTCGAACCGGACCGCCAGGCCGCCGCCGAGCGGCCAATGGTCAACCGCCGCACCGCAAATCCTGGCGAGTATCCGTGCGGTGTAATCGGCCGGGCTGGTCGAGTCGGCGGTGTCGATGCCAATCAGTGCCGGCGGCAGCACGCCGGGTACGTAATGCAATCCCGGCTCGGCCTGGTGCGACATGATCACCTCGACCGGATCGCGGTAGAGGAATATCCACGGCACATCGGGAAACGCGGCCCGGATCAGCGGCAACGCCAGCGCGTGCCACGCATCGAACTTGATGAAGAAACGCCGCTGGCCGACCGTGCGGTCGCGACCGAGCGCGCCGACGATCGCGCGCAACGCGGCGACCCGATCGTCGTGCGACGCGCCCGACAGCGTCGCCCATTGGATCACCGCGTCGAGCGGCTCTGGCTCGGACGCGACGGCATGCCCGGGAACCGCCATCAGCATCCGTCCCGCCAGTGTCGATCCGCAGCGCGACATATGGAAGACAAACCCGGAAGGCGCGGCGACGTCGTGATGGGCGGCATCGCCAATCAGAGCGTCGAGCGATGTCCGCGTCCGGAACATGCGGTTGAACGGCAAGGCCGCCGCGTTCCGCACCGAATCCTCGTACATCGGCTCGCGCAGCGGCGCGTCGCCGAACCACGCCCAATCGAACGCCGGAGGATTGGCGTGCGGCACCGACCGCGTCGGCAGCCAGCCCGGCCCAGGCCAGCGGTCGAGCGTCACCGGCGCCGGGGCAAAGCGGCTGAGCCCCAATGGATCGGGCTGCAGAAGCGCCTCCACGTCGCCCGGCGGTAGCGCGATACCGTATTCCGCCGCCAGCGCGACCGCGATCTCGACATAGTCCGGGACGGCGGTCGGCGCGGCGAGCCGCGCCTGCGCAGCGGGATCGTCGAGCACCCGCGCCATGAATTCATCGATCGGTGTCACGATGCGTTGCGCCTCTCGCGCGATGCCCGCCATTCGTCCTCCAGAAGCCCGAAGATCAAACTGTCGCGCACGCCGATGTGCGTCTCCCACTCGGCGCGCAACGTCGCTTCGAGCGTGAAGCCCAACCGCTCGACGACCGCGATCGATGGCTTATTGTCGGGGTCGGTGTCGGCGAAGATGCGGCGCTGCCCCTCGGCGAACAACAGGTCGATCATCGCCGCAACTGCTTCGGTGACATAGCCGTGACCCCAGTGATCGCGGCGCAGCATGTAGCCGATCTCGGTCACCTTGCCCTGGCGCTTCTCGTAACAGGCGACGTTGCCGATCGCGGTGTCGTCGCCCTTCAGCGTGATCGCCCAGCCGCGCCAGGCGGTGTCGCCGACCTTTTTTTCCAGCGAGACCCGCGTCTCATCGAGCGTCACCGTGGCCGGGTGCGAGCCGTAATAATTGGCGTCGACGTCCGAATACATCGGATGCAGCGCCTCGGCATCCTTGACCCGCAGCGCGCGGAGCACCAGCCGCTCGGTCTCCATCACCGGCAGGCTCACGCTCCCAGCGCCTCCACCAGCGCCTTGACCTTCTTCTGCCGCCATTGCGGGAGCGGCGCGACCAGCCAATAGCCGAGCCGGTAAGGCTTGGCCTCGCCGACCGCGACGATGCTGCCCCCAGCCAGGCTGCGGCGCGCGAGCAGTTCGGGCACGGTCGCGCGGCCCAATCCTTCGGCCGCCGCGTCGATCGCGAGCCCGGCATCGGCCACGCGAACCAGCGACACCGCATCGTCGTTGAGGCAGCCCGGCCACGAAATCCGCGTGTCCGCCCCGCCGCCGGGTCGCTCGACCGTCACCATGCCGTCCGATTCGAGCGCTTCGCCCTCATGCTCGCCAGGCCCCTCGCCCCAGCGCACCGCGAGGTCGAGATTGGCCTGGGTGAAGTCGAGATCCTCATCGGCGGCGATCAGCACGAAGCGGAGTTCGCCATCGTCGCGCGCGATTTCGGCGAGGCGCGGCATCAGCCAGCAATGCAACACGTCGCGCGGCGCGGCGATGGTCAGCGACTTGGACGATTGCCCCGCCTGCATCGCGCGGACGGCTTCCTCGAACTGGAGGAACCCGTGGCGCAGCGCAGCGAGTCCGGCTTCGCCCTCGGGGGTGAGTTCTAGCCCTTTGGTGGTGCGGCGAAACAGCACGACGCCAAGCGTATCCTCGAGTGCGCGGATCTGCTGGCCGACCGCCGCCGGGGTCACCGCCAGCTCGTCGGCGGCGCGCGTGAACGACAAATGCCGCGCCGCCGCATCGAGCACGCGTAGCCCGTTGAGCGGGAGGTGCGTGCGTTTCATGCCCCCTGCTCCACGTTAAACCCCGACCGCCGGCGCGAGCAACGCGAATTTGGGGATATCGACGTCGAACGCCGATCCGTCCTCGGCGATCATGTGATAGCTGCCCTGCATCTGTCCGGTCGGCGTCGCGAGCGGACAGCCGGAGACGTAATCGAACGACCCGCCCGGCGCGATCACCGGCTGTTCGCCGACCACGCCCTCACCCTCGACCGAATGCCGCGCGCCACGGCCATCGGTGATGACCCAGTGGCGCGTGAGCAGTTGAACCGTCGCCGGTCCTTCATTCTCGATCCGCACGTGATACGCCCAGAACCACCGCCCGCGCGCCGGCTCGGACTGTTCGGGGAGGAAGCTGACCGACACGCGCACCACCACCCCGCGAGTTTCCGCGACATAGGGAAAGAGCGCCTTCATCACGCTCACAGCCCGACCGCCTTCAACGCCTGGCCGAGATCGTCGATCACGTCCTGCGGGTCTTCGAGCCCGACGTTGATCCGGATCATCCCCTCGGTCACGCCCATCTCCAGCCGCTTGGCCTCATCGACCCCGGAATGCGTGGTCGAGCTGGGATGCGTCATCAGCGATCGCGAATCGCCGATATTGTTCGAGATATCGATCAGCTTGAGCGCGTCGAGCAGGCCGTGCGCCTGGCTGCGTCCGCCATCCAGCTCGAACGCGAAGATCGATCCCGCGGCGTCCATCTGGCGCATCGCGAGGTTATGCTGCGGGTGGCTCGGCAGCCCAGGATGCAGGATGCGCGGTACCCGGCCTTCGAGGAATTTACCGACCTTGATGCTGTTCTCGCTCTGCCGCCGGATGCGCAAGTCGAGCGTCTCGAGCCCCTTGAGCACCACCCAGGCGTTGAACGGGCTGATCGTCGGCCCGGTGTTGCGGTGGAACGGCAGCAGCGTGTTGTTGATGAAATCCTCGGTCCCGCAGACCACGCCCGCCAGTACGCGGCCTTGCCCGTCCATCATCTTGGTCGCCGAATGCGCGACGACGTCGGCGCCGAATTCGACCGGGCGTTGTAGCGCGGGGGTGGCGAAGGCGTTGTCCACGACCGACACGATGCCACGCTCTTTCGCGATACCGCACACCGCTTCCAGATCGACGATGTCCATCGTCGGGTTGGCGGGGGTTTCGAAGAAATAGACCTTGGTCTCGGGCCGCGTCGCGTCGATGAATTGTTGCGGATCGCGCGCGTCGATCACGGTGGTCGCAATGCCGAACTTCGGCAGCAGGGTATCGACCAGCCAGCGGCACGAACCGAACGCCGCGCGCCCCGCGACGACATGGTCGCCGGTCTGGAGCTGGCACAGCAGCGCCGCGGTCATCGCCGCCATGCCGGTCGCGGTGGCGCGCGCGGCCTCGGTCCCCTCCATCAACGCGACACGCTGTTCGAGCATTTCGACCGTCGGGTTCTGCAACCGCGAATAGGTCATGCCGACCTGATCGCCCGCGAACCGCGCCGCGGCGTCGCCCGCGCAATCGTACGCATAGCCCGAGGTCAGGAACAGCGCTTCGGAAGTTTCGCCGAACTCCGAACGCGCGGTGCCGCCGCGCACCGCTTGCGTCGCGGGGCGCCATTTCGCGGTGATCGCGCGGTCCTGTCCGGTGCGGCGTTTCATTATGCGCGGCTTTGCGGCGACGAGGGGGGAGAGGTCAAGGCAACAACCACTATCAGGCAAACGCAGGCGACCCCTTCAGTTGCTGATACGCCGCGATCACGTCCTGCAGCGCCTTTTCCATGCTGCGGTCGCCGCCGTTGCGGTCGGGGTGGAACTTGCGGACCAGCTCCGAATAGCGCGTGCGCAGCCCCTTGCGGTCGGCGTCGGTGGCGAGCCCGAGCACCTTCAGCGCGCGCCGGTCGTCGCTCGACAGCGGCCTGCCGTCCTTGCGCTCGGCCGCCATCCGCTCGCGGAACCGCGCGCCGATCGCATCCAACGGATCGCTGAAATCGCTCCACTTCGGCGGCCGGTCGGCGCCGTTCGATGCGAACGCGCGAGTCTCGCGCTCCCAGCCCGCGAACGGGCGCTGCGCCTCATGGATTTCGTCGGTGCTCATCCCGGTGAAGAAATTGTACTTGGCGTTGAATTCGCGGACATGATCGAGGCAGAAATAGCGATACCCGCCCGGCCCGTCGCCGCGCAGCCAGGGACTGTCCATGAGCGGCGCGCGAAACTCGCCCGGCTGGTCGCACCCGTCCGCATCGCAGTCGCGGCCGGTCCCCTCGACGCGGCCGTGGAAGCGGGCATTGGGGCGATCGGTGGGGGGCGTACGCGCCACGGTGTCTCCGGCGAAAAGCCCGCTATATAGGCGCGATGACAAATGCTTCCACCGCTCCCCTTGGCGAAATCATGACGGCCCGCCTGACCGATGCGCTCTCGCCGTCGCATCTCGAAGTGATCAACGACAGCCACCACCATGCCGGCCATATGGGCGACGACGGCACCGGCGAATCGCACTGGACGGTCGTGGTCGAGAGCGCGGCGTTCGCGGGACTCAACCGCGTCGCGCGCCAGCGGCTGGTCAATCGCGCGCTCGCCGACTTGCTCGCGACGCGCATCCACGCGCTGGCGATCAAGGCGCGGGTGCCTGGGGAATGACCCGCGCGCCCCGTCCCGCCGCGCGCATCCTGCTGGTCGACGAGATGGGCCGCGTGCTGCTGTTCCGCTTCACGCCGGAGGATGGCCGCCCGCCTTTCTGGTGCACCGCGGGCGGCGCGGTCGATCCGGGCGAGAGCTATGCCGAGGCCGCGCGCCGCGAACTGTACGAGGAAACCGGCATCGTCGCCGATCCCGGCCCCGAAGTGCTGCGCCGCGAGGTCGATTTCCTGACAATCGAGGGTGTCGAAGTGACCGCCGACGAACGCTATTTCCTCGTTCGCACCGACGCGCGCGAGATCGACGTCGGCGGGCATACCGAGCTCGAGCAGCGCGTGATGCAGCAATGGCGCTGGTTCGCCGCCGCCGAGCTCGCCAGCTTGCGCGAGCAACATTTCCCCGAAGACTTGAGCGATATCCTGACAAAGGTGCTGAAATGACCAACGACGATCTGATCCTGCGCACGATCACGCCGACCACGCACGATCTGGGCGGTTTCAAGGTCCACCGCACGCTCCCGTCGAAACCGCACCAGATGGTCGGGCCGTTCATCTTCTTCGATCAGATGGGTCCGGCGCACCTCGATATCGGCACCGGCATCGACGTCCGCCCGCACCCGCATATCAACCTGTCGACCGTGACCTATCTGTTCGCCGGGGCGATCGACCATCGCGATTCGCTCGGCACGTTCGCGCGGATCGAGCCCGGCGCGGTCAACCTGATGACTGCGGGGCACGGCATCGCGCATAGCGAACGCTCCCCCAGTGACGAGCGCGCACACGGGCCGGAGCTGTCGGGGATCCAGACCTGGCTCGGCATGCCCGAGGACAAGGAAGAGATCGACCCCGCGTTCGAGCATGTCGCCAAGGCGGACTTGCCGGTAATCGACGGCCATGGTGCGACCGCGCGGATCATTATGGGGAGCCTGTGGGGCCAGGCCGCGCCGACCACAACCTATGCCGAGACAATCTACGCGGACATTCTGCTCGAGCCTGGCGCAAGCGCGCCGATCGACAAGGGCGCCGACGAACGCGCGGTGTACCTCGCGCTGGGCGAAGCAAGCATCGACGGCATGCCGATGACGCTCAACACGCTATATGTACTGCAGCCCGGCGTCGCGATGACGCTGCACTCAGCGACCGGCGGCCGCGTGATGCTGTGCGGCGGCGAGGCGTTCCGCACCGAACGATACGTGTGGTGGAATTTCGTCAGCTCACGCAAGGACCGGATCGATCAGGCCAAGGCCGACTGGAAAGCGGGGCGGTTTGCTTTGGTGCCCGGGGACGAGAAGGAATTCATCCCGATCCCCGAGGTTCCGCTGACGGCGACGTATCCGTAACGAACGCATTTCCCGACGGCGTTGGAGCGCGATGGCTAGCCAGTTCGACTTGAGAAATGCACAACCGCCGAATGCGCGTTCGCACGGTAATATTCGGGTTCTTCGGTGTCGTCCTGTTCTGGGCTGTCTATGCCGACTACAGCTTAGGCTTGGCTCGCTACTTCACGGAAGACAGCAGCCTCAATTTGCAAGGCGCGGGCACTTGGGGTGACAGCTTTGGCGGCTTTAATGCCTTCGTATCCACGATCGGAGCGATCGTGGTCATCGCGACACTGACTCTTCAGCAGCGATCCATACGATACCAAGCGATCGATACCCACAAACAACAATTTGAAAGCTCTTTTTTTGAACTAATGCGCCTTATGCGAGAAGTTCGAAACGAACTGACTTTTAAGCACTCCATAAAATATCGAAGTATCAGAATAAGCAGAGGGGCACCAACTCTTTCACTTAGAAGAACTTATAGAGGTCTGGATGCCATTGCCTACGCATTAGTTGAAATATTTTTTTGGCACAAAGAGGCGGGAGAATTATCGTCATCTACTAGAGAAAGAATGCAGGAGCTTTATGATTCCTCCGTTCTTTCTCCAAATGGAGATACCTTTTCTGCGTATTTTAGAATAATATATTCCGTTCTATACAAAATTAAGAATGATAAGGTTCTGACAGAACAAGAAAAATTCTCTTATGGCAATCTCATTAGAAGTCAGCTTACCGCTCGAGAACTATATCTGCTTGCCTACAATTCAACACATAAAGTATCAAAAGATCTTGAAAGCTTGCTAGTTTATTTCAGAATTTTCAAGTATATGCCTGACGGTAAGCGTAGATCTCGGATTGAGGGGAACTTCGACCCTGATGCCTTCAAAGAACGAAGTTGATCTTGGGCCGCTAGCTAAGTAATCTGCCTCCCCACCACCTTCACCGTCGCGCAAGCCGGCGACCCGTCCTTCCCCGTCCCATTGACCGTCAATTCCACCACCCCCTCCCCCGCCATCGCGCGGTCGAGCAAGTCCTGCGGCGTGTCGTGCACGTCGATCTTCATGCGCCGCGACCATTCCGACGAATGATCGCCCGCCGACTGGCCGATGCGGATATAGACGAAGCGGCGCACCGGCCCCTCGCGCCGCACCTGATCGCCGAAGAATTTGGGGCCGGGCGCGACGCGCAGCGGGAAGTCGAACGCCAGGGGCTCGCCCGCCTTCGACCGCTTGGGATCGAGGATGTCGGTGTCACCCGATTGCAGACTGTGGAGTACGTCCCGCACCGGATGCTCGATCACGATCCGGGCGCGGATTTCGGTCTGGTCGGCCTTGGCCATGATGCGATATAGCGGCCGCTCGCGGTTCCGTAAAACCTCGCTTGCAATGTAGGATTTCGTCCGACAGCGTGACGGCGAGAACCATCACGCGCTTGCGTCGCAAAAATCTGCACTGGTGAAGTCCATGGCCACTGCGAACATTGGGAACATTCGCGGATTTAGCGCCTTCGTCAGGAGGATAGAATGAGCGATTTCGAGCTGCAACGCGTTGCCCTCGCCACCGGGGTCGAACTCGACGTGGCGGTCGCGGGCGATCCAGCGTCCGCCCCGATCGTCCTGCTCCACGGCTTTCCCGAATCGCACCGGACGTGGCGCCATCAGATCCCGGAGCTCGCCAAGGACCATTTCGTCCTCGCGCCCGATCAACGCGGCTTCGCGCGGTCGTCCAAGCCCGAAGGCGTCGAGAATTACACGCCGGACAAGCCGGTCGCCGACCTGCTCGCGCTGGCCGACCATTTCGAGATCGCCGACTTCACGCTGGTCGGGCACGACTGGGGCGGCGCGATCGCGTGGATGGCGGCACTGCAGAACCAGGGCCGCATCAAGCATCTGATCATCGTCAACGCGCCGCATCCGTTCGTTTTCCAGCGGCTGTTGTTCGACGACATGGATCAGCGCGCAGCAAGCCAGTACATCACCGCGTTCCGCAATCCCGGACTCGACGCGCATATCGACAAGATCGGGCTCAGCGAATTCTTCGACGGCAGCTTCATGCGCCACACCGATTTCGAGAAGGTGCGCGACGAGAAACCCGTCTATCTCGACCAATGGAGCCAGCCCGGCGCGATGCCGGCGATGCTCAACTGGTACCGCGCGAGCGCGCTCGTCGTGCCGGGCATGGACGAGACGCCCGAGCGGCCCGCCTATCTCGACGGGCCGTTCCCGCCACTCAACACGCCGACCCTCGTCATCTGGGGTACTGGCGACAAGGCGCTGTTGCCATCGAACCTCGACGGCCTGGAGGCATACGTGCCGAATATGACGTTGAAAAAGATCGACGCCGGGCATTTCGTGCCGTGGGAAAATCCCGAAGCGGTGACGGCAGCGATGCGCGAGTGGCTGGCGGCGCAGGGCGCCTAGCCCGCCTCGACCTTCGCCGAATCGGGCAAATCGTACGGCCGCCGGTCTTCCTCACCGATCCCCATCTTGACCCAGGTGCCGTGCGCATGCGCGGTCGCCAGCACGTCCCAGTCGGCATGGCCGGGCCAGCTCCGCACGCGCACGATTTGCTGTGCGAACGCGCGGTTAGGCTCCATCATCACCCAGCCTAGCGGGCGTTCCGCGGTGGCGCGCTCCGCCGCCGCGCGCATCGCGTCGCGGATGCGGTCGGCGACGGCGGCGGGCAGATATTGCCACACGACCGAGTGCATCAGCACGCGCGTAACGCCCGCGTCCTGAGGCTCGGCCAATCGCGCCTCGATCCAGTCGGCGGCGTCGGCGCGAACCAGATCGACATGGCGTTCGCGCTGCATCGCGATCGCTTTTTTCAACCGCTCGGCCCGAACGGGCGTTTCGGGCCAGACATAGGATAGCAGCCGTTCCTCGACCGCCGGGTCGGTCGCGTCGAGCGGTTGGACGTCGCACCCGCGCACAGAGACGATATCGACGGGCGTCGGCGCGGGCGGATCGCCCTTCCATTCGGGCCGGATCGTCACGGGCGCGTCGGCCGGCCCGACCCTCGTCCCGCCAAGATCGAAAGCGTAGCGGTCGATCAGCAGATTGAGTCCCGCGCTCGACCCGATCTCGAGCAACTCGATCTTCGGGCCATGCTGTCGCGCGATTGCCGTCAGCCCTAGCATCAGCGCGCCAGAGCGGCCCGGCTCGTTGGTCTGCGGCGGGCCGTCGAGCCACGGCAGCACCACATCGTCATGCGCGACCAATGCGGCGTTGAGCGCGGCGGCGATGGCGTCCCGGTCGGTCACCTCGCCGCGAAACACCGCGGCGAGCCCCTCACCCTGGCCCGCGCGAACCAATGCGTGCAGCCCGCCGAAAAACCGCAGCGGCAACGCATCGCGCGTCGGCTCGCCCGGCCAGTCGAGGATGCGTGCGCCCGTGCGGCTCTCGCGCGTCAGGCCCTCGGCCACCGCCGTGCACAGCCGCGCGTACATCGGCGCGTCCATGTGGCGGCAATAGAATTCCTGGATCCGAAACGCGCCCCGGTTATTCTCTTCGCCAGCCATGATCGCCTCCGTCGGCGATCCATTGCTCCTTCGCACCTGCACAAGTAAAGCCCCCGCCATGGCCGCCCCGATCGTCATCGCAATGCCCAAGGGCCGCATCCTCGCCGAGGCCGCGCCGCTCCTCGCGCGCGCCGGGATCGAGCCAGAAGCGGCGTTCACCAACGAGGACAGCCGCGCGCTGCGGTTCTCCACCAACCGCGCCGACATCGACCTGATCCGCGTCCGCGCATTCGACGTCGCGACCTTCGTCGCGCACGGCGCGGCACAGCTCGGCATCGTCGGATCGGACGTGCTGGCGGAGTTCGATTATCCCGAACTCTACGCCCCGGTCGATCTCGGCATCGGCCATTGCCGCCTGTCGGTCGCCGAGCCCGCCGAACTCGCCGCGACCGATGATCCGCGCGGCTGGAGCCATGTCCGCGTCGCGACCAAATATCCGTACCTGACTCAGCGCCATTTCGAGGCGCGCGGGGTGCAGGCCGAGTGCGTCAAGCTGAACGGCGCGATGGAGCTGGCGCCGACGCTCGGCCTCGCCCCCCGTATCGTCGATCTGGTGTCGTCGGGGCGCACGCTCGCGGAGAACGGGCTGGTCGAGGTCGAGCGGATCATGGACGTGACCAGCCGCCTGATCGTGAACCGTGCTGCGTTCAAGACGCGGCCCGAGCTGGTGCCGCTGGTCGATGCGTTCCGGCGGGCGGTGGCCGGATGACGCTGACGGTGGCCGGATGATCAAGCTCTCCACCTCCGAACCGGGCTTCGAGCGCCAGTTCGCCGCGCTGGTCGACGCGCGCCGCGAGGCCGATGTCGACGTCGCGCGCGATGTCCGCACGATCGTCGCCAGCGTGCGCGACGAGGGCGATGCCGCGGTCCACGCCTTCACGCGCAAGTTCGACAATCACGACCTCAACGACACCGGCTGGCGGATCGAAAAGGCGGAGTGGGTCGCGGCGTATGACGGCCTCGCGCCCGACCTGCGCGCGGCGCTCGAACTTGCCGCCGAGCGGATCGTCGCGTTCCACGTCAAGCAGAAGCCCGAAGACAGCGACACCACCGATGCGATCGGCGCGCGGCTCGGCGCGCGGTGGCGCGGGGTCGATGCGGCGGGGATCTACGTGCCCGGGGGGCGTGCCGCCTATCCTAGCTCGGTGCTGATGAACGCGATCCCTGCCAAGGTCGCGGGGGTCGAGCGGCTCGTGATGGTCACGCCGACGCCGGACGGCGAAGTAAACCCGCTGGTGCTCGCCGCCGCGCATATCGCCGGCGTGGACGAGATCTGGCGGATCGGCGGCGCGCAGGCGGTGGCGGCGCTCGCCTACGGCACCGGGCGGATCGCGCCGGTCGATGTCGTGTGCGGGCCAGGAAATGCGTGGGTCGCCGAGGCCAAGCGGCAATTGTTCGGCGTGGTCGGGATCGACATGGTCGCGGGGCCGAGCGAGATCGTCGTCGTCGCGGACGGCGCGAACGATCCCGCATGGATCGCCGCCGACTTGCTCAGCCAGGCCGAGCACGACCCGTCGAGCCAGTCGATCCTGTTCACGGACGATGCCGCCCTGGCGCGCGCGGTGGCCGACGCGGTCGATCTGCAGATCGGCGAACTGTCGACCGCCAAGGTCGCGCGCGAAAGCTGGGACACGAACGGCGCGATCGTCGTGACCGCCGATCTGGCCGAGGCGATGCCGCTGGTGAACCGGCTCGCGCCCGAGCATCTCGAACTGGCGTGCGACGAGGCGGAAAGTCTGTTCGACCTGGTCAAGCATGCCGGGTCGGTGTTTCTCGGCCGGCACACGCCGGAGGCGGTCGGCGATTACGTCGCGGGGCCGAACCACGTCCTCCCCACCGGCCGCCGTGCACGCTTTTCGAGCGGGCTGTCGGTGCTCGATTTCATGAAGCGCACCAGCTTCCTGTCGCTCGACGAGGCCGCACTCGCCGCGATCGGCCCCGCCGCGGTGACGCTGGCCGAAGCCGAGGGCTTGCCCGCACATGCCAAGTCGGTGGCCTTGCGCCTCGCGCCGCGCTGACCGATAGGCGCGCGACCATGTCCCGCCGAACCGCCGCCCGATCCAAAGCCCGCGCCGCCGCGCGCCTCGCCGCCACGCAAGCGCTCTATCAGCATGAGATGGAGGGCATGGCGCTGGCGCCGTTGCTCCACGAATTCCACCAGCACCGGCTCGGCGCGACGATCGAGGATGCTGAATACGCCAAGGCCGACGAGAATTATTTCGACGATATCGTCGCCGGCGCGCTGGCGCGGTCAGAGGAAATCGACAAGCTCGTCGCCGCCAAGCTGAGCAACGACTGGAGCCTGGAGCGGCTCGACAAGCCGATGAAGGCGCTGCTGCGCGCCGCGACCTACGAATTGCTCGCCCGCGCCGACACCGCGACGGGCACGATCATCAGCGAATATGTCGATGTCGCCAAGGCGTTCTACGACCGCCGCGAGGCGGGGTTCGTCAACGGCATCCTCGACGCCGTGGCAAAGGAAGTGCGCGCCTAGCCCCGCGCCCGGTGCTAGGATCGAGCGATGACCGCACTGCCCACGATCGATTTCAGCGAACTGCAACAGCACGGGCTGGCCGCGCTCGATCGCCCGACATTGGTCACGGGCGCCGACCAGGCGACGGTGACCGATGCCGATTTCCTCGCGGACCTTCACGCCCAGCGCTTTCCGGTGGTCAACAACTACCTCGACGATCTGCTCGCCGGCCGCACGATGGGGTCAAACCCGCGCCCCGCGACGCTCGGCGCCTACCTCGCCGCGCCCCGGCCCGCGGCGGATAGCGGCAGCGCGCTGGAGCTGATGACCGAGGCGCCGGTGCCGCAGACGCTGCTCGACCGCCTGGCATTGCCCGCGACGCTGTTGCCGATCCGCGAGGCGCGCTTGTTCGCGGGTCGCCGGGGCTCGTTCACCGACATGCACTTCGACTGGAGCAGCCACTGGCTGTTCCAGGTTGCGCTGTTCGGCCGCAAGCATTTCGCATTCCTGCCGTTACCTGCCGCCGAGCAGCTCGATCCGCGCGGCAACTTCGCGCGCCGTGACCTGCGCGCGTTCAGCGTTGACGACTGGGCGACGATGGTCGCCGACCATGGCGGGTACCATTGCATCATCGGCCCCGGCGAGATGCTGATTCAGCCACCGTTCTGGTGGCACGCGGTCACCTATCTCGACGATGCGGCGTCGGTGTCGATCGGGCTTGGCCCGACCGATGCGCTCGTCGATGACATCGTCCGGAGCGACGGCCCACGCGACTGGCGGCTGGCGGCTTTGCTCAAGGCGCGGCTCGACAACGCACCGGGTGACGGCAACCGCGACCGTACACTGGAGGCGATCCGCGCGGCCGGGGTGAAACGAGCCGCCCGCCGGTCGGCATGACCGAAGCCGAATTCATCGCCGCGCTGCGCGCGCTGCCGCTCCATCCGGGCGCGGACGGACTAACCGACGACACCGCCAGCCTCGCCGGGCTGACGATCACCACCGACACGATCGTCGAAAGCGTCCATTTCCTGTCCGACGATTCCCCCGAAGACGTGGCGTGGAAGCTGGTTGCGGTGAACTTGTCCGATCTCGCCGCCAAAGGCGCCGTTCCGCAAGCCGTCCTGCTCAACCATCCCTGCGGCGACGATGAGTGGGATCGGGCGTTTCTCAAGGGGTTCGGCGAAGCACTGACCGCTTACGGTTGCGCGCTACTCGGCGGCGACACCGTCTCGCTGCCGGTGCGCGCGCTGCGCGTATTGTCGCTGACCGCGATCGGCAGCGACGCGGGCGCCGTCGCGCGGTCGGGCGCCAAGGTCGGCGATGGCTTGTGGGTGACCGGCACGATCGGCGACGCCGGGGCTGGGCTGAAGATCGCGCGCGGGATCGACGGCCCCGCCGATTTGCTCGCCGCGTATCGCCGGCCGACGCCGCTAGTCGCTGAGGGTCGCGCGCTTGCGCCTCTCGTCCACGCAATGATGGACGTATCCGACGGGCTGCTGATCGACGCCCAGCGCATGGCGCTGGCGAGCGCGCTTGCGGTCTCGATCGACGTCGCCGAAATCCCGCTGTCCGCCAGCTATCGCGCCTATGTCGGCGAGGACCGATGGGCGCGGATCGAGGCGGCGACCGCCGGCGACGACTATCAATTGTTGTTCGCCGCTCCCGCCGACTTCGCGTCTCCGGTCCCGGTGACGCGGGTCGGGTCGTTCGCCGAGGGCAGTGGTTTGACGCTGACCGACAATGGCCGTTCGATCGACCTGCCGTCCAGACTGGGCTTTCAGCACTGATGTGAGGCGCTTGCGCGCCGCGCCCGCGTCTTTATAGGCAAGCGCCACCTAGGGAAGCGCACGGGCGGCAAGTCCGGGCAATAAATATGCAGGGGAAGAAATAATGACGATCGTGTATGCGGCCATCGTCTGCGGCCTGATCGCCGTACTCTATGGCATCATCACCAGCCAGCAAGTGCTTCGCGCACCCGCCGGCAACGAAAAGATGCAGGACATCGCGTCCGCCATTCAGGAAGGCGCCAAGGCCTATCTGGGCCGGCAATACACCACCATCGCGATCGTCGGCGTCGTCGTCGCGGCCGTCGTGTTCTTCACGCTCGGCGCGTTGTCGACCGTGTCGTTCCTGATCGGTGCAATCCTGTCGGGCATTGCCGGCTATATCGGCATGAACATCTCGGTCCGCGCCAACGTGCGCACCGCCGAGGCCGCGCGCACTTCACTTCAAGGTGGCCTGACGCTCGCGTTCCGCTCGGGCGCGATCACCGGCATGCTGGTGGCGGGGCTTGGCCTGCTCTCGATCTCGGGCATCTTCTGGTATCTCGTCGGCCATAAAGGCCTCGCTCCCGGCGACCACCAGATCGTCGCCGCGCTGACCGCGCTGGCATTCGGCGCATCGCTCATTTCGATCTTCGCGCGTCTCGGCGGCGGCATCTTCACCAAGGCGGCCGACGTCGGCGCCGACCTGGTCGGCAAGGTCGAGGCGGGCATTCCCGAGGACGACCCCCGCAACCCCGCGACCATCGCCGACAACGTCGGCGACAATGTCGGCGACTGCGCCGGCATGGCGGCCGATCTGTTCGAAACCTATGTCGTGACGATCGGCCTGACGATGGTGTCGATCGCGTTGCTGCTGCCCGACGCCAGCAACCTGCTCCAGCTGATGACGCTGCCGCTGATCGTCGGCGGCGTGTGCATCGTCACCTCGATCATCGGCACCTACATGGTCCGTCTCGGCAAGAGCCAGAACATCATGGGCGCGATGTACAAGGGGTTCTGGACCACCGTCATTCTGTCGGTCCCGGCGATCTTCTTCGCCACGCAATATGTGCTCGGCGACATGGCCGCGCCGATCGTGACCACCGCCAAGACCTTCACCGGCGCCAAATTGTTCTGGTGCATGATGATCGGTCTGGTCGTCACCGGGCTGCTGGTGTGGATCACCGAATATTACACCGGCACCAACTATCGCCCGGTCAAGTCGATCGCCAAGGCGTCGACCACCGGGCACGGCACCAACGTCATCCAGGGGCTGGCGATCAGCCTCGAATCGACCGCGTTGCCGACGCTCGTGATCGTCATCGCGGTGATCGCGACGTTCCAGCTCGCGGGCATCATCGGCGTGGCGTTCGCCGCGACCTCGCTGCTTGCGCTGGCCGGCATGGTGGTCGCGCTCGACGCCTACGGCCCGGTCACCGACAACGCCGGCGGCATCGCCGAAATGGCGGGCCTGCCCGACGACGTCCGCCACCGCACCGACGCGCTCGACGCGGTCGGCAACACCACCAAGGCGGTGACCAAAGGCTATGCGATCGGCTCGGCGGCGCTGGCGGCACTCGTGCTGTTCGGCGCCTACACCACCGACCTCACGCGCTATGCGACCGAGCTCGGGATCGGCGTGGTCGATTTCTCGCTGAGCAATCCATACGTCATCGTCGGGCTGCTGCTCGGCGCGCTCCTGCCTTATTTGTTCGGCGCGTTCGGCATGACCGCGGTCGGCCGGGCGGCGGGATCGGTGGTCGAGGACGTCCGCGCGCAGTTCCGCGACGATCCCGGCATCATGGCCGGCACCAGCCGCCCGAACTATGCGCGCACGGTCGACATCGTGACCAAGGCGGCGATCAAGGAAATGATCGTGCCGTCGCTGCTCCCCGTGCTCAGCCCCGTCGCGGTGTTCTTCATCATCCAGGCGGTCGCCGGGCGTGACGAAGGCTTCGCGACCTTGGGCGCGATGCTGCTCGGCGTGATCGTCTCGGGCCTGTTCGTCGCCATCTCGATGACCTCGGGCGGCGGCGCATGGGACAATGCCAAGAAGTATATCGAGGACGGCAATTACGGCGGCAAGGGATCCGAGGCGCACAAGGCCGCGGTCACCGGCGACACCGTGGGCGATCCGTACAAGGATACGGCGGGTCCCGCGGTCAACCCGATGATCAAGATCACCAACATCGTCGCGCTGCTGTTGCTCGCGGCGCTGGCGGCGCAGCACGCCGCCGGCTGACACAGAATATCGACTGTGGTGGGAAAGCCCCGTCCGGCTCGTCGCCGGGCGGGGTTTTCCTTTGCCCTGACCGCCGCCCGCGATAGACTGGTCAGATAACCGTTTGGGGGCGGACGATGACGTTACGGTTTTGGTTGATGGCGCTGGCCGGCGCAACGCTTCTGGCGACCGCAGGGGGAGGAGAGGCGGAACAGCCCGCTGCTTCCGATTGGGCGAGCAAGCCAGTTCCGATCGAGATTTTCGCTCAATTCCCGATGATCAGCCAGCCGCGGCTCAGCCCCGACGGCAAGTGGGTCGCGACGCGCATTCGCGCGAATGGCGGGCAGATGCTGGCGATCGTCCCCGTCCATCCGGCCGATGGCAAAACGGTTATCGTCGCGCGCAATGAAGAGGCAGCGACCAATAAACAGGGCGCTCGCCAGATTGTCGGATACCATTGGGCCGATTCCGATCATCTGGTGATCGCGTTCTCGTCCCGCGACAATTTCTACGGCGACTGGTTCGATAACATCCGCTACGCGGCGTACAATAGCGCGACCAAAACCATCGTCCCGATGGGTTGGGATGTGGCGTTTGGCCCGACCCGCGAACTGTGGTCGTCGGTGTCGGGCAGGCCGCACATGCTGTTGCAGCGCGTTCCGTACGATCCGCGCTATGCGCGGACATCGGACACCGAAATGATCCGGAATCCGGAGGTGATCGATATCGATCTCGACACCGGCAAATACGTCAAGGTCAAGGCGCAGAATTCGGGTGTGACCAGCTGGACGGCCGATTCGGACGGTGTCGTGCGGCTCGGCACGTCGGGCGACGCCGATACCGGCCGCGTCCAGGTGTTTTACCGGCCCAGTGCCGATAAGCTGGTCAAGAAAATCTATGACGGCATCCCCGACCGGTATGCCGATATCTCCATGCCGTCGCTGTTTTTGTCGGGGGGGACGAAAGCCTATGCCTTTGGCCGCCAAGACGGCTATCGCGCACTGTTCGAATATGATTTGACGACCATGAAGCTGGGAAAGAAGGTGTTCGGTACGCCCGGCTACGACGTGGACGATGCCGCGCTGACGTCGGATCGCAGCGCGCTGCTCGGCGTCGTCTATACCAGCGACCGCACGCACTGGGCCTATTTCGATGCGCGGATGAAGGAAATCCAGCAGGTCCTCGAGGAATCGTACGGCAAGGGCAACGTGCTGATCGCCACCGCCGATGCCGCACGCGAGACGATCCTGTTCCGCGTCGCCAAGCCCGGTCAAGCCGAAGCGTGGTACGTGTTCGACACCAAATCAGGCGGCATCGGGCATTTCGCCTATGGCAACGAAACGCTGAAGAACGCGATGCTCAACCCGGTGTCGGCGGTCCGCTATCCGGCGTCCGACGGCAAGTCGATCGAGGCGATCCTGACGATGCCGAGACACCGCGCCGGGGAAAATAACCTGCCGCTCGTCGTGCTGCCGCATGGTGGCCCATGGGCGCGCGACGATATGGATTGGGATGCCTATGGCTGGGCGCAATCGCTTGCCGAGCTGGGCTATGTCGTGATCCAGCCCAATTATCGCGGCTCGACCGGTTACGGCAGCGATTGGGAAAAAGCGTCCGAAAAAGCGTGGGGCTATCGCATGCAGGACGATTTGAATGACGCGATCCCGTGGCTCGCCGGCCAGGGCATTGTCGATCCCAAGCGCGTGTGCATGTTCGGCTGGTCGTACGGCGGTTACGCCGCCAGCCGCGCGGCGGAGCGCGACGGCGACAAATATCGCTGCGCGATCTCGGGCGCCGGCGTCCACGATCTCCCGGCCATGATGCGATACGACAAGGGCTATCTTGGCCGCTATGGCGCGAAGATGGGTATGGGCACCGCCAGCGGCGATTTGGTCGATGCGTCGCCCGGCCTGCACCCGGAAAAATACACTATACCGATCCTGATCGTGCAGGGCGCGAAAGACGTTCGCGTCCCGCCATCGCAGGCACGTGATCTGGTCGCCCGGTTCAAGAGGGTTGGCAAAGTCGAAGGCAAGGACTTCTTCTATCTCGAACAGCCGCTCAACACGCACAATCTGCTGCGCGAGGCCGATCGCGTCCAGCTGATGCAGGAAGTGACCAAGTTCCTGACCCGCTTCAATCCGGCCTGAGCCAATCCGCCGTTCGGCCTATCGCATTGCCTTTGGGGCATAAAGCCTCCGTTGGGTGCTTGCTTCGTCCGTCCCTCGCGCTAGGTTGATGCGTAACGGGGGGTCTGTTCATGCGTAGCCTTATTGCGGCGGTCGTCGTCGCGCTGTTGCCGATTGCCATCACCGCCGCCGCGCAGGACGCGAAGCCGGCCGCGGCGCGCACCGCTCCCCCGCCGATAACGGCGTTTGCGAAACTGCCCTTCCTCGAAGGCCCGAAACTGTCGCCCGACGGCACCCGCGTCGCGACCCGCGTCGCGGTTCAGGGCAAATCGCGGCTCGCGATCATCACGATCGGCGACATGAGCAAGACCGCGCTGATCGATCCCGGCAATTTCGAGCTCAACAGCTGGTCGTGGGTCAATGACCAATGGCTGGTCGTCACCGCGGGCAACACGCAGCCGGTCGAGGGCGATAGCTGGTACGTGCGCCGCACGTTCGGGGTCAGCGCCGATGGCGCCAAGATCAACGCGCTGGCGACCCCCGACACCGGGCAGAACGCCGACGATGTCCTGTGGGTCGCGCGCGACGGCCGGCCGCATGTGCTGATCGCCGCACAGGGTTCGATCTATTCTGACAATGTCGCTTTCTGGCCCGAAATCCGCGACTGGGACGTATCGACCGGCAAGAGCGTGCGCGTACAGGGGCCGTCGGCGGGCGTGATGGACTGGTATGCCGACACCGCGGGCGTGGTCCGGCTCGGCATCGCATATGACGATTCGAGCCGGTCCTATCGCGCGCTGTATCGCGGCGACGCGAATTCGTCGTTCCGCACCATCGCGCGGGCGCGCAAGGGCGATTCGCTCGCGACGCTCCCCGCGCTGATCCTGCCGCAATCGGGCAAGGCGATCGCGATCGACGACACCGACGGATACGACGCGGTCTATGATTTCGACCTCGACGCGATGAAGGTCGGCGCCAGGATGTTCGGGTCGCCGGGCTATGATATCGGCGGCGCGATCACCGACCCGGCGGGCACTGGATTGCTCGGCTATACCTATACCGACACGCGGTCGCGGACCAAATGGACCGACCCGAAGCTCGCGCAGGTCCAGGACGAGCTCGACAAGGCGATCGGCGACCGCTGGCCCGATATCGTGTCGTGGAGCAAGGATCTGTCGGTGCTGATCGTCCATGTCGGCGCGGCGGACAGCCCGGGCGGCTATTACATCTATCGCCCCGCCGATGGGCGCATGTCGCTGTTCGCCACACAGAACGCCGATCTGGGTCTGAAGCGCTACGCTGCGGTCAAGACGATCACGTATACCGCGCGCGATGGGACCGAAATGTCGGGCGTGCTTACCTTGCCCATGGGACGCGAGGCCAAGAGCCTGCCGCTGATCCTGATGCCGCACGGCGGCCCGTTCGCGCGCGACGACGAGGAATGGGACTGGTGGGTTCAGTTCCTGGCCAGCCGCGGCTATGCCGTGCTCCAGCCCAATTATCGCGGATCGTCGGGGTTCGGCACCAAGTTCGGCAAGCTCGGCGAAGGGCAATGGGGCCTCAAGATGCAGGACGACCTGACCGACGCGGTCGGCTGGGCGGCGAAGCAGGGCATCGTCGACCCGGCACGCGTGTGCATCGTCGGCGCGTCGTATGGCGGCTATGCCGCGTTCCGCGCGGCGCAACGCGACAAGGGGGTGTATCGCTGCGCGGTCTCCTATGCTGGCGTGTCGGACATGACCGCGATGGTGCGGTACGATTCGTCGTTCCTCAACGGCGGACGATCCAAGGATTATCTGCGGCTCCAGGCGCCCGACCTGAAAGCGGTCTCGCCGATCAACTATGCGAGCGACTTCTCGACCCCGATCCTGATCATGCACGGCAAGGCCGACCAGACCGTGCCGGTCAGGCAATCGCGCGAGATGGTCGAGCGGCTGAAGGCGGTGAAGGCCGTCTATCGCTACGTCGAACAGCCGCTGGGCGACCATCATTTCACGCGCGAGGCCGACCGGCTGCAATTCCTGCAGGAACTCGAAGCGTTCCTGACCAAATATAATCCGTCGTAGCGCGGTTGACGCTCCGGCGGCGCTGACCGAAAGAGCCGCCATGACCGGATCGTACGACCGCGAGGCGCTGCGCGCTTTGCTCGCCGCCCGCACCTTCAAGCGGGGCGAATTCCTGCTCGTGTCGGGCAAGCGCAGCCGGATCTATTTCAACATGAAGGCGACGATGATGACCCCCGAAGGCGCAGCGCAATGCGCGCGCGGGCTGCTGTCGGTGCTCGACGGGCTGCAGGCGGATTACGTCGCCGGGCTGGAGATGGGCGCGGTGCCGTTGCTCGGCGGGATCGCCGCGGCGAGCTGGGACGCCGGGCGCCCGATCGGCGCGGTGTTCGTACGGAAAGCGGCGAAGGCTCATGGCACGTCGCTGATGGTCGAAGGGCTCGACGATACTGGCGGCGAGACGCTGGCGGGTAAGCGCGTCGTGCTGATCGACGATGTCGCGACGAGCGGCGGGTCGATCCTGAAGGCGGCCGACCAGATCGCCGAAGCGGGGGGCGTGATGACCGACGCGATCGTCATCCTCGACCGCGAGCAGGGCGCGAGCGAGATGCTGGCCGAGCGCGGGATCACGCTGCATACGTTGTTCACCGCGACCGACCTCGGCGTGACCGACGAGGATCGCAGGCCGCTCGACTAGTTGTCGATCCGACGGGCTCTAAATCGCTCGAGCCGATGGATGCGGCTTTAGAAGTCTTTTCGCTGACGAGTATTCGCGGCGATTGAAAGACGCATCCGACAGCGACCTATTTCGGCGTCCAATTCGCCCAACTCAGCTTCGCCAAGTCAGCCTCGTGGTCGGCTACGCCGCTGCGCTTGCCCATCACCTTGCCCTAGCGCCAGTTGATCGCCGGGCGCGCTTGCTCCTCCAGCCACGCCATCGCCGCGAACCATGGCCCGCCGCCGTAGCTGACCCGCGCCACGCCAGCGTCGGCGAATTCACGGGCAAGCTGAGTCGCGCCCGGGATTATGTTAATCCGCGCGCCGGTGCGCTTGACGATATCGGCGATCGCCGCGACGTCGCGCAGGCCGGGAACGAAGATGCCGCTCGCGCCCGCCGCCATATAGGCCTGCGCGCGCTCGACGGTCTGGTCGACCAGCGACGCGTCGTGGCGATCCTTGGGCGTGCGCAAATACAGATCGACCCGCGCGTTGATGTAAAAGGCATCGCCCGCGCCCTTGCGCGCCGCCGCGACGCGGTCGGCCTGCTGCGCGAGGCCGTAAACCCCCTCGCCGCCGATTACCGAATCCTCGAAATTGCATCCGACCGCGCCAGTCGCGGCGAGCTTGGCATGGTTCGCAGCGACGCCCTCGGGATCGGACGCGTAGCCACTTTCGAAATCGATCGACACGGGCAGGTCGACGACGCCCATGATCCGCCGCGCATTGTCGAGCGCGAGGTCGAGCGGGAGTTCTTCGCCATCATGAAATCCGAGCGATTCGGCGGCGCCGTGGCTCCCCGTCGCAATCGCCTTCGCGCCGGCCTTGGCGATCGCGACGGCGCTGCCGGGATCCCAGCAATTATAGATGATCAGCGGGTCGCCGGGGACATGCAGCGCGGCGAAGGTTTCGTAGTTGCTGCTCATCGCGCCCTCCCCGGCGTTTAGTGAACGAACCGCGCCACCACGTCGCGATAACTCCGGCTGACCTTCACCTGCCCGCCCGAATCGAGCACCAGGAAGCACTCGCCATTGGTGTGCGGCTTGACCTGACGCACGAGGTCGAGGTTGACGATCGTCGAGCGGTGAACGCGCTGAAACCGGCGCGGGTCGAGGCGCTTCTCGAGGTCCTTCATCGTCTGGCGCAGGATCAGCGTGTTGTCGCCGGTCTTGATGCACATGTAATCGCCGGCCGCTTCGACCACCTCGATCGTGTCGACATCGACGCGGAAAATCTTGCCGCGATCCTTGATGTTGATGAGTTTTTCGAAGCGGTTCGACGAATGATCGCCGCCGCCGTCGGAAATCTCCTCGGCCGCTTCGGGCGAAACCTCGGCGAGCGCTTCCCTGTATTTCTCGACTTCCTCGGCGCCGCGTTTCTCGCTCAGCCGCTGGCGGACGCGTTCGAGCGTATCGGCGAGGCGCGATTCCTCGACCGGCTTGACCAGATAATCGACCGCCTGCGCCTCGAACGCCCGCAACGCATGCTCCGAATAGGCCGTCACGAACACGAACAGCGGCGGTTCGACCTCCATCAGCCCCTGCACCACCGAAAAGCCGTCGAACCCCGGCATCTGGATGTCGAGAAAGACGAGGTCGGGCTTGTTGGTCTTGATGCTGCGGATCGCCTCGCGGCCGTTGGCGCAACGGTCGATGATCTCGACATCGTCATGCGCTTGCAGGCGAAGCTCGAGCCCCTGGATCGCCAAGGTCTCGTCATCCACCAAAATCGTTCTGATCGTCATGCGGCCTCTCTATTCGGATCGTCCAATTGGTACGGAATCTCGATCTCCACGACAAAGCCGCCCCCTGGCGTCGATCGACTGTCGAATCGGTGGTCGGGCCCGTACGCCTGAACCAGCCGGTCTCTTATATTGGCGAGCCCCACGCCGGTTGAAAGGCTTGGACCTAACTTGTTCTCGATCAAGCCGGGACCGGTGTCGGACACGGCGATCCGCACGCGTTCGCCGACGAGCCGTGCCGAAACCGCGATTTCCGCCCCCTCCTCGCTCGGCGTAACGGCGTATTTGATCGCGTTTTCGACGAGCGGTTGCAGCAGCAGCGACGGCAATCGCGCGCGTTCGGCGCGCGGATCGATCTCGAATACCGGGCGCAACCGGCTTTCGAAGCGCATCTTCTCGATCTCGAGATAGAGTTTGAGCGTCTGCACTTCCTGCGCCAGCGTGACGTGCGCGGTGGGCTCGTAGATCAGCGTGAAACGTAGGAAATCGGCCAGCCGCGACAGCATCGCATTGGCGCGCTCGGTTTCCTTGAGTAGCACCAGCGTCGAGATCGAATTGAGCGTGTTGAACAGGAAGTGCGGGTTGAGCTGATAGCGCAACATCGCCAGCTGCGCGGTCGACGCCTGGTTGCCCAGCGTCTCCAGCTGGTCGTTCTGCTCCTCGACGATCAGGTAGAAATTGATCCCGAAATAGAGTGCCGACCAGCCCGCCAGCACGGTGAAGATCAGGAACAATTGACCCAGCACCAGCGTCAGGTTGATGCCGGGATTGTCGAGCTTCATGAAACTGAACGAGAAAGCGTTGAGCACCGATCCGAGCAAGGTCGCGCCGGCCAGCGTGACGATCGTCATGACGACGCCGCTGATCCGCGGCAGCCGTCGGTAATAGCCGTACAGCGTCGAGAGCAGCAGCGTGATGCAATAGCCGATGATCGATTCGATGATCACGGAGATCAGCGCCGAGGCCGGTTGATTGTTCGAGATCGCCGAGACCGAGCGCAGCAGCAGATATCCGGTCCACCCCGCCGCCTGCAGCCGCCAGAACGCCTTGCCCTTGTCCTCGAAGAACGGGCGCGAGAAGATCGCCGGGCGCCAGAAGCGGCGCGTGGCAACCGCTTCGGGCGGATCGGCGGGGACGGGAAGGTTGGGCATGGAGCGGCGCCCTTATACCCGCTGAGCGCCGCGCGAAAAGGCGCGGGGTTTGGGATGGCCTCGGCACGGCGCCTCGACTAGGGAAAGCCGCAATGCCGTTCCGCTCGTCCGCCCTGCCGCGCCATCGCTTTGCGTGGCTGATGCTTCTGGTCGGGGCCTTGCTTGTGCGCGGCCTGGCGCCCGAGGGATGGATGCCGGTCGCCAATGCGGCGGGCGGGATCGAGATTGCGCTGTGCAACGGCCACGGGCCCGACGACGTGATGGTGCTGACGTTCGACGGTAAGCTGCATCGTAAGGCGCCGGCCAACGGACAAGCTGGCGACCATCCCTGTGCCTTTGCCGGAGTCGGCATCGCCGATGCGCCGCCGCCCTTGCCGGCAATCCTTGCGCCGGCGCGTACCTTTACCGTCGCACCGGACCGCCCGGCCGCGGCCACCGTCCCCGGCCGTGGCCTCGCCGCACCGCCGCCGCCCGCAACCGGACCTCCTACCCTGGCCTGAACCATTGCCGCGTCCGCGCGGCCAATCGTGTTTGAGCAAGGAAATTCCTTCATGACCATCTCCACGCGCGCACTGCTGCGCGCTTCGCTCGCCGTGCTCGCGAGCACCGCCGCCATGCCCGCCTGGGCTGCCGACGACTCCGTCCCGGACACCGATCCGGGCAAGGACGACATATTGATCGTCGCGCAGCGGCAGAAGCAGACGATCGAGAATACCCCCAATGCCGCAGCGTCGGTCGATGCCGACCGAATCGCGCGCACCGTCAACGCGATGAACGTCGAGGATACGGTCAAGTATCTGCCCAGCCTGATCGTCCGCAAACGTCACATTGGCGACACGCAAGCGCCGCTCGCGACGCGAACCTCGGGGCTGGGCGCCAGCGCGCGCAGTCTGATCTACGCCGATGGCGCGTTGCTGTCGGCGTTGATCGGCAACAACAACACCTCGGCCAGCCCCCGCTGGAGCGCGGTGTCGCCGCAGGAGATCGCGCGGATCGACGTGCTGTATGGCCCGTTCTCGGCCGCCTATCCGGGCAATTCGATCGGCGCGGTGGTCAATATCACCACGCGCTTGCCAGACGCATTAGAAGCGACGCTGAGCGCGGGCACGAGCGTCCAGACCTCCGATTTGTACGGGCGCAACGACACCTTTGCGGCGTATCAGGTCGGCGCCACCGTCGGCGACCGGTTCGGGCCGCTCGCGCTGTTCGCCAGTTACGACCATGTGAAGAGCCGGGGCCAGCCGCTCGGGTTCGCCACCGCGACCACGGCACCCGCCGGTACCGAAGGCGGACCCGCCGACGTCAATCGCGTGGGGCAACCGCTCCGCGTACTCGGCGCGACCGGGATAGAGGATCAGGGCCAGGACCGGCTCAAGCTCAAGGCAGCGATCGATCTGACGTCGTCGCTGCGGCTGACCTATGTCGGCGGGCTGTTCCTCAATCGCACCGATTCGTCGTCACAGACGTATCTCACGACGATCGCGACGGGCGCGCCCAACTGGCCGCTCGCGCTGAGCGCCGGTGTGTACCGCACCGATCAGCGCCACTGGTCGCACGCGCTGTCGCTTGGCGGGTCGGGCAAGGCGTTCGACTGGCAGGTCATCGGCACACGCTACATCGTCGATCGCGACGAACAGCGGATTGCGGCCACCGCCTTGCCCGCGGCGGCGACCGGCGGTGCGGGGACGATCACGCGGCTCGACGGTACCGGCTGGATCACGCTCGACGCCAAGGCGGTTTGGCGCTCCGGTCCCAGCGCATTGAGCTTCGGCGCGCATTGGGACCGGTTCAGGATCGCCAGCAACCGCTTCACAACGACCGACTGGGTCGCCGGCAGCGCGGGCGCGCTTAACCTGCAATCTTTGGGCAAGACCCGTACAGCGGCATTGTGGGTGCAGGATGCGTGGAAAATCCTTCCATCGGTCACGCTGACTTTGGGCGGGCGCTACGAATGGTGGCGCGCCTATGACGGGGTCAATTTCTCGCTGTCCCCCGCGATTGCGGTCAACCAGCCCGAGCGATCGGCGGCGAAATTCTCGCCCAAGGCAGCGCTGGCGTGGGAGCCAGCTGCGGGGTGGAAAGCGCAGCTGGCGTTCGGCCAGGCGTGGCGTTTTCCCACCGTCGGCGAACTCTACCAGATCGTCACGACGCCGGTTGCGGCGGTGCCCAACCCCGACCTTCGCCCCGAACGCGCGCGATCGACCGAAGTGTCGATCGAACGCACCGGCAAGCGGGGATCGATCCGGCTGTCACTATTCAACGAAGTGGTGACCGACGCGCTTATTTCGCAGACCGGGCCGCTCAATGGCGGGCCGGCGCTGGCGACCTTCGTCCAGAACGTCGATCGTACCCGCGCGCGCGGCGTCGAACTGGCGGTGGTGCGCAACGACCTGATCCCGCGGTTCGACCTGTCGGGCAGCGTCACCTATGCTGACGCGACCACGCGCGCCAACGCGGCGCTGCCGGCGTCGGTGGGCAAACTGATCCCCACCGTGCCGCGCTGGAAGGCGACCGCAGTCGCGACCTGGCGTCCGGTGGATGGCGTCGCGCTGACCGCGGCGGGACGCTATTCGAGCCGCCTTTACGGGACGCTCGACAACAGCGATGTGGTCGGCAACACCTATCAGGGGTTCTACAAATTCCTGGTCGTCGATCTGCGCGCGCAATTCGCGGTGGGGAAGAAATACACGCTCGGGATCGGCGTCGATAACGTCACCAACGACCGCTATTTCCTGTTTCACCCGTTCCCGCAGCGCACGTTCCACGCCGACCTGACGCTGCGGTTGTAGCGGAGGGCGACGCGGCGAAGCATGTCCTGAGCGCCTGCCTCGCAGGCAGTCGAAGGGCCGCATCGCCGGTCATCGCTCACGCGATGCTGGCCGGGTTTGCGGCCGGGAATGAAAGAGCGACGCTATTTCGTTCCGGCGAACCAAGAAAAAGGCCGCCGTCCCGGGTGGGGCGGCGGCCGATTTCTTACGCGTCGAGATCGATCAGAACTGAACGTTGAGCGTCCCGATGAATGCCCGCGGGCTGCCGATCTGCGTGAACAGCGGCGAGGTATACTGGCTGGTCGAACCACCCGAGAAACCACCGACGTAGAATTCGTTGAACACGTTCTGCACGTTGAATTGGAAGTAGGTGGTCTTGTTGAGACCCGCCCATTCCAGGCTCACGCGCATGTCGAGATCGACCGTAGTATAGGCCGGCGTCTTGGCCCCATACACCTGGTATTCGAACCCGCGCGTACCGAGGTAACCGCCGGTCGGCGTATTACCCGTAAACGTCGTCGGCGTGGTGGCCGCCGCGGTCGGGCAGATCTGGTTCACGACCGCCGCGGTGCACTGCAGGTTCGGCACGTTCTGATCGTTCAGGTAGCGCGGACCGGTGCGCTTGGCCTGGATCGCCAAGGCGACCGGGCCGAACGTGCCCTGCAGACGTGCACCGAACGTATAGACCGGTGCGCCCGATTCGCGCTTGCCGGCCGTAAACGCATAGACCGGTGCCCCGACGGTCGAACAATTGCTCGTCGTCGCGACCGTGCAATTGCCGAGCACGATGTTATTCTTGATCTCCGACTTCATGTACGAGCCGTAGATATAGGCCACGACTTCGGGGATCGGCTTGTACGACAGGCTGCCGTCGATGCCGTACTTATCGACCCGACCCAGGTTGCGGTAGAAGGTGGTCTGCGTGTCCGGATCGAACGAGCTGGCCAGACGGTTGGTGAACCGGGTGTACCACGGACCCACGAACGCCTGGATCTTGCTGGTCGTGTAACGGAAACCGGCATCGAAATTGTCCGAGGTTTCCGGCACCGGCTTCGCCTGCGGCGACCCGACCGGGTAGAAGAAGGCGTTGTACAGATTGTCGGTACCCGGGACCTGCAGGCCCTTCGAATAGTTGATGTACGCCGTGGCACCGCCACCGAACTTGTAGGTGAAGCCCACGTTCGGCAGCACGCGGTTGTAGCGATACGTCCGAGATTGCGGTGGCGCGAAACCGATAACGCTCGCCGCCGTGCTGCCCGACGCCGGAGTATACGTGTAAGGGTTGGCCGTCGCGTAGGTGGCGTTCGCCGCCGCGTTGCCGCGACCGAAGCAATCGAGGAAACCGCTCGCGCTGGTCGTGAAGCAGAAGTTGTTCAGCTTGCGAACGAAGAACGGCGCACGCACGCCGATGCTGGCGGTCAAATTGCCGAACGTGCCGCGATATTCGCCGGCCACCTGGTCGAGGATCGCGAACGACAGGCGATCGCGCTTCTCGACGACGAAGCCGTTCGTGTCGCGTAGCGGATTGTTGATCGGGAACACGTCGGTCGGATAACCATCCGGCGCCAGTTGGTTGACCTCGCCGGTCTGCCGATGGCGACCGTAATCGTGCGAATAGGCGATACGCAGCGTGTTGTTGCTGTCGATATCGTAGCGCAACGAGGTGATGAGGCCGTAGCGGTGCGTGACCGTCTGGCTCGGCGCGAGCAGGGTGACCTGGTCGAGCGTGTCACCGTCACCGTTCAGGTCGCGGCCAAAGAAATACGTGCCGCCGACGAAGCCATAGAGCGGCGTGGTGATCGCACCGCGCGTCGCGTTCGCGGTCTGCGTGTAGCCAACGGTTTCACGGCCCGTCACGGTGCCGCCGCCATTCGCCTTGACGTACTGGAAGCTGGCGTCGGCGGTGAACACGAGACCCTTCGCCAGCGTAAAGCGTGACCCGAAGCGGATGCTGCCGGTGTTCGACGGGTTGTAGCGCTCGTCGAAGCTGCTCCCGCAGGCAAGGCCGTTGTTCGACGCGCCGGCTGCGCTGACCGTGCCGGGCGTCTGAGCAGTGCCGTTCACGCCCGCCGTCGTCAGGCAACGCGCGATCGGATAGGGCAGCTCGTCGCGGCCGAGCGGGAAACGGTTCGGCGTACCGGTACCCGCCACGCGCACCGCACCCGTATTCAGAATAGGATTGTTTACCGTGCCGGCGGCCGGCCCGGTGCCGGTGCCGGTCTGCGAGAACACGTTGCTGTCGAGACGCAGCGGCGCCGAGCCGAAGAAGTTGTTGCGGTTGACGTTGTAGTTGCCCGCCAGCGAGATGAAGTCGCCGTTCGACCCGATCGGCTGATAGATGCGGGCGTTGTACTGCGACTTGCGGATCTTGCCGAAGTTGTTGAACACGACGTCGTTGTTGGCGTTGCTCGCCGAAATCCACGCTTTGGTGCCCCACGGCGTGAACGTGCCGGTATTGAGCAGGCCGAACACGCGGAAGAAATTATAGTCGCCGACCGAGCCCTGCAGGCGCACGCCGAACTTATCGGTCGGGACGATCGTCGTATAGTTGACGGTCGAACCCGACGCCGCGGCGGTCGGGCTGTCGACGTCGGTCGAGCCGTAGCTGACGTTGACCTGCTGGATCAGCTCGGGGTCGAGCTGCTGGTTAGAATAGAGCGCGTAGTTGCCGGTGTCGTTGAGCGGAACGCCGTCGAACGTCAGGCCGATGCGCGACGCGTCGAAGCCGCGAATCGTCAGCGTGCCGCCGGCCGAACCGAACGGATCGTTGTTCTGGAAGCTGACGCCCGGCAGCGAGTTGATCGTATCGAGGATCGAGTTGCCCGGGGTCTGGCGCGAAATGAACTCCTGCGTCAGGACGCCCTTCGCCTTGCTGCTGTCGGGAATCTGGACGCCGCCGACACCCTGCGCCTTCGTCGATGTGATGATGATGTCGGTATTGTCGAAGTCGGTCGATCCGCTCGACTGAGCGTAAGCTGCGCCCGGGAGCATGATCGCAGCCACTGCCGCGCCGATAAGCAATTGAGTTCGCATGGTATTCCCCTTTGAGCGCCGTTCGCTCGATGCGCCGAATCCGCACACCTTCCCCGCGCCAATGACGGCACAATATGTCGCTTAGATGACAGTGCAAGCCGGGGCTGTGGACAGCTTCGGAATCATCATGTTGCGTTGCAAAAAAGCATCACTGTCGGGTTAGCCCGCAGCCGCGACGATGGCGGCCCAGCCAGCTTCGTCGATGACCTCGATTTCAAGTTCCGCGGCCTTTTTCAGCTTCGATCCGGCGCCCGGCCCGGCGACCACCAGATCGGTCTTGGCCGACACCGATCCCGCGACGCGCGCGCCGAGCGCTTCGGCCTGCGCCTTGGCCTCGTCGCTGCTCAGCGTCTCGAGGCTGCCGGTGAAGACGATGGTCTTGCCGCTGACGCGCGACTCGCGCGTTTCGACGACGAATGGCGCGGGCGAGACTTGGGCGAGCAGATCGTCCCAGACCTGCTGGTTGTGCGGCTCGTGGAAGAAATCGCCCAGCGCCTCGACCACCACCGGGCCAACGCCGTCGATCAACGCGAAG
>NZ_JAQGKZ010000065.1 GCF_028289855.1 Sphingomonas bacterium | reverse complement strand
ACGACGCAGGTGTTCCGCATCATGCGCGCGCTCAACGTCGGCAACGCGCCGATGAACTATGCCAGGTTCATCGCGACCGCCGACGGTGGCCGCATGGCGTATGAGCGCCACGAACTGGCGCAGATATTCTCGCAGCCCGGCTATGCCAAGCAATTCGCGCCCGGCACGGTCGGCGCGGCGTACAACCATTTCCTCGAATCGACCGGTTATTCGGCCGATGGGCTGGTCGAGGTGAGCAAGGTGATCAGTGAGGACCAGGTCCAGCACCCCTATGCCTGGTTCGGCCGGCGAGTGCGCGACACGCACGACATCTGGCACGTGCTTACGGGGTACAAGGCGGACGAGAGCCTGGGCGAAGCGGCGTTGGTCGCGTTCAGCTATGCGCAGGTCGGCGGGCTCGGCTGGGCGTTCATTGGCGGCGCGGCGGCACTCAAGAGCCGCAAGGTGACGGGCAACAATCTGTTCATCAAGGCGGTGTGGGAAGGGTATAAGCGCGGGCGCAAGGCCAAGTGGATTTCGGGCGAGGATTACGAGCAGCTCCTCCACGAGCCGCTCGACGCGGCGCGCCAGCGCCTCAACCTTGGCGAGCCGATCGCGTATCTGAAGGCGCAGCGCGAACTCGGCGCACTGGCATCGTACATGAGCGCGCCCAAGGCCGATGTGATCGCCGAGCCCGAGAAGCTCGCGGCGTAACGCCGGAATATACCGCCGTTCGGCCTCGACTAGATCCGGGGTTGTCGAAGCACGGGTCAAGAACACGCCCTTCGACAGGCCCAGGGCGAACGGTTCAGGTTTCCAGCCCGATACTATAGGACGTCCGCGATGCTGTCGCGCCTGGTCCTGACCGATTTCAGAAATCACGCAGAAGCCGTGCTCCATCCGGGGCGCGGCTTCGTTGTGCTGACCGGCGATAACGGCGCAGGCAAGACCAACGTGCTCGAGGCAGTGTCGCTGCTCGCGCCCGGCCGCGGGCTGCGGCGCGCGGCGCTGTCCGACATGGCGCGACAGGGCGGCAGTCGCGGGTTCGGCGTGGCGGCACAACTCAAGCCCCTCCCCTTCTGGGGAGGGGTTGGGATGGGGGCCGCAGGCAATGCGCTTGCGGCACTGCCCCACCCTAACCCCTCCCCTGAAGGGGAGGGGCTAGTAGATATCGGCACCGGCACGCTCGCCTCAGCACCCGAACGCCGCATCGTGCGCATCAACGGAGCGACCGCGTCGGCCAACGCGCTCGCCGAATGGCTGACGGTGCTGTGGCTGACCCCGGCGATGGACCGCTTGTTCGTCGAGCCGGCTGGCGAGCGCCGCCGCTTCCTCGACCGGCTGACGCTGGCGCTGCGCCCCGATCACGCCGGCCATGCCAATCGCTACGAAGCGGCGATGCGCGCGCGCAACCGCTTGCTCGCCGATGAGGGCACACCCGACGCGGCATGGCTGACCGCGCTCGAAGCGCAGATGGCCGAGCATGGCGCGGCGATCGACGAAGGCCGGCGCGAAACCGTCGCAGCGCTGAGCGAACGGCTGGTCGACCAGCCCGCGGGGCCATTCGCGCGCGCCGGGCTGTCGCTCGAAGGCTGGGCCAGCATCGCAACGCTCACCGCCGATCTCGCGCAAGGCCGCCGCCGCGACGCCGCCGCCGGGCGGACATTGGTCGGGCCGCACCGCAGCGACCTGTCCGTCACGCATCTCGACAAGGATCAGCCCGCCGCTTTGTGCTCTACCGGCGAGCAGAAAGCGCTGCTGCTCGGCCTCATCCTCGCACACGCCGAACTCGTCGCCGACCGCACCGGGCGAGCGCCAATCCTGTTGCTCGATGAGGTGGCGGCGCACCTCGATCCGGTACGGCGCACGGCGCTGTTCGACCGATTGGCGTCAACCCACAGCCAGGTCTGGATCACCGGCACCGAGGTCGCACCGTTCGACGGGATCGGCGAGGCGAGCTGGTTCACGGTCACCAACGGGCGCGTCCTTTCCGCCTGAACCTCGTCTGTCGCACCGCCTCAGCGCGGGTTCAGTGCCGTCAGCGCAAACCCGGCGTCCATTATCGAAAAGGACGCCCCGTGAAGAAGCTTATCCTCGCCGCCACCGCGCTCGCCGCGCTCGCCACGCCCACCCTTGCACAGGATCGCTGGGACTGGGCGGGAGGCCGCCCCGACGCCGCCGATTATCGCCTGGTCGGACCCGGTGTTCGAGTGCTCTACCCGGAACTACGCGACACTCGGCGCGGCCGGGCGTTCGTGATCCGCAATTTCGACCGCAATCAGGACCGATTTCTGACCGTGTTCGAGGCGCGCGCCGCTAACCGCGCGTTTGCTCAAATTGCCGGTCCGCGCCGCGGTGGGTTCGACTGGGATTCGCGCGACAGTGGTTATGTCGTGGCCGATCGCGCGCGTGGCGGCGGCGAGTGGGACCGTGGCGCGATGCGCGGCTATGGCTTCCGCCAGACCGCGCGTGGCGCGACGATGCGGCTGGACGAGGATGTACTGTTCGCCACCGACAGCGCGGTGCTGCGCCCCGGCGCGATCGACAAGCTTCATACCCTCGCCGACTATCTTCGCTCGGAACCGGGCGTGCGTGTTGCAATCGACGGCTACACCGATTCGCGCGGCAGCGACGCGCATAACCAGGCGCTGTCCGAACGCCGCGCCGATGCGGTGCGCGGCGCGTTCGACCAGATGGGCGTGACGCGTGCGCGCTTCACCGTCGTCGGGCATGGCGAAGCCGATCCGGTCGCCTCCAACGCGACGCCGCAAGGCATGCGCCAGAACCGCCGCGTCGAGGTGACGCTGCTCGGTCAGCGGGCGGATCGCTTCACGCGCGCGAACTGACGCACGGTGTGCGCCCCGGCGAGTGCCGGCGCGCGCACCGTCGATCTTCTTCATCGATCCGAAAGCTCTATGCCCGACAGTGCGGCATGCAGGCAACGCAGACGATACGGGTCGATCCGCACCGAAAGCTGGTCGCCATCACGTTGACCGGTTTCTTCGATGTGGCCGGGGCGACGCAACTCGCGATCGATGCAAAGGCCGCGATCGATAGCTTGGCCGGTCCACGGAACCAGCATCTCACCTTGATCGACTTTTCGGACTGCAAAACGCAATCGCAGGACGTCGTCGCGGCGTTTCAGCGCGCGCTCGGCAATCCGCTTTACGCCGCACGGCGGTTGGCCTTCATCACCGGCAGTTCGCTGTCGCGGATACAGGCACGGCGCGTCCTGAACCGCGACACCGCCAGATGGTTCGACAACCGACGCGAGGCCGAGGCGTGGTTGGGCGACGATCGGTCGGCGCAGAGCGCCTGACGGGCAGCGGCACCGCCGAGTCTGCAGCGCGCCGGCCAAAAACGACTCGCCCATTTCGCTTCCGTTTCGGGCGCCCCGACCCTATATGCTGGGCATGGCAGAAGACCCCAATACCAACGACTACGGCGCCGATTCGATCAAGGTCCTCAAAGGGCTCGACGCCGTCCGCAAACGCCCCGGCATGTATATCGGCGATACCGACGACGGATCGGGCCTCCACCACATGGTGTTCGAGGTGTCGGACAATGCGATCGACGAGGCGCTGGCCGGGCATTGCGACCGGATCGACATCCAGCTGAACCCCGACGGATCGGTCTCGGTGACCGATAACGGGCGCGGGATTCCCACCGGGATTCACGCCGAGGAAGGCGTGTCGGCGGCCGAGGTCATTATGACCCAGCTCCACGCCGGGGGTAAGTTCGAAAATACGTCCGACGACAATGCTTACAAGGTGTCGGGCGGACTGCACGGGGTCGGCGTGTCGGTGGTCAACGCGCTCAGCGAGTGGCTCGACCTGACGATCTGGCGCGACGGCGAGGAGCATTACATGCGCTTCGCGTTCGGTGACGCGGTGCTGCCACTGAAGGTGGTCGGCAAAGCCGCGCCCGGCCAGAAGGGGACGCGCGTCACCTTCTTCCCCAGCCCCGCGACGTTCAAGATCGTCGAATTCGATTTCGAGAAGCTCGAGCATCGCTACCGCGAGCTCGCTTTCCTCAATTCGGGGGTGCGGCTGTTCCTGACCGATGCCCGCCACGAGGAGCCGCGCACCGTCGAGCTCTATTACGAGGGCGGGATCGCCGCGTTCGTCAAATATCTCGATCGCACCAAGACGCCGCTGTTCCCCGAGCCGATCTCGGTCAACGGTCAGCGCGACGATATCGGCATCGACGTCGCGCTCGAATGGAATGATTCCTACTACGAAAACGTCCTGTGCTTCACCATCAACATCCCGCAGCGCGACGGCGGCACGCATCTGGCGGCATTCCGTTCGGCGCTGACCCGCACGCTCAACAATTACGCCGAAAAATCGGGGTTGATGAAGAAGGAGAAGATCACCCTTACCGGTGACGACATGCGCGAGGGGCTGACCGCGATCGTCTCGGTCAAGCTGCCCGACCCGAAGTTCAGCTCGCAGACCAAGGACAAGCTGGTCTCGTCCGAGGTCCGCCAGCCGCTTGAATCGCTGCTCGCCGACAAGCTCGCCGAGTGGCTCGAGGAAAACCCACAGAA
>NZ_JAQGKZ010000091.1 GCF_028289855.1 Sphingomonas bacterium | reverse complement strand
TTGCGGGGCTTCAGACGACCATCAAGCGTGACCGCCCGATCGTATGGGTCGAAGTCGGCGGCGGCGCGCACACCGTTGCGGAAGAAATCGCTGCCTTGCTGCCGCTCCTCCCTACCCCAGCGCGATTCTATCGCATGGCATCGGCGAGCACCGGGCTCGTCTCGCACGCCACCCTGGTCGAAGCCGATGCGACCGATATCGGCGGCGGCGATTGGGTGATCGTGCCGCAATGAGTGCTTCCTTGACCACCCCCGCCGCTTCACCCATCGGGGCGGCATGACCAGCCTTGCCACCCATGTGAAGCGGTTCGTCGGACCGATCATCGCCAATCGCTGGACCGGGATCGTCGCTGCGCGCGTGCTCCGCGACCGGATCCCGCACCGCGGGCTGACGATCGACACGAGCAGCCCGGTGGTCGATGCCGAGACCAAGGCGGCGTTGCTGGTCAACGGGTATGAATCGGCCGAATATCGTTTCGTGCAGAAATATCTGCCGGTCGAGTGCGACGTGATCGAGCTAGGCGGCAGCCTGGGCGTGATCAGCTGCACGATCCGCCGCCGGATCGCCGCGGAGCGCCGTCAGTTCGTGGTCGAGGCCGATCCGCGGCTGGCCAAGGTGCTGCGCGGCAATCTGGCGATCAACGATTGCGCGCGCGGGGTCGAGGTGATCGAGGCGGCGATCAGCTACAGCGCGGGCGACACGGTTCGCTTCGCACTCGGCGAGCGATCGGACAGCGGGCGGATTGCTGCCGACGCCAGCGGATTACCGACGATCGAAGTTCCCGCGGTGACGCTGTCGCAACTGATCGACCGCCACGGCCTGACCGATTTCGCGCTGGTCTGCGACATCGAGGGTGTCGAATGGCGCATCGTCGAGCACGATCTCGACGCTTTGGCCAAGGCGCGCCTCATCGTCATGGAAACGCATGGCGTCCCCGACCGTGGCAGCCACGACGATCTGATCGCCGCGATCCTCGCGACCGGGCGCTTTTCCTTGCTCGACCAATATGGCCCGGTCGTCGTGCTCGAACCCAGAGGCTGACGTGAAGACTCGCCTGGCGATCGTCGTCACTCATCCGATCCAGCATTTCGTGCCCTTCTACCGCGCGATTGCCGCCGATCCCGATATCGAGCTCCGAGTGCTGTTCGGCGCGCCGATCGGCGTCGAATCCTATTACGACGAAGAGATGCAGACCCAGATCAGCTGGAACATGGACATGCTGGGCGGCTATAGCCACGAGTTCCTCGGCGAGGTTCCCGAAGGCGGCCAGCCGAGCGTGCGCAAGCCCAGCGCACCGGTCATCGCCGATCGGCTGGCGGCGTTCGCGCCCGATGTGGTGCTGGTCTATGGTCACATGCAGGCCAACGTGTTCCGCGCGATCTGGTGGTGCCGCCGCCACAAGGTGCCGCTGATGACGATCGGCGATTCCGAATTGCTGCGCGACCGGACGACCGTGACGAAGGCGCTCAAGGAAGTCGTCGTCCGCGCGATCTTCCGGCGCTATTCGGCGTTGCTGTCGGTGGGCGACCGAAACGCCGAATTCTATATTCATTACGGCGCGCCCGCCGACCGCATCTTCCGCTCGCCGTTCACGATCGACGAGGCGACGTATCGTGCCGCCAGCGCCAACCGCGCGAGTCTGCGCGCCGAAACGCGCGCGCTGTACAATATCCCCGAAGACGCGATCGTCGCGTTGTTCGTCGGCAAGCTGTCGCCGCGCAAGCGCCCTGGCGACCTGATCGACGCGCTCGCGCAGAGCAAAGGCCGCAAGGTGATCGCGCTGTTCGCGGGCAACGGCGAGTTGATCGACGAGCTCCGTGCCAAGGCCGATGCGCAAGGCGTCGCGGCGCGCTTCGCCGGGTTCGTCAACGTCGACAAGCTGCCGGGGCTCTACGCGGCCGCCGACATGCTGGTGCATCCGTCGCAGCACGATCCGCACCCGCTGATCTGTTCGGAGGGCGCGTGCATCGGCTTGCCGCAGGTGCTGAGCGACCGGATCGGCGCGGTCGGGCCGACCGATATCGCGCGCGAAGGCGAGAATACGATCGTGTTTCCGTGCACCGACATTGCGGCGCTGGCGGCGGCGATCGACGCGCTGGCCGGTGACGACGCGCGCCGCACCGCGATGAGCGCGCGGTCGCTCGCGATCTTCGACGAATGCGACATCGCGGCCAGCGTCGCCGGGCTGAAACAGGGCATCGCAACGGCGCGTGCGCGACCGCGATGACCGCGATCGGCAAGCTGTTCAGCCCGAGCTACTGGCGCAGCGACAGCCCGGTAGCAGGGTGGTTGCGCGGCGCGGGGTGGCTGTTCGCGTCATCGCTGATCGAGCGTGTCACCGCACTCGCCCAGACCGTATTGATCGCGCGCGCGATCGATATCGACAATTACGGGCGTTACGCCCTGCTGTTTTCGACGATCAGCTTGCTCGCGCCGATCGTCAGCCTGCAACTGCCCTACTCGGTGATCTATTTCGTGTCGCGGTTCCAGACGCGCGACCCGGCGAAGGCGGGCGCGGTCGTCCTGCTCGGGCGGCGGCTGACGCTGGCGACGACAATCGCCGCGCTGGCCATCGCGGTCATTTTCGCCGGGCCGCTGTCGCGCTGGCTGTTCACGACGGGCGGTTTCGGCTGGCCGATCGTGCTCGGCGGGGTGATCCTGCTCGCCTCGGTCCAGGCGGGGTTGAGCGATGCGCTGCTTCAGGCGAGCGAGCGGTTCCGGACGCTGGCGATCGCGCGGGTCGCGACCGCTCTGTTGTCGGTCGCCGCGCTGATCCCGGTGCTGCTCTATTCGCCGACGCTGACCGCGGTGCTCGCGGTGGTCGCAGGCGGCGCGGTGTTCCGCCTGATCGCGGTGGCGATCCCGGCGCGCGCGATCAGCCGGCGGCTGGTCGCCGACACCGACTTCCACCAGGCATGGGGCTCCGCGCGCGTGATCGTCGATTTCTCGCTACCCAGCGGGTTGCTGTCGGTGGTGACCGGCGTGTCGGTGTGGATCGGCAATTACTATCTGACCCGCCAGCCGCTCGGATTGAAAGACTTGGCGATCATCAATACCGGGCTGCAATGGCGCTCCCCGATCCTGGTCATCATGGCCTCGCTGGCGAGTGCGATCGTGCCGATGCTGGGGCGCTATCTCGGCGATGACGATCACGCCCAGACGCGGCGCCTGCAGCGCTATCACATCTGGCTCAATCTGGTGGTGGCGCTCGCTTTCTCGATCGTCGCTATCCTCGGCTCCAGCCTGATCCTCGCGCTCTACGGCCCCGCCTTTCGCGGGCAGAGCTTCCTATTCGGGCTCTTCCTGATCGCATTGGTGCCGACCGCCTACGTCACCGCGCGGCAGCAGGAACTGGTCGCAAGCGGGCGGATGTGGCTACAACTCGGGCTGTTCGTGCCGTTCGCACTGATCGCGGTGGGCGGGACGTTGTGGTTCGCGCAAACGCTGACCGGCGCGCTTCTCGGCTATATTCAGTTGACGGCGTGGGTGGTAACGGCGGCGCTGATCGCGGTGTTCGTGCCCCCACCGGGCGATACGCGCGCGCGACCGGTGGAGACGGCGTAACATGTGCGGAATATTGGGCGTGGTGGCGAAACGGCCGATCGAAGTGGCGCGCTATCGCGCCGCGCTCGACAGCCTCGCGCATCGCGGACCCGACGGCGAGGGCGAATGGCAGGACGAGGGGGCGGGCGTCTGGCTGGGCCATCGCCGTCTGTCGATCATCGACCTCAGCCATGCCGGCGACCAGCCGATGCTGTCGCCTGACGGCCACTTCGCGCTGATCTTCAACGGCGAAATCTACAATTATATCGAGTTGAAGCGCGAGTTGATCGCGCTCGGCGCCTGCTTCGTGTCGGAAAGCGACAGCGAAGTCATCATCGAGGGCTACCGCGCATGGGGCCGCGGCGTGCTCGACCGGCTCAACGGCATGTTCGCCTTCATGCTGCTCGACCGCGCCAAGCGGACGGTGCTCGGCGCGCGCGACCGCTACGGCGAGAAGCCGTTCCTGTTCGTCTCACGACCGGACGCGTTCATCTTCGGCTCCGAATACAAGGCACTGCTCAGCCTGCCCGGGGTCGGGCACGAGTATGACGAGCTTCGCCTCTTGCGCGCGGCGTGCAATCCCAGCACCGGCCTCGACGCCGACCGGCAAACCGTGTTCGGCGACGTCCAGCAGTTGCTGCCCGGCGAAGCGGTGGCGTTCGACCTCGACACGCTGCGGCCCGAGTTCTGGCGCTATTACGCGCCACGCGCCAACGCCGATCGAGCAAACGCGAGCGACGCCGATATTTTTGCCGAATTCCGCGAACTGCTGACCGATTCGGTGCGCATCCGGCTGCGCAGCGACGTGCCGGTCGGGTCGTGCCTGTCGGGCGGGCTCGATTCGAGCGCGATCGTGTGCATCGCCCGCGGGCTGATCGGGGACGACGCCGAATACAACACCTTCACCGGCCACTTTCCCGGCACGCCGGCGGACGAGTTCCACTATGCCAAGGTCGTGATCGACGCGGCGCGGGTGAAGAGTCACTTGGTCGAGCCCACGGTCGACCGGCTGCTCGACGATCTGCCGCGCTTCATCTGGCACAACGAGCTGCCGACGGGCGGATCGAGCCAGTTCGCGCAATGGTGCGTGTTCGATCTCGCCAGGCAGCATAACGTCACCGTGCTGCTCGACGGACAGGGGGCGGACGAACTGCTCGGCGGGTACGAAACATATTTCGGCCAGTATGTCGCGGCGTTGCAGGAGACCGGCGACACCGCCCGGCTGGAGCGCGAATTGCCCGAGATCCGGGCGCGCTATGGCGGCGCGCTCAACGGAACGTCGCGACCCTTGCGCGACCGCCTGCCCTTCCGGCTCCGCCACCTGCTCGCCAACCGGCTTGGCGCCGGATCGAGCATGTATTACGCGATCGAACCGGGCGTCGCGCAGCGCATCATGGTGGAGAATGGCCGCACGCGGATTCCCGGCTTCAATGCGCTGTCCAGCGCGCTGACGGAGGATAGTTTCGGCGGCTTCCTGACCACGCTGCTGCGCTATGGCGACCGTAATTCGATGGCGCATTCGCGCGAGGTGCGGCTGCCGTTCTGCGATCACCGCCTCGCGGACTTCGCTCTGTCGCTCCCGCCGCATCTGCTGATGGGCGAAATCCAGACCAAGCGGCTGCTGCGCGAGAGCATGCGCGGCGTGCTGCCCGAGGAAATCCGCACGCGCTGGCGCAAGCAGGGCTTCAATCCGCCGCAGGACCTGTGGTTCAAGTCGCCGCGCATGATCGGACAAGTGCGCGACATCTTCGCGTCGGACAGCTTCCGCCAGTCGCCGTTCTGGATGGCGGGCTATTGGGACCGGATGCTGACTCGCGTCGAGCAAGGCGAGGACGGGCTGGGTTGGACGTTGTGGCAGCCGTTCATCATCGAAAGCTGGCGCCGCGAATTCCTCGGCCGGATTGCCGCGCCCGCCACGCCCGATCTGCGCAGCGCGGCCTGAGCCCTGTAACTGGATTTTACGTACATGTTGAAGACGACGACCCGCCATCACCTGCTGCAAAAACTGTTCTGGAACCCCGTGGGGGCGAGCATTGCGCGGCGCATGATCCGCTTCGGGCGCAAGTTCGACGTGGTTGTGCGCAACTATTCGCTCAACGGCGACACAAACGGCGAGCGCTGGCTGGCGACGTTGATGGACGATACGCCGGTAGCGATCGACGTGGGATTCCACGATGGCGCGTCCACCGCCGAAATCCTCAAGGAGCGGCCCAAGGCGCGCGTAATCGGCTTCGACCCCTCGCGGTTCGCGCGTGCCAGTTACGACCGGGATTATGCCGGCGACAATCGCATCACCTTCGTCAATCAGGGGCTATCGACCGAACCGGGCGAGCTCGAGTTCCACGATTACGACAATATGTGCAACAGCCTGGCGAAGCGGAAGGAAATGCCCGGGGAAAAGCCGACGACGTACAAGGTGCCGATCACGACGCTGGACCTGTGGTGCGCCGAAAACAAAATCGACCATGTGAATTTCATGAAGGTCGATGCCGAGGGCTACGACCTTCACGTCCTCGAAGGCGCGCGCACGCTGCTCAGCGAACAACGCATCGACATCTTCATGTTCGAATTCGCCAGCGGGTGGACCGGGTCGAAGCGCTATTTGTGGGAAGCGACCGAATATTTCGAGGAGCTGCCGTACAAGCTCTACCACCTGTTCAACGGCTTCCTGACGCCGCTCGTCTATGACGTGCATCTCGATTCTTGCACGACCTTGTTCGCGATGTATGTCGGCATCAGCGACGAGCGGATGGCGCGCGGCGACATCCCCGTTCGCGACTACGGGCTCTGACGGCGGCATGCTCGCATCCGCTATCATGCGCGTCGCGCGCGCGGCGCCCCGGGGTGGCCACCGTCTGGTCACGCTTCTGCGCCCGCTGGTGCCGGGCCTGGGACGCTATCCGGCAACGCTGAAGGCCAACGGCTTCATCCTGCGCGGGGATCTCGCGCTCAACGTCTTCTATCCGCTCGCCGTCTATGGCTACTACACCCACCAGGCTGTCGAGGACGACGTCCTCGCCTTCGCGGCAAAGGGCGCGCGGATGATCGCAGATGTCGGCGGCAATATCGGCTACACCACCGCGTTAATGGCCGGCGTCGCCCCCGACGCGCGAATCGTGACGTTCGAGCCGCTTTCGCTGTGTCAGCCCTATCTCGACCAGGTCGCAGCGCACTTTACTGGCGTCCGGATCGTCCCGAAGGCGGTCGGCGCCGAAGCCGGGACCGCCGAGTTCAAGCTCCGCGCGCAAGTCGACCGGTCGTCGTTCGCGGGTAGCGGCAGCGAGCATGACGCGACCACGCTGAGCGTTCCGATGACCACCCTCGACTTGGAGTTTGCGGGCGAATCGGTGGATTTGATCAAGATCGATGTCGAAGGATTCGAAGACGTCGTGCTCGCGGGCGGTCGCGAAACGATCCGACGATGCAAGCCGGTCGTGGTGTTCGAGGCGTATGAGGAAGACGTGCTGCGCCGCTCGATCGCGTTCTTCGACAGCCTCGGCGCCGGCTACACGCTGTTCACCATCGCCCATCAGGGCGAATTGCGTCCGCTCGAATCGCTGACGCGCGGCGCCGACGAAGTGTGCAACTTCGTCGCCTGGCCCGCCGGCCGGTCGTTGCCCGACGGACGGCGCATTCCGCGCAGCTACGACCGCCCCTGAGCCATGCGCTGCGTCTTCGTATCGGACATGAGCCCGTCGCTCGGCCACGTATATGGCTTGCGCGTCGCGTCGCTCGCGCGGGCGATGGCGGCACGGGGGCATGCCGTCCTCATCCTCGCGCCGGCACCCGACGGGGCGACGGACGAGATCGACACAGTGCTGGCGGAGCGGATTCGCGGCCACGATTGGCGCGAGCCGCTGCTCGTTGAACGCGCACTCAAGCCACAGACCATGTTGTCCGTTCAACGCTCGGATGCGACGCCCGGCGCAGTGCGGCGCGCGCTGACCGCCGGGCTCATTCTCACGCAGGGCGGCGTGCAGGGGGACTGGGTCGCCGGCGCCCGGCCTGCATACAAAACGATCGTTGAGGAGCTTCATCCTGAGATCGTTTGGGCGAACTTCGGGAACCTCAGTAATCTCGTGGTCGGTCAAGAACTGGCGGCGCGCGCGCGGACGCCTTGGACGATCGACTTCAAAGACAATTTCGCGAACTACGTGCCGGCCGGATTGCACGCAGCGCTCGCCCGACGTTTCCGGAAGGCGACTGCCCTCACGACGAACGCGGTCCTTCACGGCGACGCGGCCGCCCGGTGGTTCGGTCAGCCGCGCGACGTGATCTATTCCGGCGTCGCGCCGGACATGGTGGCGCCGCGCGACAGCTTGCCGCGCTCCGACCGCTTCCTCGTGACGCTGGTGGGCAGCGCCTACGGCGCGGACATTCTACGCCGCTTCCTTCATTCCCTCGCCGAATGGGTCGATCGGGGCGACGGCAGCCGCGCGCGCGGGACGCTGTTCCGATATGCCGGTGCCAGCTACGCCGACATCGCCGACGCGGTGAAGGAATCGGGGCTCGCTTGCGATACGTCGGTAACGCCCAATGTGCCGCACGGCGAACTCGCCACTCTGTGCCACGACGCGGCGGCGAACTGCTACCTCTGGGCGGAGTTCGGCTTCCATCACAAGGCGCTGGAGCTGATGGCGTGCCGCCGGCCGGTCATCGTCTTTCCTGGAGAACATCCCGAAACGGTCGATCTGGCGAAGCGGGTCCGCGGCCATCTCGACGTCTGCCGCGACGAAGAGCAACTGATGAACGCGTTCGATGGCGCTTACGCAATGTGGCGCGAACGCCGCCCAGCGGCGCCCGATCTGGATATTTCCGGCGTGAGTTGGGACGCCGGGGCAGCACAGCTGGAGAGCATTCTATCGAGCGCGGTCATGCCGGCATGACCGCACCGCGCTACGCGGCGCGCGCCATTACCTCGCCGGTTATGGTATTCAGTCGCGTCACGAAATTGGGAAACGCGAAATAGTCGAGCCCGGGCGGGATGGCGCGCGGCCGTTCCAGGCTCGACACCACCGCATCCACCAGCGCCGACGTATCCAGCGGATCGACGATCGGTCCCAACAGCCCTTCGCGCATCGCTTCGCGCGTGCCATCCTCGGTGCTGCCGATCGACGGCGTCCCGCAGGCCATTGCTTCGAGCAGGACGAAACCGAACCCCTCACCTCGGCTCGGCATCGCATAGACATCCGCCAGCCGAAAATGATCGGCCTTTTCGTGTTCCGCGACCATGCCGGTGAAACGGACATGTTTGGCAACACCGAGGGTCAGCGCCTTGCGTTCGAGCCGCTGCCGATCGGCCCCGTCCCCTGCAATGATATAGACGAGGTCGGGCACGAGTTCGATCATATCGCCAAGCGCTTCGAGCATTCGGTCGAACCCCTTGTAGCGGTGCTGTCCGGCGAGACGACCGAAGGTCATCACGACCCGGCGCCCCTCGACGTCGTAGCGCCGTTCCAGTTCCGCATTCTTCGGTCCGACCGAAAACCGGTCGAAATGGATCGCGTTCGGCAATACCGCGCATTTCGCGTCGGGATATGGTGCCCATGATCGAAACCGTTCGAGCGTCACCCCGCTGACCGCAGTGATGAAATCGGCCGACCCGGACGTCCATCGCGTGATCGCACGCTCGCTGGGTTTCCAGGCCTCGATCCCGTGGATGGTCAGCGACAGCGGCGCGCGCAGCAACGTCGCGACCGCACGTGCCAGCGGCAGCAAGTTGATGTGCCCGCAAAACACCATGTCGAACGGGCCGCGACGCAATGCTCGCGCCATCGCACGCAAATAGGATCGCATTCCGCCGATCGCCGATAGGTCGAAGTCGAGCTTATCCGGCAAGCTACCAGACAAGGGCAGCTTCGCGATGCGCGGCAGTGCCACCACTTGCTCGATCGCTGGATTGAGGCACATCGCCTCGATCGCGTCGCGATTGGCGAGCGCGATCCCGCCGTGCCCGCCATAGGCATCGGTCAGCAGCATCAGAATCCGTCGACCGCGTTTCGCGGGTGTCACTGGCGCAGGCCACATGTTACTCATAACGCGGCAGTAGTGCTGACCCTTCGCTTCGCCAACCCTGTAAGTCGTTGATAACTAGCCTAGGTTTGCGACACCGGGCCGAGACGAAAGATTTTTGCGGCGAGTGCGGGACCGGCCTCTCGCCCGCACGGGGATCGTATCGGCTTGGAGATAGCGGGAATTTCGTTAAGCGATCACTGCCGGATATGGTTGCTGCGCTTGGCATCGCTGGGCATAGCAGCTAGGGCCTAGCGCTTCGCGCGCACGGGGCGCGCCCGAGGCCATTCGACCGTCTATGCCGAGTTTTTTCCGGTCCAACCGGCCGCACACACTCTACGCCGCGCTGATATTCCTTATGGCCGCCGTGTTGTTCGGCGGCGCGTCGCGGTACAATGTCGGCACTTCGATCGTCCCGCGGCTCGCCGCGCTGATCGCGCTCGTCTATCTGTTCTGGCGACGGCACGGTTCGCCGATCAGGGTCGAGCGCCCTGCGTTATTCTTTTGGCTCGCCGTATTCGCGCTGCCGTTGATCCAGTTGATTCCCTTGCCATGGTCGGTGTGGACCGCGTTGCCCGGCCGCGGACTAGCCCAGGACGTATACACCGCAATCGGCGTGCAGCCCTGGCTGCCGATCAGCCTGGCGCCGAGCCGGACGCTCGATTTCCTGCTTGCATTGTTCGTGCCGCTGGCGGCGTATCTCCTTGGCGTGCATCTGGATTTCGCGGGGCGCGCGGTGGTGTTGCGCGCGATGCTCGCACTAGCGGTGATCAGCGCGATTTTCGGTCTGCTCCAGCTGACCTCGGGGCCGTCGAGCGCGCTCTATTTCTATCGCGTGACCAATAGCGATTCGAGCGTCGGTTTCTTCGCCAACGCCAACCACCTGTCGCTGTTCCTGGCCGGTGCGATCATCATCGCGCTGGCATGGCTGGGCGATTCGATGGCGACGACGGGACGCATCGTGGCGCCCGCCGTGTTGACCGCCGGAATTGCCGTCATCGTCCTTTTGTTCGGTATTGCCGGCACCAGTTCGCGCGCCGGCGCGATCTTCTCGGTCATCGCCCTAGTTGGCGGGATGACGATGCTGCCGCTCGAACGCGTCGGGTTGAAGCGCAGCTATGTGCTGGGTGGCGCCGGAGCTGTGCTGCTGGCATTGGTCGCCGGGCTCGGCCTGGTATTGAGCGGCACGTTGCTGTCGGGCCGTTTCGCATGGGGTTCCGATACGCAGGAGCGGGTCAACCTGCTGCCGCAATTCGGCCGGATCATCCACGATTTCTTCCCGTTCGGATCGGGGTTGGGCAGCTTCGAGCCGGTATTCAAAAGCTATGAAAAGGCCCAATCGCTGAACTTCGGCTATTGGAACCAGGCGCATCACGATTATGCGCAAGTCGCGATCGAGGCCGGGCTGGCGGGGATCGCGCTGATCGTCGCGTTCCTGATCTGGTACGCGGTGCGCGTGGTGGGGATTTGGCGCAATGGCGACGAATCGTCGCGTGTGCGGCGGCAACAGGCGACCGCGGCGTTGTTCATGGCGCTGGTGATGCTGCACAGCGGCGGCGATTATCCGATGCGGACCGGGGCCATCGCCGCGACCTTCGCATTTCTCGCGGCGTTCCTGACCGCGCCGAACGAAAGCCGCACCGCCACGCGGCGGCGATCGCGCGGCAAATTGGCGAATGAGGCTTTTCCGGGCTATGAGCAGAAATAAGATGTGGTACCGGGCATCGAGTATGGTCGCGGCGTCGCCGCGCAGGGAGGCGCGTATTTACGGCAGGTTTATCGCAATCGTTGTGCTGTCCAGCATGCTGGGCGGGTGCGCGGGTGCCAATTTCAACGCGCAGACCGCGACGGCTGCCAAGGTGGAGACCACGCTCCCCGCGCCGTCGATCAGCGACATTTCGCGCGAGCAGGCGGATTACCGCATCGGGCCGCTCGACAAGCTGACCGTGACCGTGTTCGGCGTGTCCGACCTGACCACCAACGGCCAGGTTGATGGCAGCGGCACCTTTTCGATGCCGCTGATCGGCCAGATCCCGGCGATGGGCAGCACCACCAACGAACTGGCGCGCAAGATCGAGGCGGCGCTCGCCGGGCGATATCTGCAGAACCCGCAGGTCAGCGTGACCGTTACCGAGGCGGTCGGTCAGTTGGTGACCGTCGAGGGCAGCGTGAACAAGCCGGGCCAATACCCCGTGGTCGGCCGGACGACGTTGATCCGCGTGGTCGCGATCGCCGGCGGCACATCCGATCTGGCGTCGCTGCGCGAGGCGATCATATTCCGCACGGTCGGTGGGCAGCGGCTGGTTGCACGGTACAATATCAAGGACATTCGCGGCGCGCGCGCCGAGGATCCAGAGATTTTTGGCAACGACCTGGTCGTCGTCGGCGAAAGCGCCGGCAGGAAGTTGTTCAAGGATCTCCTGTCGGTCGCGCCGCTTGCCGGCATCTTCTATCAAGTTGCGAAATAAGGTTCTCCCTTGGCCACTATCAACCTCCCGCTCGATCCCGGCGCCGCCGACGCGAACCCCGAAGGATCGCGGCTCGCGCTTGAGCAGTTTCTGCAACAGCAGGACACCGAAAGCGCGCTGACGCAGTACATCCAGGTGCTGGTCCGCCAGAAGTGGATCGTGCTGGCGATCATCGCTGCGGGCGTGCTCGCCGCGGTGTTCATCAATGCCACCACGGTCAAACTGTACCGCTCCACCGCGTCGCTCGAAGTTGCGCGTGAAGCCGCGCGGGTGGTCAACACCGAAGACGGGTCGCCAAAGGCCGCGGCCGCTTCGCCGGAATTCTATCAGACGCAATATGGCCTGTTGCGCAGCCGCGCGCTGGCCGAACAGACCGTGGAAACGCTGCGGCTCGCGGACAATCCCACTTTTCTGTACGCTTATAGCGGCGGCAGCGTGCCGGCCGACGCGCTGAAGGGCGATCGCCGCAAGCGCGAACTCGCGGCGGCGGGACAGTTGATGTCGCATCTCACGATCGAGCCGTTGCGCGGGTCGAGTCTGGTGTCGGTCAGTTTCGACAGTCCCGATCCGGATCTGTCGGCGGCGGTGGTCAACGCCATGACCAAGAATTTCATCACCTCAAACCTCAATCGTCGGTTCCAGGCGACCGCTTATGCTCGTACCTTCCTGCAACAGCAGATCGAGAATACGCGAGTAAAGCTGGAGGCGTCCGAACGCGCGCTGGTCGCGTATGCGGCGCAGGAACGGATCATCAATTACGACAGCGGCGCGACCGGCAAGGACGCCGATCCGTCGGCCGGCCAGTCGGTCGTCTCGACCGACCTGCGCGCGCTGAACGACGCGCTGAACACCGCGAAGATCGATCGCGCCCAGGCCGAGGCCCGCTATCAGCAAGCGTCGCGTACCAACGGGATGAACGCCACCGAAAGTCTCGGCGACCCGACGATCAACCAGTTGCGTGCATCGCGCGCCGAATTGCAGGCCGAATATCAGCGGCTGTCGGCGACGTTCCGCGCCGATTATCCGCAAATGATCGCGTTGCGTCAGCAGATCGCCGAAATCGACAAGCAACTTAGCCGGCAGGGCTCGGTCGTACTCGATTCGCTCCGCACCAACTATCAAGCAGCGGCGCAGCGCCAGGGCGACCTTCAGCGCCAGGTCGATACGCTAAAGAACAGCGTGATCGATCTGCGCGGGCGCAACGTCCAGTATCAGACGCTCCAGCGCGATGCCGATACCAACCGCTCGCTCTACGACGCGTTGCTTCAGCGTTATAAGGAGATCGGCATTGCCGGCGGCGTCGGCACCAACAACGTATCGGTGGTCGATAGCGCCCTGGCGTCGCACTCACCGGTCACGCCACGCACGACGATGAACCTGTTGCTCGGGCTGTTGCTCGGCGCGCTGATCGGCGCGGCGGTTGCCTTCATGCTCGAACAGCTCGACGAATCGATCATCGCGCCGCACGATCTGGAACGTAAGCTGGGCGTGCCATTGCTCGGCAGCGTACCGCGCGTGTCCGAATCGGAACTGTCGCTCGACTTGCTCGAGGACAGCAAGACGCCGCTGGCCGAAGCCTATCTGTCGCTTCAGACGGCGTTGCGGCTTACCACCAGCAAGGGTGCGCCGCGCGTCTTGTTCGTAACCAGTTCGCGTCCATCGGAAGGCAAATCGACCACTGCGATGGCGGTCGCACGCAACTTCGCTGCGTTGGGCCGCAAGACGATCCTGATCGACGCCGATTTGCGCAACCCATCGGTGCACAAGATGCTCGGCTTCGCCAATGCCGGCGGCCTGACCAACATCCTGGCCGGCGCCACCGACATGACCAATTTCATTCGCCCCGGACCGGTCGACCGGATGATGGTGATGAGCTCGGGGCCGATCCCGCCCAACCCGGCCGAATTGCTGGCAGGACCCGCGCTGGCGGAAACCTTCGAGCGTTTGCTCGAGCAGTTCGATCACATCGTCGTCGATGGCCCGCCGGTGCTGGGGCTGGCCGACGCGCCGCTAATCGCGAGCTATGCCGAAGCGACGATGTTCGTCGTCGCGGCGAAGAACACGCATACCCGCACCGCGCGGATTTCGCTGCGCCGCCTCGCCGATGTCCATGCCAACATCCTGGGTGCGGTGCTGACCAAGTTCGACGCCAAGAAGGTCGGCTACGATTACGGTTATAATTACGAATATGGCGACAAGCGGATCGGGTTCCTGAAACGGTCGGCCGGCTAGGCGGTCGAGCCGTGCCGGCGTTGGTAACGATCCCCCGCGGAACCCGCTCGGTCCGGATTGCGGTCATGGCGCTGGCCATCGTCGCCGGGTTCTTCACGCTGCGTTCCGGGATCGCGTTCTTTCTGGCGACGCCGGCGACGGCGGAGATCGCGCTACAGATCGATCCGACCAACAGCGACGCCATGAGCGCTCGGGCCGACGAGTGGCTGAAGACCGTGCAATTGGGCGACGAAGCCGCGAGACTTACCGCGTTCAGCCGCTCCGCACTCGAACGATCACCGTACGACGTGGTCGCCTTGCGCGATATCGGCATCATCACCGCCGCCAACGATGACGAGCGTGGCGCCGAACGACTATTGTCGCTCGCTTCGCGTCTGTCGCTGCGCGACTATCTCACGCACGCCTGGTTGCTCGATTACCGGTTTCGCACCGGACAGATCGCGGCGTCGGTGCGCGAGGCCGACATCGTCCTGCGCCAGATGCCCGATAACTGGGACATCATCATGCCGGCGCTGGTGGCGCTGACCAACGATGCGCGCGTGATCGATCCGCTGGCGCGGACCCTCGCCGTCAAACCCGACTGGCGCGGCACCTTTCTGTACAAACTAAGCGAATCGAACCCCAACCCGCCGCAGACGTTCGCGCTGCTCAAACAGCTAAAGGCGTTGGGGTCGCCGGCGAGCAAGGAAGAGCTCGACCAGTATTTCGTCGTCGCCGGGCAGAAAACGCCGGTGCGCGAGCTGTACGCGCAATGGGTCGCGCTTTTGCCCCCCAGCGCGAAGGGCGAAAGCGCGGCGTTGCTCCACGATGCCGACTTTGCGGGGCTCGATGCGCCGCCGCCGTTCGGTTGGAAGCTTCACCCGCTGGAGGGGGTTTACGCTGAACGTGGCCCCGGGCCCGGCGGAATGGGAAGCGCGTTGTTCGCGGCATTTGCCGGCGACAAGGAAACCGTCTTCGCCGACCAGGAACTCGTGCTCGGACCAGGCCATTACCGCTTTGCCGGTCGCGCTTTTGCCGAGGACGCTATCGACAAGGGCACGTTCCGCTGGTCGATGGTCTGCATGACCAAAGGGCATGAGGTCGAGCTCGCCAAAGCGCCGATCATGACGATCCCGGGGAAGTTGATTTCCTATGCGATCGAATTCGACGTACCGGCCGATTGCGATCAGCAAGGGCTGGCGCTGATCGGTGCCGGTGTCGGAGAGACGTTCGACACGCCGGGCCTATATGTCGATGGCCTGCAACTGAAGCGACTGCGCTAGGGCGTATCGTCGGCGTCGCTGTGCGGACGAATTGCGCGCAAAGAAAAAGGGCGCGCAATCAATGACTGCGCGCCCTTATATAATTCAGCAGATCAGCGAATCACGGGCTCTTCGGCTTCGAGTCGCCCGAGGCAGCGGCAATGACGCCACCGATGATCGCGAGGATCGCGAGCACAGCGACAACGGCGCCGGTGCCGTGAATGTGGTTGGCGTCCTTGGCATCGGCGCCAGCGCGCACGGTGCTGACCTTGGCCATGACGGTGCCCTTAGCGGGCGCAGCCTGCGCCATCGCCGGCGACGCCGCGAGCGCCACTGACGCGAGCGCGGTCATAGCGGACTTAAACAGCACCATTAGCAAACTCCCTTGGTTATCTATTCCAATTTCCCCACGCGCTTGCCACACAAACGCGCCGACTGTCAACCATATCGCAGGTCATTGCGGCAGTTAGACTTGCCCTTTTCCCCACGCGACCGGTCAACAAAATCGCAAACGCAATTTCGGGGTATTTGTTGCACGAAGCAACTGCTTTTTCCGCGATTAGGTTTGCGATCGGCCGGGCAATGCCGCGTTACCGTTAAATTACCGTGACACTGTACGATCCGACGCGGTTACCCGCGACAAAGCGCTTGTCTGTCGCCGCCCAATCCCGGAAAGGACCAGTCATGTCGTCCCCCGCTCGTCCGCGCATCCTGGTGGTTTTCGGCACCCGGCCAGAGGCGATCAAGCTGTTTCCCTTGGTCCATGCGCTTCGCCGCACGACCGCCGACGTGCGCGTGTGCGTGACCGCGCAGCATCGCGAGATGCTAGACCAAGTGCTTGAAATCGCTGAGATCACGCCTGACTACGACCTCGACCTGATGCTGCCCAACCAGTCGCTCGATACGCTCACCGCGCGGTTGCTGACCGAGGTGGGAAAGGTGATGGACACCGACAAACCCGACCGCGTGATCGTGCAGGGCGACACTGCCACGGCGATGGTCGGGGCGCTGACGGCCTATTATCGCAAGATCCCGGTGGCGCATGTCGAGGCGGGGCTGCGCAGCGGCAATATCTACCATCCCTGGCCCGAGGAAGTGAACCGCAAGGTCGTCGGCGCCATCGCCGATTTGCATTTCGCGCCGACCGACACGTCGCGCGACGCCTTGCTCGCCGAAAACGTGCCCGCGACCCGCATCCACGTCACCGGCAACACCGTGATCGACGCGCTGATCGAGACGCGCGCGCGGGTCGATTCGGACCCCTCCCTCGCCGCAGCGATGGAACCGCTCGCGGCGCGGTTCGCCGGCAAGCGGATTGTTGCCGTGACGACACACCGCCGGGAAAATTTCGGCGATGGGCTCAAATCGGTCGCGCAAGCGGTCCGCCGAATCGCGCGACGCTCCGATGTCGCGGTGATTTTCCCGGTCCACCCGAATCCCAATGTTCGCGGGCCGATGGCCGAGGTGCTGGGCGGGCTCGACAATGTCGCGATGATCGACCCGCTCGATTACCCCAATTTCGTCCGGCTGCTGTCGCTGTGCTATTTCGTCATGACCGACAGCGGCGGGGTTCAGGAGGAAGCCCCTGCCCTCGCCAAGCCCGTGCTGGTCCTGCGCGAGACGACCGAGCGGCCCGAGGGCATCGCGGCGGGCACTGCCAAGCTCGTCGGCAATGACGAGGAAGTCATCGTTACCGAAGCTTCACGACTTCTGGACGATAGGGCGGCGTATGAAGCCATGGCCCGCGCCCACAACCCGTTCGGGGACGGCAAGAGCAGCGACCGCATCGCTCGCATCGTCCTCGATTCGTTCACCTGACATGACCATGAGCGTCTGCGTTGTCGGCCTGGGGTATATCGGCTTGCCCACCGCCGCGGTGATCGCGCGCAGCGGGGCGAGCGTGCTGGGCGTCGATATCCGCCCGACGGTGGTCGACACGATCAACGCCGGCAACATCCATATCGAGGAAGCCAATCTCGATTCGCTGGTGCGCGAGATGGTCGAAAGCGGCGCTTTGCGCGCCGCGCTGGCGCCCGAACCGAGCGACGTCTTTATTCTGGCGGTGCCGACGCCGTTCACCGACGGGCATGCTCCCGACATCACCTATGTGCTGGAGGCGACGCGCTCGATCGCGCCGGCGTTACGCCGCGGCAGCTTGGTGATCGTCGAATCGACTTGCCCGGTCGGCACGACCGAAAAGGTGCGCGACGTACTGCGCGACGCGCGACCGGACCTGGCCTTTCCAGACGGGAGCGACAATGCCGCCGACGTCTGCGTGGCCTATTGCCCGGAACGCGTGCTGCCGGGGAAGATCCTCGACGAATTAATCAGCAACGACCGCTCGATCGGCGGGTTGAACGCCGCGTGCGCCGAGCGTGCCGTCGCCTTCTATCGCGGGTTCGTCGCGGGCGAATGCGGCACGACCACCGCACGCACCGCCGAGATGTGCAAGCTGGTCGAAAACTCGTTCCGCGACGTTAACATCGCCTTCGCCAACGAGTTGTCGATCGTGTGCGACACGCTCGACCTAGATGTGTGGGAAGTCATCCGGCTCGCCAACCGCCACCCGCGCGTCAATATCCTCCAGCCCGGCCCCGGCGTCGGCGGCCACTGCATCGCGGTCGATCCGTGGTTCATCGTCGATAGCGACCCTGCCAATGCCCGGCTGATCCGGACCGCGCGCGAGGTCAATGACGGCAAGGCGGAATATTCGTCCGCGCGCGCCGCCGCTTTGGCCGATGCCAATCCGGACGCCGCGATCGCGTGCCTGGGCCTGGCGTTCAAAGCGAACATCGATGACCTGCGCGAAAGCCCGGCCCTTGGCATCGCGGTCGAACTGGCGAAGAAATATGGTACCCGGGTCCGTATTGTCGAGCCGCATATCGCGGATCTGCCCCCGGCTTTCGCGGGCACCGGCGCGACCTTTGCGACCGTCGACCAAGCGCTCACCGACTGTGGCGTGCTGGTCGTGCTGGTCGATCACGATGAGTTCAAGGCGGTCCCGGACGCTGCCCGCGCCGGCAAGGCGATCTACGACACGCGCGGAATCTGGCGGGCGTAATACCACCATCGTCACCCCGGGCCTTGTGCCGGGGTCTGCCTGTCAACCAGCGATATCGCACGTGGGAACGCGGATCCCGGCACAAGGCCGGGATGACCAAAGACTTTACTTCGCGCCGAACCCGCTGACGACGGTGCCGACGGTTCTGAGCAGTATCAACAGATCGAGCCAGCCCGAGAAGTTCTTGATGTAATAGAAATCGTAATTGAGCTTCGAATGGACCGAGGCGAGGTCGGCGACGTGCCCTTGATTGACCTGCGCCCAACCGCTGATCCCCGGCCGCACGATATGACGGTACGAGTAAAATGGGATTTCCTGTTCGTACCAGCTCGACAGCGCCACGGCTTCGGGCCGCGGGCCGATCCAGCTCATTTCGCCGAGGAGGATGTTGATCATCTGCGGCAGTTCGTCGAACCGCGTGCGCCGAAGCAAGCGGCCGAGCCGCGTGATCCGCTGGTCCTGTTCGATCGTGATATAGCCGTCACGCCCGTCCTCGGTCGACGGATCGACCGTCATCGTGCGGAATTTCCAGACGTGAAACGGCTTACCGCGATACCCCATCCGCTCTTGGCGAAAGAACGCCGGGCCGGGCGAATCGAGCCGGATCGCGATCGCGACCAGGATCATCGGCACGATCAGCACGGGGAGCATCGCCAATGTCAGGATCAGGTCGAACCCGCGCTTCATCTTGCGATAGGCGAGATTGGGCAGCAGCGAGCCGAAGCTGTTTTCGGACAAATGCTCGATCGACACGCGCCCGGTCAGCGATTCGCGAATCTGCTTGGTGTGATAGATCGGATGCCCCTTGATCGCGGCATCGGCGAGCATCCGCTCCCACGCATCGTCATGGTCGAAACGCAGATCGGCGACGATCACCACTTCACGCCCCGGCGGAATCCGCGGCTCCGTCAGCGGGATCCAGACCACATTGGGGATTTCGGTCAATGCCGCGGTCTTGCCGAACGGTACGATGTAGAACGGCTTTGTGGTGGTTCGCGCCAGATAGAAATGGATGCCGTAGGACGTCGCCGCCGCCAGCACGAACGACGACGTCAGATAGGCGCGGCTGTAATCGAGCCGCAGCAACAATAACGCGACCAGCACCAGCCCGTACGACGTCGCATAGGTCGGGATGATATAGCTGAACACGCGCGATCCCGGGAAAGCAGTCACACGCCGCAACAGGAACAACCCGACGATCGCGCCGAAGATCGCGCCGACAAATACGTTATCGACTTGGCCCACCAACGTCGCCGCGTTAGGATTGTCGAGGATCACCGGGCGCGCGAACACGACCCGCGGCACGAGCACCGCGAGCACGACAACGGCGAACGCCTCGACGCGAAACGATTCAAAAATACTCGATCGCGGTCGCGTCGCTGCCATGGCACGACTCATCAACATGCCGGTGAAATCCCTTTTATACGCTTGTACTGGCGGACTAATCGCAACGTCGCGTTACACCGGTAGGTCGGCTCAAGTCCATAAACCCATGACAAGGTCATCGCGGACGCAAGTCGGGTGGCGGCAGAATCGGCTCGCCCCGCGCGCGAAGGTCGGCGATGCGCGCGACTTCGGCCGCGATCGCCGTCACGCGCTGGCCCCAGCCCGGATAGGTCGGGCTGGTGAACAGGCCGCCCAGATGCTTCGCCTTGAACCGCCGCCACAACGCCACCGCCGCCGCCTGGTCATATCCCGCGGCGGCCATGAGGTAGGGCGCGAGCCTGTCCGCCGCCAATTCCTGCGCGCGCCGGGCGCGGGCATCGATCCCCGCCTTGCGATGTCCGAGCACATTATGCGCGAGCTCGTGCGCCATCACCGCCGCCAGCGCGTCGGGCGTCCCCGCGAAATCGACCATTTGCGACGACAGTTTGACCCATATCGTATCGGTACCGAACGCATCGAGTTCGTCGATCGATATCTGGAAGCGCGATCGGCAGGCGGGTGCGCCGACCAGATCGATCGTCATTTGTTGCCCAGCCCGGTCGATCGTCAGCGTCGCACGGGCGTCGGCGAGCGCTTTGTCGAGCGTATCCATCGCGGCCTCAACCGGCGCGAAGCTGGCCTTGGCGGATGGCGGCGATGAGACGAACGGCAGTCCATCGGCGGCGATCAACACATCGCCGGATTTGATCCCGGCCTGCTCGGCGACCGATTGGGGAACGACCAGTTCGACCGTCGGACGGTCGGTCATGCCCAGCACGCGGGCCGCCGCCGCGCGATACGGCACGTCATATTGCGCCAGCGTACCCAGCGTCAGGCCGCTTTCCACGAACCCTGCCGTGCACCGTGCCGCATTGGCAGTCACCAGCCGATAGCCGACCGTCGCCACTTCGGCGTCCTGCCCGAGCAAGCCGCGAACGACCGTGTCGGTCCGGTCCTGCGTCGAATCGGCGCGCGCGGTCGATGCCAGCAACGGCACGGCGATCAGCAGGATGATTCGGCGCCACATCATCACGCCGCGCTAGCGAGTGCGCACCGGCTTGGCGAGATACGCTCGACGGGTCGCATCGCGCGCCGTAAGGCAGCGGCCATGTGCGGGATTGCGGGACTCGTCGGGCGTTTTCCCCCCGGCACGATCGGCGCGATGGGCGCGCTGCTCGCGCGGCGTGGGCCCGACGATCATGGCGTGTTCGAGGATCGCGACGCCGGAATCGCCTTCGCGCACCGGCGGCTGGCGATCATCGACCTGTCGCCCGCCGGCCACCAGCCGATGGCCGACGGGTCGGGCCGCTACACGATCACGTACAATGGCGAGATCTACAATTACCGCGAATTGCGCGCCGAACTGATCGCGCGCGGGCGGCAATTGCGCGGTCATTCGGATACCGAAGTCATCCTCGAACTGTTCGCCGACCAGGGGCCGGACGCGTTCGCGCGGCTGAACGGCATTTTCGCGCTGGCAATCTGGGACTCAACCGCGCGGCGACTGTGGCTAGCGCGCGACGGCATGGGGGTGAAGCCGCTCTACCTCGCCGAGACGCCGACAGGCCTCGCCTTCGCGAGCGAACTCAAGGCGCTGCTCGCAGTGCCCGGGATCGACCGCACGATCGATCGCATCGCCGTCGCCGCCTATCTCGGTTATCTCTACTCGCCGGGCGAGCGCACGATGTTCGAAGGCGTGCGCAAGCTCGCGCCGGGCACCTGGCTCAAGATCGAAGCCGATGGCCGCCGGGCGACTGGGCAATTCTTCACAATTCCGGCTTACGTGCCCGACGCGGCGATGTCGGTCGAGCAAGCGATCGCCGGCACCGAAGCCGCCTTACGCACCGCCGTCAAACGTCAGATGGTCGCGGACGTCCAGGTCGGCGCGTTCCTGTCGGGTGGGCTCGATTCGAGCGCGATCGTCGCGCTGGCGCGCGAGCATTCGCCCGACAAGCTTGCCTGTTTCACGATCGACTATCGCGGCGGCGACGACGACGAGATGATCGACGATTTGCCCTATGCGCGCCGCGCGGCGCAGCATCTCGGGGTCGATCTCCACGAAATCGCGGTCGATTCGAGCATGGCGACAGAGTTCGAGGCGTTGGTCTACACGCTCGACGAACCGCAAGCCGACCCGGCGGCGCTCAACAGCCTCAAGATCGCGTCGCTCGCGCGCAGCCACGGGATCAAGGTGCTGCTGAGCGGCAGCGGCGGCGACGACGTGTTCACCGGCTACCGCCGCCACCGCGCCGCCGCGCTCGATGCGCGGATCGATCGTTTGCCGGCACCGGTCCGGTCGATGCTCGGTTGGGCCGGCGGCCATGTTCCGGGAAAATCGGCAAACGCTCGGCGGTTGCGTAAATTGCTGTCGCCGATGGGCGAGGACGGCGACGCGCGGTTGCTCAGCTATTTCGAATGGCTGCGGCTCGAGGATGCCGCCGCGCTGATTGCGGGCGCCTCGCCCAGCCTTGCAGGCGAGGCGCGGCAGCCGATGATCGACACGCTCGCCGCCTACCCGCAGGGCAATCAGATCGAGCGTGCGCTGCGGCTCGAACAGCATTACTTCCTGATCGACCATAACCTCAATTACACCGACAAGACCGGGATGGCGGCGGGGGTCGAGGTGCGCGTGCCGTTTCTCGACCCCGATCTGATGGCGTTCGCCGCAACGATGCCGACCGAATTCAAGCTGCGCGGCGGCGAGACCAAATGGGCGCTGCGCAAGGCGATGGAGCCGCATCTGCCGCGCGACATCATCTATCGCCCCAAGACCGGGTTCGGCGTGCCGTTGCGCGCGTGGATGAAGTCCGGACTCCAGCCGATGATGGCCGACTTGCTATCGCCGACGACCGTCGAGCGGCGCGGATTGTTCGATCCGGGCGCGGTCGCCGCGTTGCGCGCCGCGACCGAGGCCGGACGCGTCGACGGGCATTATTCGCTGCTGGCGCTCATGGCGATCGAGCTGTGGTGCCGCGCGTTCGCCGATCGGGCGCTGCCCAAACCGGAAAGCGCCGCCGCCTGAGGATGGGTTGCATATTCGCCGCGCTTTCGTACGAGGGCGCGCCTTCTAGCATTATGGGGAATCAAGGATTTTGAGCGAGCGTCCGACCGTCGTCGTCATCGGGCTGGGCTATGTCGGGCTGCCGCTCGCCGCCGCGCTGGCCAAATCGACCGATTGCTGGGGGCTCGACATCGACGCGCGGCGAATCGCCGAATTGCGTGACGGGCATGATCGCACGGGCGAGCTTGATACAACGGCGCTCGAAAAGACGACGCTCAAGCTGACCAGCGAGCCCGCCGATTGCCCGCCGGCCGATTTCTACATCGTCACCGTTCCCACCCCGGTCGATGCCGACAACCGCCCCGACCTGTCGATCGTGATGGCCGCAACGCGGACGGTCGCCGGGATGATCGACGCCGCCCGCGCACCGATCGTCGTCTACGAAAGCACCGTCTATCCCGGTGTTACCGAGGATATGTGCGGCCCCGAAATCGAGCGGCTGTCGGGCCTCACCTGCGGCAAGGACTTTTTCCTTGGCTACTCCCCCGAACGGATCAATCCCGGCGACCGCGAGCATACGATCGACCGCATCACCAAGGTGGTGTCGGGGCAGACGCCGGCCGTGCTCGACCGCGTCGCCGTGCTCTATGAAGGCGTCACTAGCGGCGGCGTGTTTCGCGCGGCCTCGATCAAGGCCGCCGAGGCCGCCAAGGTGATCGAGAACGCGCAGCGCGACATCAACATCGCCTTCATGAACGAGATCACGCACATCTTTTCAGGCATCGACCTGTCGATCTGGGATGTGCTTGATGCGGCGCGCACCAAGTGGAACTTCCTCCCCTTCCAGCCCGGCCTGGTCGGCGGACACTGCATCGGCGTCGATCCGTTCTACCTCGCCCATTTGTCGGAAAAGCTCGGCTATCACCCGAGCATCATCCTGGCCGGACGCGGCACCAATGACGGCATGGCGGGCTGGGTCGCCGAGCAAATCCACGCGCGCGCCGGCAAGGCCGGGACCGCGCTGGTGATGGGGCTGACGTTCAAGGAGAACGTCCCCGATCTGCGCAACTCGAAGGTCGCCGACCTGGTCGCGCGGCTGGCCGCGCTGGGCCACGACGTGACGGTACACGATCCGCTCGCGGACCCCGCCGAGGCGATGCACGAATACGGAATCGCGCTCGATCCCGATGCACTCGACCGCCGCTACGATACGGTTGTGTTGGCCGTGCCGCACAGTGAATATCTGGCGATGGATGAGGATTTGGCAGGGCTGGTCGCGCCAGACGGCATGTTCGCCGACATAAAGAATGCCGTGCCGAAGGTCAGCGATCCGACACGCTGGACGCTTTAGCAAAAAAGCCGTCACCCCGGCCTTGTGCCGGGGTCCACTAGACGGCAAGCGATGAAGCAAGAGGCTCCAACCGCATCGGGTGCGGCACGGTGGACCCCGGCACAAGGCCGGGGCGACGGTGAGATTATGGTTGGCTGGGAGCGATTGGAATGAAGGTTCTCGTAACGGGCGCGGCCGGGTTCATCGGCTCTTGGGTGATCCGCCGCTTGCTGGCGCGCGGCGACATCGTCGTGGGGATCGACAATCTCAACGATTATTATTCGGTCGATCTGAAGCGCGATCGCGTCGCATTGATCCAAGGGCTCAACACCAACCGGTTCGAATTCATCCAGGTCGATTTCGCCGATGACAAGGCGCTTGAGGCGGCGTTGGTGGGCAAGGAGTTCGACCGGATCGTCCACCTCGGGGCGCAGGCCGGCGTGCGTTACTCGATCGACAATCCGCGCGCGTACATCCAGTCGAACCTGGTCGGGCATCTCAACATCATGGAGATCGCTCGGCACCGCAGCCTCGAGCATCTCGTCTACGCCTCGTCCTCGTCGGTTTATGGCGGCAACGACACGCTGCCATTCCGCGTCGAAGATCGCGTCGACCATCCGCTCTCGCTCTACGCCGCGACCAAAAAAGCCGACGAGTTGATGAGCGAGACCTACGCGCATCTCTATCGCCTGCCGCAGACGGGCCTGCGCTTCTTCACCGTCTATGGCCCGTGGGGCCGGCCCGACATGGCGATGTGGATCTTCACCAAGGCGATCCTGGAAGGCCGCCCGATCCCGGTGTTCAACGACGGCGATATGCAGCGCGACTTCACCTACATCGACGATATCGTCACCGGCGTCGTCGCGTGTTTAGACAATCCGCCGCCTGACGATGGGTCGGTTAAGGCCGGCGGCAGCGTATCGCCGCACCGGGTGTACAATATCGGCAACCACCGCTGCGAACAGCTCGGCCACATGATCGACCTGATCGAGGAGGCGTGCGGGACGAAGGCGGTGCGCGATTACCAGCCGATGCAGCCGGGCGACGTCCAGGCGACCTATGCCGACATCTCCGCGATCCAGCGCGATCTGGGGTTCGAGCCGACCACGACGATCGACGTCGGCGTGCCCGCGTTCGTCAACTGGTACCGCGAGTATCACCGCGCCTGACCGCGAGCAGCGCGCGGGCGCGGTCGTGATATTTGGGTAGCCGGGTCGGCGCATAGAGATCGAAACCGTATCCGGCCAGAAACGCCAGCACCGCGGGCCGGTCGGTGAATTCGTCGAGATAGACCGCCGCCACCTGGCCGTGATCGAACAGTCCGCGCGCGCCTTCGAGCACCGCCAGTTCCATCCCCTCGACGTCGATCTTGAACACCAGCCGCCCGGGCAGATCGAACCCGTCGAGCCGGCGCCCCTGCGCGACGAACCCGCGGCCCGGGATGTGCGCGACCCCGGCCTTCGCGCTTACCGTGGCGATGCCCGACACCGCGCCATCGGCGAAGTCGAGCGGGCCGTCGCTGGCGGCCAGCGCCGCGTTGATCGCGGTGAACCCGAACCGCTCGGCGTTGATCGACAGCCGCCGATAGGTGTCCGGGCTGGCTTCGAAAGCGACGACGCGGAAATTGTCGAAGAGCCGGGCGGCATCGGCGATCACGCAGGAAAAGATGCCGATATTGGCGCCGATATCGACGAACGTCGTATTCGGCCCCAGCATCATGCTGACCCGCTGCAACACCAGTGTTTCGTCGCGCAACAGGCTGTTCGCGCGGGCCAGCTTCGACGCGCGATAATAACCCGATTCGCGCAGCGCATCGATCCGCACCTCGCGACCGAACATCCGCACGTCGCGGTCGCCGCTGCCGTACAGCAACCGGGTCAGCATCTCGCGCACGCGGGGGCGTTCGTTGAAATTGCGCTGGATAAAGCGCAGCCGGCGTAGCGCGAACGGGACTCGTTTTTTCACGTGGCGAGCTGGTCCGTCAGCCACGGGGTCGCGAGGCAATCGATCACCAGATGGACTCGGTCCTCGGTCCCCTCGTTAGTGACGGCGTGCGGGTCGGCCAGCCGCAAGTACCATGCCTCTCCCGGCTTCATGTCGAGCGGCGTCCGGTTGAGCAGGAACGTCACGCCCGGGTTGGTCGTGACGGGGATGTGAATTCGCGCTTCGCCCCAATCGGCGGCAAGATCGTGGTCGCGGTGCTCGTTGATCCGCGATCCCGGGGTCAGTCGCATCAACCTCACCGCCTTTAAGGGACAGTCGAACGCCGCGAGAACCTCGCGGAAATAGGGTGTCCGCGACACAATATCGGCATCGACGAAATCGGTCGCGGTCGGGTCCGAATAGGCCTGCATCACCGGGTGTGTCGCACCCGCCGCATGGCGCAGCGGCAGGACGTCCCACTGCCCCTCGTAATTCTGCGTGACGAAATGATCGGTCCAGGTCGATGCCTCGACCGTCGCCAAGTCGGCGCGCAACCGGTCGGCGTCGAACACGAGCGGTAGCCGCACGCGGTCGGGAAACGCCGAAGGTCGTCGTTGGGCAGAATTGTGCATGCACCGACCCTATCCGCCGCGTCCCACCTTGCAAAGGCGTTGCAGCGGTGCTGGTAACGGCGCGATGAATGTAGAGACGATTTATCGCGACGGCGACTGGTTGAGCACGCGGGTCGGCGACGATCTGGTGATGATGAGCGCCGCGCAGGGCAATTATCTCCGGCTCAGCGAGGTCGGCGCGCGGGTGTGGGAATTGCTCGAGCAACCGCGATCGCGCGATGACCTGCATGCCGTACTGGTCGCAGAATATGACGTGGCGCCCGAGGTGTGCCGGGCGGCGATCGACGAGTTCCTCGCAACGCTGGCCGATCGCCGCGCGGTGCGGATCGATTAGCCGATCAGATCCGCAGCACCAGGCGGATCGCCAGCGCGACGATTCCCAGTGCCGCGACGCTGGTGATCCAGATCGCCGCCATCCAGGCAATACGTTTCCACAGTGGCGCGGCGCTCTGCATCAATGATACCCGCTCGATTCGCCGACCTTGCCGCGAAATACCCAGTACGACCAGGCAGTATAGGCGAGGATGACGGGGAGCATGATCGCGACCCCGATCAGCATGAACACCTGACTGTCGCGCGCGGTGGCCGCCTGGACGATCGAAACCGATCCCGGGACGATGTCCGGGTACATGCTGATCCCCAGCCCGATGAAGCACAGCAAATAGAGGCCCAGCGTCAGCACGAACGGCAGCAACTCCTTCTTGCGGAGCAACGCCCACCAGAACCCGATCGACAGCGCCCCGACCAGCACAGGAACCGATCCGGCGAACAGGATGCTCGGAAAGGTCAGCCAGCGTTCGTAATAACGCTGGTCGAGGAACGGCGTCGCCGCGCTGACCGCGGTCACCGCCAGCGCGCTCGCGATCCCGGCGATTCGCGCGAGACGGAAGGCGTGGCGTTGCGTGCCGCCGTCCGCCTTGAAGATCAGCCAGCACGCGCCGAGCAAGGCATAACCCGCGACGACGCCGACCCCGGTGAGCAGCGAGAACGGCGTCAGCCAGTCGAGCCAGCCGCCACCATAGCCGCGCCCCGTCACCTTCACCCCTTGGAGCAGCGCGCCGAGCACGATCCCTTGCGCCAAAGCGGCGGTCACCGACCCGGCGGTGAAGGCAAAATCCCAAAAGCCGCGATGCCGCGGGTCGCGCCAGCGGAACTCGAACGCAACACCCCTGAACACCAACCCCAGCAGCATCGCGATGATCGGCGGATACATCGCCGGCATCAGGATCGCGAAGGCGAGCGGAAAAGCCGCCATCAATCCGCCGCCGCCGAGCACCAGCCACGTCTCGTTGCCGTCCCACACCGGCGCGATCGCGTTCATCGCCTGATCGCGCTCCTCGCCCACGCCGAACGCCGGGAACAGGATACCGATGCCCAGGTCGAATCCGTCGAGCACGACATACATGAACACCGCCAGCGCGATGATGAACGCCCAGATCAGCGCCAGCGTCGGATCGGCGGTCATGCCCCGCCCCCGACGGTACCGGCGGTCCGGATCGGGCCGTCGCCGATCTCCGGTTCGTGCGCAACGGCGCCCTTTTGCATCAGCTTGAGGATGTACCAGACGCCAACGCCGAACACCGCGAAATAGACGATCGCGAACGCCGCGAGCGAGGTCGCGACCGCGGGGGCCGCCAGCGGCGAGGCAGAGTCGGAGGTGCGGAGCAATCCATAGATCGTCCATGGCTGACGCCCAACCTCGGTGGTGATCCACCCCGCGATCACCGCGACGAATCCGGCGGGTCCCATCACGATCGCGGCACGGTGCAGCCACTTCCAGTCGTACAGCTTCTTCCGCCACCGCGCGACGAGGCTCCACAGCCCCAGCCCGAGCATCGCGAAGCCGAGCCCGACCATGATGCGGAACGACCAGAACACGATCCACACCGGCGCCCATTGATCGCGCGGGAAGTCCTTGAGGCCCGGCAGCGGGGCGTTCGCATCGTGTTTGAGAATCAGCGACCCGATTTTGGGAATCTCGACCTTGTAATGCACCTTGCCGTCGGCGTTGCTGGGCAGCCCGAACAGGACCAGCGGCGCGCCGTTCGGGCTCGCGTCGTAATCGCCCTCCATCGCCAGCACCTTGGCCGGTTGGTGCTCGAGCGTGTTGAGGCCGTGCGCGTCGCCTGCAAGAATCTGCACCGGCGCAACCAGCGCCGCCATCCACATCGCCATCGAAAACATCTTGCGATGGTGCGCGTTGCCGCCATCCTTGAGCAAGTGCCACGCCCCGCACGCGCCGACGACGAGCGCGGTGGTCAAATACGCGGCGATCACTGTGTGGACGAGCCGATACGGAAAGCTCGGGTTGAAGATCACATCCGCCCACGATCCCGCGAGAACGAACTGCCCCTGCGGATTGATCGCGAACCCGGTCGGGGTCTGCATCCAGCTGTTCGCGCTAAGAATCCAGAACGCCGAAATGAACGTGCCGAGTGCCACCATGCACGTCGCGGCGAAATGCAGCCCCGGCCCGACCCGCTTCATCCCGAACAGCATCACGCCCAGGAACCCGGCCTCCAGGAAGAAGGCGGTCAGCACCTCGTACGCCATCAGCGGCCCGATCACCGGCCCGGCCTTGTCGCTAAACACCGACCAATTGGTGCCGAACTGGTACGACATGACGATCCCCGACACGACGCCCATCGCAAACGCCACCGCGAAGATCTTCACCCAGAAACGGAACAGGTCGAGATAGAGCGGCTTCTTCGTGAACAGCCACAGCCCCTCCAGCACCATCAGATAGCTCGCCAGCCCGATCGAAAAGCTCGGGAAGATGAAGTGGAAACTGACGGTGAACCCGAACTGGATGCGGGCGAGAAGAATTGCTGTGGTCGCGGCGGTCATTGCCACCTCCTGACCAGCCGATGCGCCCGCGCAGGCTTTAGCGCAAGTGCGAGGCTTGCAGGCCTGCATTCCTCCCCGCGCCGGGGAGGAGTTACGAAAAAGGCCGGGAGCGACCCCGGCCTTTTCGAATTCACATCCCCGGTGGTGGGGCGACGTCGCCACCCGGTGCGCCACCGGGAGGACCGCCCGGAGGGCCGCCCGCGCCACCAGCGCCGCCCATCTGTTGCTGATATTGTTCGAGCACCGCTTGCGGCAGGAATTCCATCAGCTCGACGTCGAACACCAGGTCGCCGACCGGCGCGCCCGGCGGCGGCGAGGCGCCGTAGGCGAGCTTGGCGGGCAGCCAGAAACGGTATTTCGCACCCTTGCTCATCAGCTTCAGCCCCTCGGAGAAACCGGGGACCGAGCGAGCGACGGGGAGCGGGGTCGGCTGCTTCGACTTGTCGAAGGTGACGCCCGAACGAAGCTTGCCCTCGTAATTGATCAGGGCGACGTCAGAATCGGTCGGGTGCGGGCCGCTGCCCGGGGTCAGGATTTTGTACTGCAGCCCCGACGCGGTGGTCTTGATGTCCGAATCGGTACCGAACATGCCACGCTGGCTCTTCGACCAATAATCGTCGCCCTGCCGCGCGAGCACGAACGCGCCGAGCAGCAGAATGGCGATGCCGACCCACAGCCACACCAGGTAGCTGCGCTTGACGGGCTGGAGCGGAACGGCGGTCACGGTCATGGAAAAGCAGCCTCGACGGAGATGGCCGCTGGATGCGCGGCCGGGACACGCAGTCGGTAGAAGGGGGCGCCGTCAGCGGCAAGCCCCCGCGCGCGGGTCTTACTTGACCCCGTCGCGCTCCATCCGCTTGCGGTCCATCTTGCGGGCGCGGCGGATCGCGGCGGCACGCTCGCGGGCGCGCTTCTCGCTGGGCTTCTCGTAGTGGCGGCGCAGCTTCATCTCGCGATACACGCCCTCGCGCTGGAGCTTCTTCTTGAGAGCCCGAAGCGCCTGATCGACATTGTTATCGCGCACGATGATTTGCATGGAACCCGTCAACTCCGAATCGAATGGATTTGGTCGCCGCGAACCGAAGTCCGGACGTTCAAGCGGGCGCCCCTATCAGCGGGAAGCGCAAAGAGCAAGAGGTGGAGGCGAGTTGCCGACGTTCCGGGCCACCGCTAAGCCGCGCCGATGACCGGTGCCCCGCTTACCCTGTATAACAGCCTCTCGCGCAGCCTCGAACGGTTCGAGCCGATCGATCCGGCGCTGGTGCGCGTCTACACCTGCGGGCCGACGGTCTATAACTACCAGCATATCGGCAACATGCGCGCATTCCTGTTCGCCGACACGCTCGGCCGCGTGCTGCGCTGGAAGGGCTACAAGACCAGGCACATCATCAACATCACCGATGTCGGCCATCTGACCAGCGACGCCGACGCCGGCGACGACAAGATGGAAAAGGCGGCGGCGGCGCAAGCCAGGTCGATCTGGGACATCGCGGCGCACTATACGGAAGCGTTCAAGGCCGATGTCGCCCGCCTGAACATCGAGCCACCGGCCGAGTGGACCGTGGCGACCGACCACATTCCGCAGATGATCGACTTCGCGAAGCGGATCGAAGGCGATTGCTACGAGATCGAGGGCGGCCTGTATTTTGACACGTCGAAGGTGCCCAATTACGGTGCCCTCGCCCGCGCGGCGACCGATGAGGGCGAGAGCCGGATCGACCCCGTGTCGGGCAAGCGGCATCCGCAGGATTTCGCGATCTGGCGCAAATCCCCGCCCGGCGAGCAGCGCCAGATGGAATGGGATTCGCCCTGGGGCAAAGGCGCGCCGGGCTGGCACCTCGAATGCTCGGTGATGAGCCTGCAGCATCTCGGCCATCCGTTCGACATCCACACAGGTGGGATCGACCACCGCGAGATCCACCATCCCAACGAGATCGCGCAGAATCAGGCGTTTTGCGCGTGCGCCGACACCGGCGCGCGCATCTGGATGCACAATAATTTCCTGGTCGAACGCGGCGGGAAGATGTCGAAGTCGAGCGGCGATTTCCGTACGTTGCAGACACTGATCGATTCGGGGGTGCATCCGCTGGCGTACCGGCTGATGTGCCTTCAGGCGCATTACCGGTCGGAGTTGGAATTTTCGGAAGACAACCTGCTTGCCGGCCTCACGCGACTGAAACGGCTAGAGATGGCGTTCGACAAGTTGGACGACGCTGCGCATGGCGGTCATCCGCCTAATGCGACAACCATGCCGCCCGAGGCGCAAGCATATATCGGCGCCTTCGATGTGGCGATTTCAGATGATCTCAACACCGCCAAAGCGTTGACCGTCGCTGATGATATGTTGGCCGATAAATCGCTGTGGGCGGGGCATCGCGTTCTAGCGATGATGGAGATGGACAAAGTTCTCGGGCTAGAACTGAGCGATTTGCGTCGTGAAGATCTCCGCGTCCGCCCCGCGATCGCAACCCTCACCGAAACAGACATCGAAACCCGCCTCGCCCACCGTCGCGAGGCGCGTGCCGCCAAGGATTTCGCCCGCTCCGACACGATCCGCGACGAACTCGCCGCCGCCGGCGTGGAAGTGATGGACGGCGACCCGCTCGGATGGGATTGGAGACCCGCTTTATGATCGGCTTGTTTCTCTTGCTGGCCGTGCAGGCCACCACGCCGCCGCAGGACAACGCGCCAAGCGCCGACGACATCATCATCACCGCAACGCGCGACACGTGCAATCTGCGCTTCGCCGACAAGACGATGACCGACGCGCAATTCGATGCCCGCGCGGACGAATGGAAAGCGGGCAAGCCGGTGCGGCTGATCCTGCGCAGCAGCGCCGACTTCCCGTGCGTGCGCAAGATCGCCAAGCGGCTGTTCGACAAGGGGGTCACGCGGATCGAATTCGCCGATCCCAACGGCAAGCCCGCTTTCCCGTTCGAGCCCGACCCCAACCTGCCGCGCTACACCGCAACGGGCGACACGCCGGCCATGCCAAGCGCAACCGGCGGTGCCTGGAGCGAAATGCGCGCGCGCGAACACAGCTTTCTCGGGCGCGCGGCGTCGCAACTGATCCTTCAGGGCAAATGCGCCGAGGCGAAGAAAATGGCGCTCGACCAGGGCGATCTCGACGCCGCCGCCGCAATCGTCGCCGTATGCCGCGCGCCGTGACTCGCTTGAACCGCGAATAGAGGCGACTAAGACGGCGTTGATCAGAGTCGGGGAGTGAGATGCGCGGACAGGTGCTTGGGGTCGATGTGGCGACCGGCGATGGGCAGATTTCGGGCGAGGACGGCACGCGTTACGTGTTCCGGCCCGAGGACTGGACCGATCGCGTCGGGCCATCGGTCGGCGCGCTGATCGATTTCGAGGTCGATGGGCGGCAGGCCAAGCGCATCTATCGCCAGCCCGGCAGCTATACCGCGAAGCCCCCTGCGCCGCGGAGCGACCGCAACAAGATCGTGGCGGCGTTGCTCGCCTTTTTCCTCGGCGTGTTCGGGGTCCATCGTTTCTATCTCGGGCGGATCGGGTCGGGCGTGGTCATGCTGCTGCTGACGTGCACCATCGTCGGCATGGTCGTGACCGGCATCTGGGCGTTCATCGATTTCATCCGGTACCTGGTCATGTCCGACGACGAATTCGCCGCGCGCTACCAACAGGCATGAAGGCGCTCCTCCCCGCGCTCGCGCGCCCGTTGCTCGAGCCGCATTTGCCGGCGGGGGTCGAAGCGGCGTGGTTCGCCTCACCCGACGAAGCCAATGCGATGATCGCCGACGCCGACATCGCCTGGGTCGACATGCAGCCGACCAGCCTCACTGCCGTGGCGATCGGCCATGGCGAGAAGCTCAAATGGGTGTCCACGATCTACGCGGGCCTCGACGCTTTCCCGCTGCCGCTGCTCAAGGAGCGCGGGACGACGCTGACCAACGGCGTCGGGATCAACGCGCTCGCCGTCGCAGAATATGCGGTGATGGGGGTGCTGGTCGCCGCCAAGCGCTTCGACGAAGTGGTTCGCGCGCAGGACCGGCATGAGTGGCCGAAAGACTCGCCGGGCAAGGTCGAATTGTTCGAAACCAGGGCACTGATCGTCGGGATGGGCGCGATCGGCCAGCTGATCGCCGACCGGCTGGCGGCGTTCGGCGTCGCGGTGACCGGCGTCACACGATCGGGCCGCGACGGCACGCTGACGCCCGACGCGTGGCAAGCCGGGCTCGGCGAATTCGACTGGGTGATCCTGGCGGCGCCCTCGACCGACGCGACCAAAGCAATGATCGGCGCCGCCGAGCTCGCCGCGATGAAACCGAGCGCGTGGCTGATCAACATCGCGCGCGGCGACATGATCGATGAAGCCGCGCTGCTCGACGCGCTCAACGACCGGAAAATCGCCGGCGCTTTCCTCGACCCGACGCACCCCGAGCCGCTTCCCGCCGATCACACGCTCTGGTCCGCGCCCAATTGCATGATCACGATGCATTTATCAGGCCGCAGCCAAACCAAGATGTTCCCCCGCGCCGCCGCACTGTTCCTGCGCAACATCGATGCCTTCGTGAACGGGCGGCCGATGGAGAATGTCGTCGATCTCGACGCGGGTTACTAAGGCCGGCCCATCCCCAGCGCGCGGGTGTCGACCACCGCGTCGATCAGCGCCTCGTCGCGCGGGACGTAACCCTGGATCATCAGCACCGCGAGCCCGTGGACCAGTGCCCAGGATCGCATCGCGATCGTCCGGACCGTCGCCGGGCTCGCGCCCTTCCCGGCCAGCTTGGCGGCATAGGCGCGCAGCAGCTTTCCGGCCTCATCGTCTTCGTCCTCGGACAATTCGAACAGATCGCCGTGCGGCGGCATCGACGCCATCAGCCGGAACAAAGCCGGATGGTCGAGCGCGAAACGGACATAGGTGCGCCCCATCGCCTGAAATTCGTCGAGCACGTTGTCCATGCCCACCGCCGCGGCGCGCTGTGCCTCGCCGAGCCGGTCGTACGCCGCTTGCGCCAGCGCCCCGCGCAACGCCTCCTTGTCGGGGAAGTGGCGATAGACCGCGGTCGCGCTGACTCCGACCGAGCGTGCGATCTCGCGCAGCGACAGCTCCGCCTCCTCGCGTTCCTCGAGCATCCGCAGCCCCGCGTCGATCAACGCCGCGCGCAGATCGCCGTGGTGATAGCTCGCCTTGGCGCTCTTCGACTCTTTCATGTTGACACTGTTACCATAGGTTCTATGTTGACGCCATAAACTTCGACTCGGAGACCAGTCATGGCCAGTGTCATCGAAAATGCAATCCGCGGCACCGTCACCAAGGGGATCGGCGTCCTGTCCGAATTCAACCGCAAGCGGATGCCCGACACCGATCATCCGTTCCTGACCGGCATTCATAAGCCGATGGAAGCGGAACTGACGCTGGAGGATTTGCCCGTCACCGGCACGATCCCCGCCGAACTCGACGGGCGGTATCTGCGCATCGGTCCCAACCCCGCCGCGCCCGAGGCGAAGGGCTATCACTGGTTCACCGGCGACGGGATGGTCCACGGCATCGCGCTGCGCGACGGCAAGGCGTTGTGGTACCGCAACCGCTGGATCCGATCGAAGCGGGTCGAGGCCGAGACCGGGATGCCGCACGCGCCCGGCCCGCGCCATGGCGGGTTCGACACGGTCAACACCAACGTGCTCGGCATCGCCGGGCGGACCTGGGCGCTGGTCGAGGCGGGGAGCTATCCGGTCGAACTGTCGGACAATCTCGACGAACAGACCTACAATCCGTTCGACGACACGCTGATGGGCAGCTTCACCGCGCACCCGCACCTCGACCCGCTGACCGGCGAGCACCACGCGATCTGCTACGAAGCGACCGACCCCGATCAGGTCCGCCACGTCGTCATCGCCCCCGACGGCAAGGTGACCCGCGAAGTCGCGATTCCGGTCAAGCACGGTCCGTCGATCCACGATTGCGCGATCACCACGCGCTACGCGCTGATCCTCGACCTCCCCGTCACCTTCTCGATGAAGGCGCTGATCGGCGGGCACAGCTTTCCCTACCGCTGGAATCCCGAGCACCAGGCGCGCATCGGGCTGCTCCCGCGCAATGGCGGGGCGGAGGACGTAATCTGGGTCGATTGCCCGCAGAGCTACATCTTCCACGTCGCCAACGCGTTCGACACCGCCGACGGCAAGGTCGTACTCGACGCTTGCGTCTACGACACGATGTTCGCGGAGATGACCGGCGGGCCGTCGGGCCGCTCGCTCGGGCTGGAGCGCTGGACGATCGATCCGGTCTCGAAGACGGTCGAGCGCCGCACGATCGACGCCGCCGCGCAGGAATTCCCGCGGCCCGACGAGCGCTTCTTCGGCATGCCGTACCGCTACGCGTATACGATGGCGCTGCCAGCCGACGACTTCGCGATCAGCGAAACCCGGCTGTACAAGCACGATCTCGAAACCGGCGCGAAAGAGACGCACGATTTCGGCACCGGTCACTATCCGGGCGAGTTCGTGTTCGTGCCGCGCGCGGCGGATGCGCCGGAGGGCAACGGCTGGCTCGTCGGGCTGGTGGTCGACCTGCCGCACGAGACCACCGATCTGGTGATCATCGACGCAAAGGATTTCGAAAACGCGCCCGTCGCCAGCATCCGTATCCCGCACCGTGTGCCGCCGGGGTTCCACGGCAACTGGGTGGCAAACGGGTAAATATCTACCCGGGCTGGCTAGAGAGAAGTAGGACTCCTTCGCAACGAGTAAGGCTACGCCACACTCCGCTCCGTTCCGCGTTCGTTGAAAGCCAGCAAAGGTTCATGTTACACAAGGCAAGAAAGCTATATGCCCTGGTTGCGTTGGTAAAAATCGTCGACAAAATAGCTGCGGAGGTAATCATGCGACGACTTTCTTTACTTGCGCGAGCCGCCATCGCCGCACTGATCGCGGCTTCCATGACGCCGTCGAGCGTGGCGGCCGCACAACAGAACGTGAAGAAACGGGCCTCGGCCCCTAAGCCGAAGCCCACGCCCAAAGCTCCGGCCATCGACGAACCAAGAATTATCGGCATGACGGTCGGAGCGCATTTACTGCACGCGCGAACTTCCGGCGCCAAGTCGGTGCCTAAGGCGAAACCGAAATAGAAATCTAGACGGTAGACGTGACGGGCGGCGGATCTTTGGCCGCCGTTGCGGAAAAAGGCGTTTTCGCCCATGGGCGTCACCTAATCTCAAAGGTGAAACGACGACCATGGCCGCCAATTGGGCTCCGAACAGCTGGAAAAGTCACGAGGCACGCCAGCTCCCGACCTATCCCGACCCCGCAGCGCTCGCCGCGGCGACGAAGCAGCTCGGCAATTACCCCCCGCTGGTCTTCGCCGGCGAAGCGCGCAACCTGACCGCCGACCTCGCGCGCGTCGCGGAAGGCAAGGCGTTCCTGCTCCAGGGCGGGGACTGCGCCGAAAGCTTCGCCGAATTCCACCCCAACAACATCCGCGACACGTTCCGCGTCATCCTCCAGATGGCGGTCGTGCTGACCTATGCATCGAAGCTGCCGGTGGTGAAGGTCGGGCGCATGGCGGGCCAGTTCGCCAAGCCGCGCAGCGCCGATACCGAGACGATCGACGGCGTCGAGCTGCCCGCCTACCGCGGCGACAATGTCAACGACATCGCCTTCACCCCCGACGGCCGCAACCCGGACCCGCAGCGCATGGTGCAGGGCTACAGCCAGAGCGCCGCGACGCTCAACCTGCTCCGCGCGTTCGCGCAGGGCGGGTACGCCAACCTCCACCAGGTCCATCGCTGGACGCACGATTTCCTTGGCTCCAGCCCCTGGGCGAAGAAATACGAGGAAACTGCCGACCGCATCGGTGAGGCGCTCGACTTCATGCAGGCGTGCGGGATCAGTCCCGACACCGTCCCGCAATTGTCGCAGACCACCTTCTACACCAGCCACGAGGCGCTGCTGCTCCCCTATGAGCAAGCGCTGACCCGCGAGGACAGCCTGACCGGCGACTGGTACGACACGTCGGCGCACATGCTGTGGATCGGCGACCGCACGCGCTTCGACGGCAGCGCGCATGTCGAGTTCCTGCGCGGCATCGGCAACCCGATCGGCGTCAAGTGCGGCCCGAGCCTCGAACCCGATCTGCTGCTGCGCCTGCTCGACACGCTCAACCCGGGCCGCGTGCCCGGGCGGATGACGCTGATCACGCGGTACGGCCACGACAAGATCGAGGCCGGCCTGCCCAAGCTGGTCCGCGCGGTAAAGCGCGAGGGGCACCCGGTGGTGTGGAGCTGCGACCCGATGCACGGCAACGTCGTCAAGTCGGCCAACGGCTACAAGACGCGGCCCTTCGACCGCATCCTGACCGAAGTCCGCGGCTTCTTCGCGGTGCATCGCGCAGAGGGGACGTTCGCGGGCGGCATCCATGCCGAGATGACCGGGCAGAACGTGACCGAATGCACCGGCGGCGCGGTCGACGTGACCGAGCAGAGCTTGGGCGACCGCTATCACACGCACTGCGACCCGCGGTTGAACGCGGGGCAGTCGCTGGAACTGGCGTTCCTGCTGGCGGAAATGCTCAACGACGAACTCAAGGAGCGGCGGAAGGACGCGGCTTAATTTCGCCCCGGAATTGGGCAGCTTTCCGCAC
>NZ_JAQGKZ010000020.1 GCF_028289855.1 Sphingomonas bacterium | reverse complement strand
CAGCAGAAGGAAGAAATCGAACGCGTCGAGCGTCCAGCCGAGATAGCTCGCCCAGATCGAATGGACTTGCTTGCGATTCAGTCCTCCGAGTTCAGTCGCCAGCGACATGCATTTCTCCCCTCTGAAGCGAGGGTTATGCCAATCGCCGCGTCCGCGCCACCCACCAGCCGAGCGCTGCCAGCACGCCGTACGCGAACAGTCCGAGCCAGCCCGTCGCGGGCGGCGCGGCGGTAACCGCGTCGGGTTGTGGCGCAGCCCAATTGACCGCCTGGAGCACCGCCATGCCGATCGCGAGCGCCCATGGCGACCATCTGCCCGCGGTGCCGACGGCACGCGTGCGGCTGACGAAGAACCACAACCCGCCGAACGCGAAGGCGAGTTCGAGCGGGATCTCGATCCACGGATGGTTCCATAGCCCCAACCCGAGTGCCGGCGGGCTGCCGGCGAGCGTCAGATCGGGGCGATGAACGAGCAGGTCGATCGCCCAGTGCGAGACTACCACCGCGCCGCCGATCGCGCCCGCGGTCCAACTCCCGCGGAGCGCCTTGATCGCCAGCGCGAACAGCGCGCCCCAGCCGACCGCGCCGATCAGGCTGTGCGTCCACGGCATGTCGTACAGGTCCATCGGGTTCATAACGGTGGCATGCGGGGTCAGCTGCATGTGTTCGACGCCCAGGATCAGGAACGAGAAGAACGCGATATCGACCAGTTGCGCGGCGACGAACAGCGCGCCGAGCTTGGGAGATTTGGGCGAGGTCGCCGCGACAAATGCGGGCGCGTAATGGCCGATGAACATTGGTGTCCCCCCTGAAGTGGCTACTCGGTCTTACCCGCCTTCCAGTCCTCGATCGCGCCTTTATATTCCTCGGACCCCTTGAGCCGCGCCATGTAGGTGATCGGGCGTTTCGATGAGGACGGGATGAAATCGAACCCGCTGAACGTGCCGCGCGCGCCGCAATAGGCTTTGCACGTGCCCTCGCCGTCGTCGAGCAGCAGCGACTTGCCCTTGATCGACACGGTCAGCGTGCACGGCTGCCTGCCCTCGTAGGCGGTGATTTCCTTCTCGCGATAGACGAGCGTGTTGCCGACCGCCTTGGCGACGCCGGTCAAGCTGCACTGGTGCCCGTTGTAGAATTGCAGATCGGCGCGGACATAGGCGTGGGTCGCATCGACCGGGACGATTTCGACCACGTCGTCGGACCAGTATTTCGATCCGTCGATGAACCCGTTCTGGAAATGCTTGGAATAGCGGCCGGCGAGCGAGGTGAGGGGGGAAGCAGGGGCGGCGGCGATGGTGGCGAGAGCCACGATCAATATCCATTTTGACGTCATAGCCACCTCCATTTCCGTCATACCGGACTTGATCCGCCATCCATCCAGCAACGAGCGGAGAACGTGCGGCCCGATGGACCCCGGATCAAGTCCGGGGTGACGAATTTGGCTAGGTGGTCTCGCCCGCCTCCTGCTTCGCCAGCCACTCCTCGAGCCATTTGATCGTATACTGCCCCTCGAGAAACTCCGGGTCCTCGATCAGCGCGCGGTGGAGCGGAATCGTCGTTTTCATTCCCTCGATCACGAACTCCTCGAGCGCACGGCGGAGGCGGCGGATCGCGCCCTGGCGGGTGGTGCCGTAGACTATCAGCTTGGCGATCATCGAGTCGTAATAAGGCGGCACGCGATAACCCGCGTAGAGCCCGCTATCGACGCGGACGTTCATCCCGCCGGGGGCGTGATATTGCTTCACCGTGCCGGGCGATGGCGCGAAGGTCTTGGGGTCCTCGGCGTTGATGCGGCATTCGATCGCGTGGCCGCGGAACTGGACGTCCTGTTGGCGCAAGGTCAGCGGGTGTCCCTCGGCGATGCGGATCTGTTCGCGCACCAGGTCGAGCCCGGTGATCGCTTCGGTAATGGGATGCTCGACCTGGAGCCGGGTGTTCATTTCGATGAAATAGAACTCGCCGTCTTCCCACAGGAACTCGATCGTCCCCGCGCCGCGATAGCCCATATCGGCCATCGCGCGCGCGCAGATGCCGCCCATCCGCTCGCGGTCGGCGGGGCCGAGCACGGGGGAGGGGGCTTCCTCGAGCACCTTCTGATGACGCCGCTGGAGCGAGCAATCGCGCTCGCCGAGATGGATGGCGTTGCCATTGCCGTCGCCGAACACCTGGAATTCGATGTGGCGCGGGTTGCCGAGATATTTTTCGAGATAGACGGTGGCGTCGCCGAACGCGGCCTTCGCCTCGCTGCCCGCCTGCTGCATCTGGCTTTCGAGTTCTTCGGGGGTCTCGACGACCTTCATCCCGCGCCCGCCGCCGCCCGACGCGGCCTTGATGATCACCGGATAGCCGGCCTTCGCCGCAATCGCCTTGGCCTCGTCGATGTCGCTGATCGCGCCGTCCGATCCGGGAACCAGCGGCAGGCCGAGCGCACCGGCGGTGCGCTTGGCCTCGATCTTGTCGCCCATCGTGCGGATATGCTCGGGCTTGGGCCCGACGAAGATGATGCCGTGCGCTTCGATGATTTCGGCGAACTTGGCGTTTTCGCTCAGGAAACCGTAACCCGGATGGATCGCGTCGGCGCGCGAGATTTCGGCGGCCGAGATGATCCGGGGTACGTTGAGGTACGATTCGCCCGCGGGCGGCGGGCCGATGCAGATCGCCTCGTCGGCCAGCCGCACGTGCATCGCGTCGCTGTCGGCGGTCGAATGTACCGCGACGGTCTTGATCCCCATTTCGTGGCACGCACGGTGGATACGCAGCGCGATTTCGCCGCGATTGGCGATCAGGAGTTTCTTGATTTCAGGCACTTTATTACTCGACGACGACGAGCGGCTGGTCGAATTCTACCGGCTGGCCGGTCTCGATCAGGATTGCGGTAACGGTTCCCGCTGCCGGCGCGAGGATCGGGTTCATCACCTTCATCGCCTCGATGATCACCAGCGTATCCCCCGCGGCGACCTTTTGCCCGATCGTGACGAACGGCTTGGCCTCGGGATTGGGGGTCAGATAGACCGTCCCAACCATCGGCGACTTGACCGCGTTGGCGGCACTCGGCGCGGCCGGCGCTTCGGCGGCGGGAACGGCCGCAGGCGCGGCAGCGGCGGGCGCGGGTGCCGGTGCAGGCGCATACTGCATCTGCGGCGCGTTGTGCATCGTGCGCGCGACGCGGACCTTGCGGCCGCCATCCTCGACTTCGATTTCGCTCAGCTGCGTCTCGTCGAGCAACGTCGCGAGTTGGCGCACCAGGTCGATATCGACCCGCATTGCGCCGTTGTTCTTGTCTTCTGCCATTCGACCCTTCTTCTGCCCTGTGCGGGCTGTCTTTATGGGCGAGCCGTCTGTCAGAGACGGGCGGCGGCTTCAAGCGCGAGCATATACGAAAGCGCGCCGAATCCGGAAATGGTTCCGTGGGCGGCACGACCCACGAAGCTGGCGTGGCGGAAATCCTCGCGCGCCAGCGGATTGGACAAATGCACTTCGATCACCGGCACGTTGATCGCCTTGATCGCGTCGTAGAGCGCGACCGATGTATGGGTCAGCGCGCCCGCATTGAGCAGGATCGCCTTGACCCCGCGGTTCTGCGACTCGTGCAGCCAATCGACCAGATGCCCCTCATGGTTCGATTGGCGCAGGTCGATGACGAAGCCGAGTTCCTTGGCGCGATTGGTCAATTGCCCGGCAATGTCGTCGAGCGTATCGCCGCCGTATATCTCCGGCTCGCGCGTGCCCAGCAGGTTGAGGTTGGGGCCATTGAGCACCAGGATCGTTTCGGTCACGCATAGCCTTTCGGGTGTGGCGCGATTGCTCGCGTCCCTATATCGCCATTTACGATGAATACCATGCACACCGACGGCACCGTCTCGATCCGCGTCAATGGCGAGCACCGCCGAGTCACGGCCGGCCTATCCATCGCGCAGTTGGCCGAGGAACTCGGCCTGATTCCCGAAAAGGTCGCGGTCGAACGCAATCTGGAGGTCGTACCGCGGTCGACGCTGGCGCAGGTGGTGGTCGAGGATGGCGACGAGATCGAAATCGTCCACTTCGTCGGGGGCGGATGAAAATCGCCGTGCTCCGGCGAAGGCCGGAGCGTTGGAGAAGAGCAGGTCGGTCGATACCGGCCAACGCTCCGGCCTTCGCCGGAGCACATAGAAAGTGATCGAATGAACATTGCGATGCCCGTAACTGCGAATGACGATAGCTGGACGGTGGCGGGCAAAACCTTCCGGTCGCGGCTGATCGTCGGCACCGGCAAGTACAAGGATTTCGCGCAGAACGCCGCCGCGGTCGAGGCGTCGGGGGCGGAGATCGTCACCGTCGCGGTGCGGCGAGTCAACGTCAGCGACCGCAACGCGCCGATGCTGACCGATTTCATCGATCCCAAGAAGATCACCTACCTTCCCAATACCGCAGGCTGCTTCGACGCCGACAGCGCGGTGCGCACGTTGCGGCTGGCGCGCGAAGCGGGGGGGTGGGAATTGGTCAAGCTCGAGGTGCTGGGCGAGGCGCGGACGCTCTATCCCGATATGAGGGAAACGCTCAAAGCCACCGAAATCCTGGTCAAGGAGGGTTTCAAGCCGATGGTCTATTGCGTCGACGATCCGATCGCGGCGAAGCAATTGGAAGAGGCCGGCGCGGTCGCGATCATGCCGCTGGGGGCGCCGATCGGGTCGGGGCTGGGCATCCAGAATCGCGTGACGATCCGGCTGATCGTCGAGGGCGCCAAGGTGCCGGTGCTGGTCGATGCCGGGGTTGGCACCGCGTCGGATGCTGGGGTGGCGATGGAACTGGGCTGCGACGGCGTGCTGATGAACACGGCGATAGCCGAGGCCAAGGACCCGATCCTGATGGCGCGCGCGATGAAACTCGCCGTGGAGGGCGGGCGTTTGGCGTATCTGGCGGGACGGATGGGGCGGCGGATGTACGCCGACCCGTCCAGCCCGCTGGCGGGTTTGATTTAAGGAACATCGATGCGCCGTTTCGTCATCGCCAGCGCGATCCTGCTTGCCGCGTGCAACAGCGGCCCGAAGGTCGATAACCAGCAGGCGCTGGTCAACGAAAGCGTCGCCGCCAAGGCGCCGGCGCCGCAACCGGTCGAATTGAAAGCGATCGACGGCGTTACCGTCTACGGCACCTATTATCCCGCCGCCGAGCCCAAGGCATTGATCCTGCTGTTCCACCAGGCGGGGTCGTCGAGCGGCGAATATGCCGACATCGCGCCGCGGCTGGCGCGCGAAGGTTATTCGGCGCTGGCGATCGACCAGCGCGTCGGCGGCACGCTGTACGGCGCCAACCGGACGATGGCGGGTTACACCGGCAAGACCGATTATCTCGGCGCGCTGCCCGATCTCGAAATCGCGCTCAAATGGGCGAAGGCCAAGGGCTTGCCGGTCGTGCTGTGGGGATCGAGCTATTCGGCCAGCCTGGTCTTCCTGCTCGCCAACGCCGCCGACGCGAAGGACAGCGTAAAGGCGGTGATGGCCTTCTCCCCCGGCGAATATTTCAGCGACAAGAAAATGGTCGAGGCTGCCGCCGCCAAGGTGACGGTGCCGGTGTTCGTCACCGCGTCGAACGCGCTGGAGGAATCGGCCGAGGCCAAGGCGATCCTGTCCGCGACGGCGAGCACCGACCGCTTGCTCTACGTGCCGCGCACCGGGATCCATGGCTCGTCGACGCTCAACGCGGACAAGAATCCGGGCGGCGCTTACGACAATTGGGTTGCGGTGCAGGCGTTCCTGAAACGCGTCTTTCCTTAGGAACCGCGCGCCTCGGCATTCGTTCTGTTTCCCGCAACCTACGCGCGGATACCCCCGTCCGCGCGCGTTAGCGTAAAGGACTGTTCCGATGGGTGAACTCACCGAAAAGATCAAAGGCAATGTCGACGAAGCGGTCGGCAAGGCCAAGCAAGCGATCGGCGGCCACAAGGGCGATTCCGACCTGCATGACGAAGGCGTTGCCCAGGAAGGCAAGGGCAAGGCCGAACAGTTCATCGGCAAGGTCAAAGGGGCGCTGGGTGACGATATCTGACGCAGCGCGCACGCCGTCAGCGGAGCTAAAGGCGAGACGCGCAAGTCCGGCCGGCGGGCTTTAGCCCGTCCGACGACGCGGCTTCGCTGCGGCGGGCACATGAAAGCGAAGGGTCGCGCAGCGATGTGCGGCCCTTTTCTTTATCGGTCCATCAAGGCAAAAGACCTTCGAAGATCGGGTATGCGAGCCCGGCAGTGATGGAGCGGAACATGGATATCGTCGCCGACGGATTGCGCTTTCCCGAAGGCCCGGTGGCGATGGCCGACGGCAGCGTCATCCTGGTAGAAATCGCCGCGGGGCGCATCACGCGGGTGCGGCCCGACGGGTCGAAGGAGATCGTCGCCGAACCCGGCGGCGGCCCCAACGGCCTCGCGATCGGCCCCGACGGCAAGCTGTATTGCTGCAACAATGGTGGGTTCAACTATATTGAAAATGAAGGCTTTCTCGCACCGCACGGCCAGGCCGACGATTATTCGGGCGGGCGGATCGAGCGGATCGACATCGCGACCGGTACGGTCGAAGTGCTCTACAAGGACGGCGATTTCGGCTGCGTGCTGCGCGGCCCCAACGATATTGTGTTCGACGATGCCGGCGGGTTCTGGTTCACCGACCACGGCAAGACTCGGACCCGCGAACGCGACGTCACCGGCATCTTCTACGCCAAGGCCGATGGCAGCCACCTCGAGGAAGTCATCTTCCCCAGCGAAAATCCTAACGGCGTTGGCCTGTCGCCCGACGGCAAGCGGCTCTACGCGGCCGAAACGTACACGTGCCGGCTGATGGCGTTCAACGTCGTCGCGCCGGGCAAGGTCGACGGCACGGCGGGTCCGGGCGGGCCGGGCATCCCGCTCTATCGCCCTGCCGGATACAAATTCTTCGATTCGCTCGGGGTCGAGGCGTGCGGCAACATCGCCGTCGCGACGATCGGCGAATGCGGGATCAGCGTGATCTCGCCCGCTGGAGAGCTGGTCGAGTTCGTGCCGACCGACGATATCTTCACGACGAACATCTGCTGGGGCGGCGCCGACATGATGGATGCCTATATCTGCCTGTCGGGCAGCGGGCGGCTGGCGAAAATGCGCTGGGCGCGGCCGGGGCTGAAGCTGGCGTATAACGGATGAGGGGAATGGCATGACGCGCTGGCAGCTGGAGATCGTCCGCGACGATATCGCACAAGCGCAGCTAGGCGATCTGCCGGCGTGTGACCTGGCGCCCGGCGAAGCGGAATTTGTGATCGACCTGGTCGCGTTGACTGCCAACAACATCACCTACGCCGCGCTCGGGCCGAAGACGCCGTTTCTCGGCGCCGATGCGGGGTATTGGGATTTCTTCGGCGAACGTGACGAGCCCGGACGCCTGCCGGTCTGGGGGTTCGCGACCGTCACGCAATCGACCGTCGAGGGCGTCGCGGTGGGCGAACAATTCTACGGTTACTGGCCGCTCGCCAGCCATGCCGTACTGACGCCTGGCAGTGTGCGCGGCACGGGATTTACCGAAGCGTCGCCGCGTCGCGCCAAGCTGCCGGCCGCGTATAATGGCTATACCCGGCTGAGGGCGCTGGGCGACCATCGCGACGAAGACCATGACTGGTGGCCGATCTATCGTCCGCTGTTCCTGACCGGCTGGCTGATCGCCGACCAGTTCGAGGACGAACGCGATTACGGCGCGCAGACGGTGATTGTCAGCGGCGCGTCGAGCAAGACCGCGATCGGCTTTGCCCATGCGATGAAGGCGCGGCACGACGACGTCGCGCTGATCGGTCTCGCCTCCGCGCGCAGCGCCGGTTTCACGCGCGAAACCGGCCTGTACGACCGGGTCGTCGATTACGACGCTGTAGATAGCATCGACGTCGAGGGCACGGTTACGATGGTCGATTTCGCGGGCAACCCCGCTGCCACCCGCGCCGTCCACAACCATTTCGGCGATGCGCTCGCGATCGACCTGATCGTCGGCATCACGCATTGGGACGCCGAACGCGGCGCGACTCCCTTGCCGGGGCCGAAGCCGGTCGGGTTCTTCGCGCCGGGGCGAATGCAGAAGCGGTCGGCCGAATGGGGCGCCCCGGACTTTCGCCAACGCACCGAAACCGCGTGGCTGGGGTTCATCGCCGACGCCAGGGCGCTCACCGCGATCGACAAGCGAGCAGGCGGCGAGGCGGCGCTGGCGGCGTATCGCGATGCCGTCGCGGGCAAGGTCGATCCGCGCGTCGGGGTGCTGATCGAGCCGTGAAGCGCGATACCGTGATTTTCGATTTCGGCGGGGTGATCACCTCGTCGCCGTTCGAGGCGTTCAACCGGCTGGAGGACGAGCGCGGACTGCCGCGCGACTTCATCCGCCGAGTCAATGCGCTGGAGCGCGACGGTAATGCCTGGGCACGGTTCGAGCGCGCCGAGATCGACGCGGCGACGTTCGATGCGATCTTCGCCGACGAGGCGCGCGCGCTGGGGCATGAGCTGCGCGGTGAGGATGTGCTGGCGGTGCTTGCGGGGGATATTCGCCCGGCAATGGTCGCCGCGCTCGATTGGCTGAAGGGCAACGGCTACCGGATCGGCTGCATCACCAACAACGTCCCGACGGGCAGCGGCGCGGGAATGGCGCGGACGCCGGAAAAAGCGACGGCGATCGCTGCGATCCTCGCGCGGTTCGATCATGTCGTCGAAAGCTCGAAGGTCGGCATCCGCAAGCCCGACCCGGCAATCTACCGCATGGCGTGCGACGCGCTTGGCGTCGCGCCCGAACAATGCGTCTATCTCGACGACCTCGGCATCAACTGCAAACCCGCCGCGGCGATGGGGATGGCGGCGATCAAGGTGACGAGCGGAGAACAGGCGTTGGCCGATCTGGAGAACGCACTGGGCCTCGCCGCCGGAACGCTCTAGCGTCGCACCATGGCGATCCGCAGACATCATGAAGGTCACCTGGTCCAGCGCATCGGCTGGCTGCGCGCGGCAGTGCTCGGGGCGAATGACGGCATCCTGTCGACCGCCAGCCTGATCGTCGGCGTGGCAGCGGCGAATGCCAGCCAGGCGTCGATCCTGTTGACCGGCGTGGCCGGACTGGTCGCCGGCGCGATGTCGATGGCGGCGGGGGAATATGTCTCGGTCAGCAGTCAGTCGGATACTGAGCGCGCCGATATCGCGCGCGAAACCGCCGAACTGAAGGACGAGCCCGAGGCCGAGCGTCAGGAGCTCGCCGCGATCTATCGCCAGCGCGGGCTCGACCACGATCTGTCGCTGCAGGTCGCCGATCAATTGATGGCGCACGACGCGCTCGGCGCGCATTTGCGCGACGAACTCGGGATCAGCGCGACTCTGACCGCGCGCCCGGTGCAGGCGGCGCTCGCGTCGGCGGCCAGTTTCGCGGCGGGCGCGATCGTCCCGGTGCTGGCGACGTTGCTGTTCGGCGGGGAAAAGCTCGTCGCCGCGGTGATGGTCATCACGCTGGTGCTGCTGGCGACAACCGGAGCGATCGGCGCGCGCGTCGGCGGGGCGAGCATTGTGCGCGGCGCGGTCCGCGTGGTGTTCTGGGGCGCACTCGCGATGGCGGTCACCTTCTCGATCGGGCGGCTGTTCGGAACGCAAGTCTAGCCAAAAAAGAGGCCGCGCAGGTTTCCCCGCGCGGCCCCGTCCGATCGCAAGATACGCGCGATCAGAACTTAACGCCGAGGCCGACCAGCGCCTGATGACGGCTGACGTCCTGCTCGTAGTTCGAGTAGCGATACTCGACGCGGCCGACGATGTTGCGGCTGACGTTGAGCTCGACGCCCGCGCCGGCGCGCACGCCGTCAAGATTGTCGCCGGTCTTGGTCGTGGTGGCGCCCACCGTGTAATCCGCGACCGCACGGGCGTTGGTGTAACCGCCCTTGACGTAGAGCAGCGCCTTGCCGCCGACCACCGCCCCGATGCGGCCGCCGACGTACAAGTCGCGGCCGGTCCTGGCGCACAATTCGTCACCCGCGACGACGACATTGCTGTCGCAGCGCTTGGTGGTCGATCCGTCGATCCCGCCTTCGATGCCGAACACGGCCTTGCCGGCCTGATAGTCGTAGCCGACCGTGCCGCCATAGCTGAGGCCGGTTTCGCCGTCGCCACCGGCATTCACGCGGTCGATCCCGGTATTGCCGACGATCTTGAAGCCCTGGAATTCCTTGTCGGGCGCGGGGGCGTCCTGCGCGAGCGCGGGGGTGGCGATGGCGGCACTGGCCATCAAGGCGGAGGCGATGAGGAAACGCATAAAAACTCCTGTCACAACAAAAAACCGGGAGGCCTCTATGGCCCCCCGGTCGAGGCCGGGTTGGGCGCGGTTCGTGGCCGGATTTGGGCCAAAGCGACGAGCCGCGGCCCATATTTGGCCCAATATCCGGCGCGTGGTCCCGGCTCGGCCCTAAACCGGCCACCGGCCGTCTTGCCCCGCCGCGCACCGCCTTCTATTCGCAGGGCAACACCCAAGGAGTCCGCATGGCCCGCAAGCTTTATTCAGATACCGCATCGGCGCTCGACGGTCTGCTGTTCGACGGAATGACGATCTGCGCGGGCGGGTTCGGGTTGTGCGGGATTCCCGAGCGGCTGATCGATGCGATCCGCGACGCGGGCACCAAGGATCTGACGATCGCCAGCAACAATGCCGGAATCGACGGCGAGGGGCTCGGGAAGCTGCTGCGCACGCGTCAGGTCAAGAAGATGATCTCGTCCTATGTCGGTGAGAACAAGGAGTTCGAGCGGCAATATCTTAGTGGCGAGCTCGAGGTCGAATTCTGCCCGCAGGGGACGCTGGCCGAACGCTGCCGCGCGGGCGGGGCGGGGATCCTCGGCTTCTACACCAAGACCGGCGTCGGCACGCAAGTCGCCGACGGTAAAGAGGTCAAGAATTTCGACGGCGAGGATTACATTCTCGAACGCGGCATCCGCGCCGATCTGTCGATCATCAAGGGGTGGAAGGCCGACGAGGCCGGCAACCTCATCTTCCGCAAGACCGCGCGTAATTTCAATCAACCGATGGCGACCGCGGGCAGGGTCTGCGTTGCCGAGGTCGAGGAAGTGGTGCCGGTCGGTACCTTCGACCCCGATCAGGTCCATTTGCCCGGCATCTACGTCAACCGCATGATCGTCGGCGCGCCCTACGACAAGAAGATCGAGTTCCGCACCGTGCGCGAGCGGGTGGCGGCATGAGAAAGCCGCTGGTTTTCGCGCTGCTCGCGGGCAGCATCACGCTGAACGGCTGCCTCGCGGCCGCCGCGCCGATCCTCGCCGGCGGGTTCATCGGCAAGAAGAAGTTCTTCGACAAGAAGCGCGATGACGATTTGCCGTCATCGTCGCGGCCGGTGCCGCCGGTTGCGGCGGCCGCGCAGCCTGGCGCCGTTGCGGTTGCGCCGGGGCAGGCGATTCCGGCGGCGGTTCCGGCGCCGCCACCGCCCGCGCCGGGGAGCATCCCGCCGGGGATGCAATATCTCTACGGCTCGGGCGAAGCGTCGGCGATCAGCATCCAGGCCTATCTCGGGCTGACCGATTTCCTGCTCGCGCGCGCCAGCGATTTTCAGGTGGGGCATCCGGTGCCGTCGGTGGTGCTGGCTCCCGGCGCGACGCTCGCCGCGCCCAAGTTCATGACGTGCGCCGCCAACCAGCAGCCGGCGGTGGTGCTCGACATCGACGAAACCGCGCTGATGAACCTGGGCTACGAAGCCGACGACAGCCAGCGCAACGGGCCGTACGACCAGAGCCGCTGGGACCGCTGGGAAACCAGCGGGATCGGCGCGGTCGATCCGGTGCCCGGCGCGCTAGAGGCGATCCGCGCGGCGCGGCTGGCGGGGATTGCGGTGGTGTATAATTCGAACCGGTCGGCGGCGACGTCGGATTCGACCGTCGCGGCGCTGACGCTGGCCGGGCTCGGCCCGGCGGTGCATCTGAAGAATTTGTGGCTAAAGGGCGACGGCGGCAATCCCGGCAGCGGCAAGGACGGGCGGCGCTGGGCGATTTCGGCCAAATATTGCGTCATCGCGATGGTCGGCGACCAGCTCGGCGATTTCAGCGACTTGTTCAACGCGCCCGACATGGGACTGGCGCAACGTCGCGCGATGACCAATTCGCCGATGCTGCGGATGCTGTGGGGGCATGGTTGGTTCGTGCTGCCCAACCCCCTTTACGGCACCGCGATGAAGGGCAATATCGACGATGTGTTCCCCAAGGACCGGCGCTGGACCGATCCGGGGCCGTCGATCGGCAACGTGCCTGGGCCGGTGAGCCCACAGCCAGTGCCTGCGCCGGTCCCCGCACCGGTGTCGGCGTCGCCGGTCATCGTGTGGCCGGCACCGCTTCAGCCGGCGCCGACCCCCGTACCGGCACCCGCCGCCAAACCGAGGTCGAGCGCTCCGCCGGTCGAGGCGCCCGGCACCTATGGCCCCGTACAACCGCCGGTGAAGAAATGAGCGACAAACCGATCCCGATCGACCTGGTGCCGTTTGCCGAAATGCTCGGCGGCGGACGCGAATTCCTCCGCGCCTGGGCAAAGGAGGACGGCCCGGCGAGCTATTTCGTCAATCCCCGCGCGCTGGGTCCGGACCCGGCCTTGTTCGGGATCGCATTGGTCGATGCCGCGCGCCACGCCGCCGCGGCATGGGGCAAGGCGATGGGTCGGCCGGAGCGCGAGATGCTCGAGCGGATCTGGGAAGGATTCGAAGCCGAGCGCGATGCGCCGACCAGTGATTTGCCGCTGCCGGTCGCAGTGGCCAGAAAGGACAATTGATGCCCTGGACTCGTGACGACATGGCCGCGCGCGCCGCCAAGGAATTACGTGACGGGTATTACGTCAATCTCGGCATCGGCATTCCGACGCTCGTCGCCAACCATATCCCGGCGGGGGTCGAGGTGACGCTCCAGTCCGAGAACGGGATGCTCGGGATCGGGCCGTTCCCGTTTGCGGGCGAAGAGGATCCGGACCTGATCAACGCCGGCAAGCAAACGATCAGCGAACTGCCGCAATCGGTCTATTTTAGCTCGGCGGACAGCTTCGCGATGATCCGCGGCGGGCATATCGACCTGACCGTGCTCGGCGCGATGGAAGTCGCCGAGAATGGCGACATCGCCAACTGGATGATCCCCGGCAAGATGATCAAGGGCATGGGCGGCGCGATGGATCTGGTCGCCGGCGTCAAGAAGATCATCGTCGTGATGGAGCATACCAGCAAGAACGGCGACCCGAAGTTCATCCCGTCGTGCACGTTGCCGCTGACCGGCAAGAACGTGGTCGATATGATCATTACCGACCTGGCGGTGTTCCAGCGCCCCGACCACCAATCGCCATTCCGCCTGATCGAGATCGCGCCCGGCGTGACCGCGGACGAAGTAGCGGCCAAGACGACGGCGACCTACGACGCGTTGATCACGGCGTGATCCGCCGCTGGCTGGTCGTCGGCGTCGTCATTCTGCTGGCGGGGCTGGGGATCATGGTCGCTACCGTTTCACCGCCGGGGCTTCTGAGCATTCTCGACGGCGCGATGGGCGGCGGCTGGGGCGCGAGCCGGCCGGGCAGCGACATCGCGTTCGGCACGACCGGGCAGACGCTCGACGTGTGGACGCCATCCGAACCCGCTACCGTGCCACGCCCGGTGCTGATCTTCTGGTACGGCGGCGGCTGGGTGAAGGGCGACCGCCGCGCTTATGCGTTCGCCGCGCGCGCCTATGTCAAGGCCGGGTTCGTCGTGGTGATGCCCGATTACCGCAAGGTGCCGTCGATCCACTTCCCGGCGATGCTCCAGGACGGCGCGCAGGCGGTCAAATGGACGCGCGACCATATCGCCGAGTTTGGCGGTGACCCCAACCGGATCGGCATCGCCGGTCATTCGGCGGGCGCGTACACTGTCGCGATGTTGGCGCTCGACGAACGATGGTTGCGGGCGGAGGGGGTCGATCCCAAGATCATCAAGGCGGCGGTCGGGCTGTCGGGCCCGTACAATTTCTACCCCTTCACCTCGAAGCGCGCGATCGACGCGCTGGGCAACGCGGCGGACCCGAAAGCGACTCAGCCGATCACCTTCGCGCGCAAGGATGCGCCACCTATGCTGCTCGTCACGTCGACCGCCGACATGGAGGTCAAGCCGCACAACGCTTACGACCTGACCGCGCGGCTCAAGCAGTTCGGCGCGCTGGTGAAGATGATCGACTATCCGGGCCTTAGTCATGAGGATGTCGCGATGGCGCTGTCCAAGCCGTTTCGCGGCAAGGCTCCGGTGCTCGCCGACAGCGTGGCGTTCCTCATGCGGGCGATGCCGGCGCGTTGATCCTGTACATTGTCGGGCAAGCCGGCGAGGCGTAAGGTGCCCGCATGTTCGAAGCTTTCCGCCGCCGCTATCTCGACGTCCTCGCGTCGATCTACATCTATAACGAGCACCGCGGTTACACGAGTATCGACCGCGTGCTCGAGGCGGTGCGGGTGCGCTGTCCCGACGATGCGGTGTTCATCGCCGCGATCGAGAAGCACCGCGCCGACGAGCGCAAGCATTACACGATGTTCCGCCGCTGGTTCGAATTGCAGGGCAAGATGCCGCTCAAGGTCGACCGTGCGCTCGGCCATATCGATCGCTTTGTGGAGATCGTGTTCCGCGTGACGATCGACGAGCTCGATACGCAAGCGGTGATCCACAACGACGACATGTTCGAACGGCTGTGCCGCGTCATCATGCTAACCGAGATGAGGGGCATGAAACAGGTCGACGCGCTGCTAAAATCGCCGTTGGTCAAGGGCGACCCGGTGATGGTGCGTATTTTCAAGATCGTCGAAAAGGACGAGCCGAGCCATTGGCAGCCGTATCAGGACTGGCTCGACCGCACTGGGCGGCCGCAGGCCAAATGGACCGAGAAACTGACCGATTTCTGGATCCATCGCGAATTGCTGTTCCTCAAGATTCCTTTGGTGTTCCTCAATCCGTGGACACCACGGCGCACCGACTGGGCCGACGACCTCGAGAATGAGCCGGCACCGAGGCCGCTCGCCGCCGCCGCCTGAGCCCATGCGCGTCTTGCTGACCGGATCGACGGGGTGGCTCGGGCGCTATCTGGCGACGATGCTTCGTGCGGCCGGGCACGCGGTAACGGGGCTCGACGTTGCGCCGGGGCCGGATACGCAGGTGGTCGGGACGTTGGCCGACCGCGCGCTGGTCGAGCGCACGATGCTGAGCCACGGGATCGAAGGCGTGATCCATGCCGCGGCGCTGCACAAACCCGACATCGAGCGCTATCCGAGGCAGGCGTTCATCGACGTCAACGTGACGGGCACGCTCAACCTGCTCGAGGAAGCGGTTGCGGCCGGGGTCGAGCGGTTCGTGTTCACCTCGACGACCTCGCTGATGATCACCCAGGCGATCCGCGACGAGACCTCGACCGAAGCGGTCTGGTTGGACGAGAGCAGCGGGCCGCTCACCCCGCGCAATGTCTATGGCTTGACCAAGCGCGCCGCTGAGGAAGTCTGCCGGCTGGTCCATGGCGAAACCGGGATGCCCGTAATCGTGCTGAGGACCGCACGCTTTTTCCCCGAGGATGACGACACCCATCGCGACCTCTCGGGTGAGAACATGAAGGCTAACGAATTTCTCAACCGCCGGCTGACCGTCGAGGATTGCGCGGCGGCGCATGTCGCTGCCTTGGAGAAGGCGCCGACGGTCGGGTTCGGAACGTATCTGGTGTCGGCGCCGACACCGTTCGCGCGGGAGGATGCCGCCGAATTGAAGCGCGACGCTCGCACCGTGATCGGGCGCTATTTCCCCGATGCGGCGGATTTGTATGCCGCGTGGGGGTGGCGTCTGCCTGAGAGTATTGGCCGAGTATATGACGCCGGGCTGATCGAGCGCGAACTCGGTTTTCGCTGCGCGACCGATTTCGCGGCCGTACTTCAGGCGATGCGTAACGGATCGACGCTGCCGATCGAGCATAATGCCGATTACGTTTCTCCTGCCTTATCCTTTTAACGCCTCCCCGGCGGAGGCCGGGGCCCAGTTTCGGGCCGGCTGCGACCTGGGCCCCGGCCTTCGCCGGGGAGGCGTAGATAGGTTGGCGCAACTTCATTCCGCAAAAACTTGCCCCGACGCATCTTTCGGTTAAGGCGCGCATCATGGCCGCGCCGCTCACCTTGTACGAAAAGATCTGGAACGCGCATGTCGTCGAGCGGCGCGATGATGGGACGTGCCTAATCTATATCGACCGGCACCTGGTCCATGAAGTCACCAGCCCGCAGGCATTCGAGGGGCTGCGGGCGGCAGGGCGTACCGTGCGGCGGCCCGACCTGACGCTGGCGGTGCCCGACCACAATCTGCCGACGACGCCGCGCGTGGACGCGGCGGGCCATGCGATCCCGATCGCCGATCCGGAAAGCGCTAATCAACTCGACGCGCTCCGCCGCAACGTCGCCGAGTTCGGCGTGCCCTATATCGACGCGCTCGCCGCCGCGCAGGGGATCGTTCATGTCGTGGGCCCCGAACAGGGATTCACGCTTCCCGGTACGACATTGGTATGCGGCGATAGCCACACCTCAGCGCACGGCGCGCTCGGTGCGCTGGCGTTCGGGATCGGCACCAGCGAGGTGGAGCATGTGCTCGCCACGCAAACGCTGCTGCTCCAGCAATCGAAGACCATGGAAATCCGCGTCGAAGGGTCGCTCGGCTTCGGCGTGTCGGCGAAGGATGTGGTGTTGTCGATCATCGGCAAGATCGGCGCGGCGGGCGGCACGGGGTACGTCATCGAATATGCCGGCGACACGATCCGCGGTTTGTCGGTCGAAGGGCGTCTGACCGTCGCCAACATGTCGATCGAGGGCGGCGCGCGCGCGGGCCTCATAGCGCCCGACGAGACGACCTTCGCCTATCTCAGGGGCCGCCCGATGGCGCCGAGCGGTGACGATTGGGAACAGGCGGTCGCATGGTGGCGGACGCTGCCCACCGATTCTGGCGCGCGGTACGATGCTACCGTCAAGCTGTCGGCGAGCGATATTGCCCCCTCGCTGACCTGGGGTACCAGCCCAGAGGACGTCGTGCCGATCACCGGCATCGTTCCCGATCCCGACAGCTTCGCCGACCCGTCGAAGCGCGTCGCGGCGCAGAAATCGCTCGATTATATGGGCCTGACCCCCGGCACCGCGATGCAGGACGTCGCCATCGAGCACGTCTTTATCGGAAGCTGCACTAACAGCCGGATCGAGGATCTGCGCGCTGCGGCATCGGTCGCGAACGGCCGCCACGTCGCCGACGGCGTCCGCGCGCTGGTCGTGCCGGGCTCCGGCCTCGTCAAGCGCCAAGCCGAAGCCGAAGGGCTCGACCGCATCTTCATTTCCGCTGGGTTCGAATGGCGTGAGCCCGGTTGCTCGATGTGCCTGGCAATGAACCCCGATAAAGTACCGGCTGGTCAGAGATGCGCTTCCACCTCGAATCGAAATTTCGTAGGACGGCAGGGGCCGGGCGCGCGGACGCATCTGCTTTCCCCGGCGATGGCGGCGGCGGCGGCGGTCACGGGACGGCTGACCGACGTTCGTGAGTTGATGGGGGGACAGCGATGAAACGCGTACTCGTTTTGCTGGTGGTCGGTTCGATCCTGAGCGGCGTTGCCGCTTATGCCGCGATGGCGACGCCCGTGGCGGTCGACAGGACGACCAAATGACGCCGGTCCGTCGGGTCGAAGGGCGCGCTTATCCGTGGGGCGCCGAGAATATCGATACCGACGTCATCATCCCGGCGCATTGGCTCAAGACCATTTCGCGCGCCGGACTCGGCAAGGGCGCGTTCGAAACGGTGCGCGCACAGCCGAGCAACATCTTCGACGACGAACGATATGCCGGCAGCCCGATCCTGATCGCGGGCGACAATTTCGGTTGCGGATCGAGCCGCGAGCATGCCGCCTGGGCGCTCAAGGACATGGGCATCACCGCGGTGATCGCGCCGAGCTATTCGGACATCTTTTCGGGCAATGCGGTCAAGAACGGCATCGTCCCCGTTGTGCTGCCGCAGGACGCGATCGACCGGCTGATCGAGGTGGCCAAGACCGACGTGATCCATGTCGACCTCGAGACGATGACGGTCACCACGCCGTTTCAGGACCGCTTCGAATTCGCGCTCGATCCGTTTCGCCGGCAATGCCTGATGGAAGGGCTGGACGAGGTCGGGCTGACGCTGGCAAGGGATACCGCGATTTCGAAATACGAATCCGCGGTCGTTGAGCAGCGCCCGTGGCTCAGCCGGGAGAGACACGATGCGGGCTTTGCTGTCGAAGGAACCGGGCGGCCCTGATACGCTGGTGATGGACGAATTGCCCGATCCCGTCGCCGGGCCGGGTCAGGTCGTCGTCGCGGTCAAGGCGTGCAGCATCAACTATCCCGACGTGCTGATCATCGAGGATAAATACCAGATGAAGCCGCCGCGCCCGTTCGCGCCGGGCAGCGAAGTGTCGGGTGTGGTCGACAGCGTCGGCGAGGGCGTGACCGGGTTCAAGCCCGGTGACCGCGTGCTGTGCACGACCGGGTCGGGCGGGCTGGTCGAGAAGATCGCGGTGCCCGTGGCGAGCCTCTACCCGCTGCCCGAGGGGCGGAGCTTCGAGGAAGGCGCGTCGCTGATTCTGACATACGGCACGACGATCCACGCGTTGCTCGATCGCGGGCATTTGAAGGAAGGGCATAATCTGCTCGTGCTGGGCGCGGCGGGCGGGGTCGGGCTGGCGGCGGTCGAACTCGGCAAGGCGTTCGGCGCGCGCGTCGTCGCGGCGGTGTCATCGGAGGAGAAAGCCGCGGCGTGCCGCGAAGCGGGCGCGGACGAGACAATCGTCTATGGCCGCGCCCCGTTCGACAAGGACCAGTCCAAAGCACTGGCCGAGCAATTCAAGGCGGCGGGCGGCAAGACCGGGTATGACGTGATCTACGATCCGGTGGGCGGCGACTATGCCGAGCCCGCGCTGCGCTCGATCGGCTGGGAAGGGCGCTACCTCGTGGTCGGCTTCCCCGCCGGCATCCCGCGCCTGCCGCTCAACCTGACCTTGCTCAAGAGTTGTGACGTCTGCGGCGTGTTCTGGGGCGCCTTCGCGGCGCGCGATCCGAAGGCCAACGCGGCGCATATCGACCGCCTGTTCCGCTTGTGGAAGGACGGCAAGATCGCCCCGCGCGTCACCGAAATCTTTGCGTTCGAGGATGGCGGCAAGGCGATCGCCAAGATGGCCGCGCGCGGCGCGATCGGAAAACTGGTGGTGAAGGTGGCTGAGTAACAGCCCTTCCCATACCGCGCCGCCGACCCTATCTCCCAGACCGTAACAATCGGCCAGGGAGCGACCATGACCACCTTCGACGATCGCGAGCGCGCTTTCGAGACCAAGTTCGCACGCGACGAGGACATGGCGTTTCGCGTCATCGCACGGCGCAACAAATTGCTCGGCCAGTGGGCGGCAGGGCTGATGAAGCTGACCCCCGAGGAAACCGATGCCTATTCGCGCGCGGTCATCCACGCCGAGTTCGAGGAAGCCGGCGACGAGGATGTCGTGCGTAAGCTGCTCGGCGACCTGACCGCGGCGGGGGTCGAGGTCGACGACGCGATGGTGCGCAAGGCGATCGACGATCAGGCGGTCGAGGCGCGCCGCCAGTTGATGGAATTGAAGTAATGGCTATGGCCGCGGCCGATATCGAGGCGTTGATCGTTGCGGGTATTCCCGGCTCGCAAGTCGAAATCACCGATCTCGCCGGCGACGGCGACCATTATGCCGCGCGTGTGATCAGTGCATCTTTCGCAGGATTGCCACGGATCAGACAACATCAGGCGGTATATGCCGCATTAGGTGACCGTATGGGCGGGGTCTTGCACGCGCTGCAACTCACCACCGCCGCCGAGTAAAGGAGTTCTATCGATGACCGATTCGACCCACGACCGTATCGCCGGCATCGTCAACGGTGCCGACGTGATGCTGTTCATGAAGGGCAGCCCGCTATTTCCGCAATGCGGTTTCTCCAGCCGTGCGGTGGCAATCCTCAATCATCTGAACGTCGAGTTCGAGAGCACCGATGTGCTGCAGGACCAGGATGTGCGCCAGGGGATCAAGGCGTTCAGCGACTGGCCGACCATCCCACAATTGTATGTGAAGGGCGAATTCGTCGGCGGCTCCGACATCATGATGGAGATGTACGAGAGCGGCGAGCTGGCGCAACTGTTTGCCGACCAGGGCGTTACGGCGGCGTAATAGCCGGCGGTAAAGGGGCCCCTGTTCGATGCTGCTCAACGGAGATTTCCCGCGCAGGCCGGGCGATGCCGGGCCGCTGATCCTGTGCGACCTGACGCAAAGCTACGCGCCCTCGGGCGGCGGGGGGATCAGCACGTATCTGCGTGAGAAGCGCGACTACGTGCTGAACCACACGCCGCATCACTTGCTCCAGATCGTGCCCGGGCCCGAGGACAGGATCACCGTCAACGGCCGCCACATCTTCGCGGAAGTCGGCGCGAAGCCGGTGCATGGCAGCCCCAATTACCGCTTCATCCTGCGCACCGGCGTCGTCCGTGACATTTTGGCCAGATATCAGCCCGACGTGATCGAATCTTTGTGCCCATGGGTGCTGCCCTGGACCGCGATCAACCATCGCAAGGCCTTTCCCGAAACCGCGCTGATCGCCGGATACCGTACCGATTTTCCCAACGCGCACGTCTATCGCGTCGCCAAGGACAAATTCGGCGAGGCGATCGGCCGCAGTTTGCGCTGGCTGATCTATGGCTATGCCGAAATCACGTATCGCGAGTTCGACTGGGTCTACACGCTGAGCGAGGATGCGCGCGAAGCGCTTGGCGCGCGCAAGATAACGCGCACCGACGTGCTGCCGCTCGGCGTCGATACGAGCATGTTCTCGCCCGACAAGTGCGATCCGACCTACCGCAGCGAACTCGGCCTCGGCGGCAGAGGTCCGCTGCTGATCTATGCCGGTCGGATCGACAACGAGAAGCGCGCCGACCGGCTGATCGCGATGTTCAAGAAACTGCCTGCCGATCTTGACGCGGCGATGGTGATGATGGGCGACGGCAAGCTGATGGCGCGGCTCCAGGCCGAAGCCAAGGGGTTGCCCGTCGCATTTCCGGGGTTCGAGAAGGACCGTGCCGAACTCGCCCGCGCGCTGGCCTCGTCGGATCTCTACGTGTCGGCGATGGCCGACGAGACGTTCGGCATTTCGGTGCTCGAGGCGCAGGCGTGCGGCCTGCCGGTGGTGGGCGTGGCGTCCGGCGCGATGCCCGATCGCGTGCCGGCGGGGCTGGGGCTGCTCGGTCCGACCGACGATACGAAGGCGATGGCGGAGAACGTCGTCAGACTGTGGCGCGGCGATCATGACGCTGTCGGCGCCGCCGCGCGCGCGCATGTCGAGGACAATTTCAGCTGGCGGCGGACCTTCGATCACCTCTTCAACGACATTTATCCCCGCGCGATGACACATGCCGCTGCGCGAGCACGATCGGGTAAGGGCTGGCGCTATCGCGGCGACATGCCGATCGACGCGGTGCCGGTCGCCGCCGAATAATCGATTGGTGGGAAAAGCCGGGTGAGGGTGGACCGGCGCGAGATCGGGGGAAGCGCCGGTCCACCCTGCTGAAGCGGGAAACCGCTCGGGCATGGGATATAGTGCAGGGCGCGTGCCAAGTCAGGCCGATGGCAGATTTCCGCCAGAGACGATGGTTAATGCTCCCGGCATTCTCCCTCGACTTGTAAGTTTTTCCGACGTTTTATCATTCCGTCATGCTGAACTTGTTTCAGCATCCACCGCGCATCCACACTGTCCTGTCGATTGGCGCGGTGGACCCTGAAACAAGTTCAGGGTGACGGAATAGGATTAGGCATTCCGCCACTTGACTACACCCGTAATCGCTGCGATTACATCCGTAGTCAAAGCGGGAGCGAGTCGTGGCCGAACGAATCAGCGATGCCGAACATGCGGTGATGGAGGTACTGTGGGACCAAAGCCCGCTGAGCGCCCAGGACGTCGCAGAGCGCGTCCCCGCCGAGCGCGACTGGAGCGCGAATACCGTCAAGACGCTGCTCGGCCGCTTGCTCGCCAAGAACGTGATCGCACATGAAGAAGAGGGGCGGCGCTATCTCTATCGCCCGATCGTCGTGCGCGAGGATTATGTCGCGGGTGAATCGCAGCGGCTGATCGACCGGCTGTTCGGCGGCAAGCTCACGCCGCTCGTCGCGCACCTCGCCGAACGCGATCAGCTGACCGCGCAGGACATCGCCGAGATCGAGGCGCTGCTGAAGGATCTCAAGTCGTGATCGGCTGGGGGATCGAGGCGCTGATCGCCTCTGCCGTGCTGATGGCGGTCGTGCTGCTCATCCGCGGGCCCGTCCGCCGCGCCTTCGGGCCCGGGATCGCCTATGCGTTATGGGCGCTTCCCGCGATCCGGCTGGTGCTGCCACCCTTGCCGCAGCTCCCCGCGTGGCGCGACACCGCCGCGCCGGCGCTGGCGCAACGCGCGAGCGAAACGCTGACCGTTTACGTGATCGAGCCGCTCGGAGGCTCGGCCGCCGCGCCCACATCCCTGTTTCCTTCGCTCGGCTTACCCTTGGCCGTGTTGTGGGGCGCGGGCGCGGCGGTATTCCTGGGCTGGCACGCGGTCAGTCACTGGCGCTTCTGCCGGCGGATGATCGCGGGCAGCACGCTCACCGAACGGACCGGCGCGGTCGACGTGATCGAGACCGACGCCGCGTCGGGGCCGCTCGCGTTCGGCATCTTCCGCCGCTACGTCGCCTTCCCGCGCGATTTCGCCGAACGCTACGACGCCGACGAGCGCGAACTCGCGCTGCTTCACGAACTTGGCCACCACCAGCGCGGCGACCTGGTCGCCAATTGGATCGCGCTCGGCGTGCTCGCCTTGCACTGGTTCAACCCGCTCGCCTGGCGCGCCTTCCGGGCGTTCCGCAGCGATCAGGAAATGGCCAACGATGCACGTGTTCTGGCCGGCCGCTCGGCGATCGACCGCCACACCTATGCCTGTGCCATCGTCAAGGCGGCGCATGGCGGCGCGGTGTCGGCGGCGTGCCACCTTCACACCATCAATGACCTGAAAGGACGATTGAGGATGCTTACCACCGGGCCGCGTTCGCGGCTTCGCCTTGCTCTGGGCGGCACCGCCGTCGCCGCGCTGATGATCGGCGGACTGACCGCCACCGCCAGCGGCACCACCGCCGCCGCCAGCGTCCGCGCCGGCGTCGAGAAAGCTACCGGGATCGACATCGCGACGATCGACCTGAAGTTACAGACCGCACCGCCGGCGCCGCCAGCGATGCCCGAGGGTAGCGACTTGCCGCCGCCGCCCGCGCCGCCCGCTGGTGCCATCCCGCGCGAGCCTGGCACGACCGTCGTGACGACCGCTGATGGCAAGACGAAGGTGACGAAGGTCAAGATTCTGATCCGCGACAAGGACGGCACGGTGCGCGACGCGACACCCGAGGATATGCCCGATGTGCCCGCGATCAGGACCTATCGCGTCGACCGCGTCATCACGATGAACAAGGACGGCAAGCGGACGATGGAGAATTTCGTCGGCGAGCCGCCACAAGTCACCGAAGTCAATTGCGGCGGTGACGGTCCGGGCCGCAACATGGTCGAGAACACCACCAAGGCCGGCAAGCGCGTGATCGTGATCTGCAAGGATCGCATCGAGCGGATGGCGAGCCGTGCGGCGGATCAGGCCGGCAAGTCGAAGGACATCGAACGCATGGCCTACGGCCACGCGCTGGAGGGGCTGCGCCGCGCGCGCGAGAATATCGCCCGCAACAATTCGATGTCGGCCGATGGTCGCCGCGAAGCGCTCGAAGGGATCGACGAATCGATCAAGGAACTCGAATCGGATATCGCCAAGGCCGATTGAGCCGGGAGGGGGAGGGGCGGCGCCGGTCACGCGCCGTCCCGGACCCTTGCCAAGCCGCCGCCGCCGCGCCATTTCGCCGGCATGGATGAGCAACAGCCCGGCGTGCCGCAGGTCCTCGAACCTTTGGTGACGCGGGTGCTGGCGGACAATCCTTCGCCCTTCACGCATACCGGTACGCAGACGCACCTGGTCGGGACGACCGACCTGGCGGTGATCGATCCCGGTCCTGATGATCCAACGCATATCGCGGCGCTGATCCGGGCGATCGACGGTCGCCCGGTCACCGCCATCGTCATCACCCACACGCATCGCGACCACAGCCCCGGCGCCGCGCCGCTCAAGGTTGTGACCGGCGCCCCGATCGTCGGCTGCGCGCGCCTCGCGCTCGACGATCTCGGCCCGCGCGCCGATGCCAGTTTCGATAAGGATTACGCCCCCGACCGTGTGCTGGCCGAGGGCGAGAGCGTGTCGGGCAAGGGATGGACGCTGACCGCGCTGGCGACACCCGGCCACACCAGCAATCACCTCGCTTTCGCGCTGCCGGAGACGAAGGCGCTGTTCACCGGCGATCACGTGATGGGCTGGTCGACCACGATCGTCTCGCCGCCCGACGGCGACATGGCGGCCTATATGGCGAGCCTCGCCAAGCTCCAGGACCGCGACGACCGCATCTATTACCCGGCACACGGCGACCCGGTCGACAAGCCGCAGCGGCTGGTCCGCGGGCTGATCGGACACCGCAGGCAACGCGAGGGGCAGATAATGCGCCTGCTCGACACCGCGCCGCAGAGCATCCCCGATATGGTCGCGCGGATGTACGCGGGGATCGACCCACGCCTGTTTCCCGCCGCCGAGCGATCGGTGCTTGCGCATCTCTATGATCTGCGCACACGCGAGCTGGTGAGCGAGGACGGCGAGGTCTGGCGGCGCGCGGCTTGATTTGATATTCCCCGGCGGGATTTTCCGGGGGGATGGCGCAATGGCAACGATCACCGCACCGTACGTTGAGCCAGCGCGCGATGACAATTTCTTCCTGAAGATGGCCGTCGTGATGGCGCTGACCATCGTCGCCGGCTTCTCGCTGCAACTCGCGGCGGGCCGGTCGAGCTTCGGCTCCCCGCCTTTGGTCCACGCCCATGCCATCGTCTTCATGGGGTGGTGGGTGATCTATTTGCTCCAGAACATCTTCGTCACGCGCGGCACGATGTCGCTCCACCGCACGCTCGGCTGGATCGCCGCGGGGTGGATGGTGCTGATGGTCGGGCTCGGCTGTGCTGTGACGGTCGCGATGGTGCGCGCGGGGCATGTGCCGTTCTTCTTCCGGCCACTCCAGTTCCTGATCTTCGATCCGATGACGGTGTTCTCCTTCGCCGGGTTGACGACCGCGGCGATCGTGATGCGAAAGCGCACCGAATGGCATCGCCGGCTGCATTATTGCGGGATGTCGCTGCTGCTCGGGCCGGCGTTCGGGCGATTGCTGCCGATGCCGTTGCTCTCCCCCTGGGCCTACGAAGCGACCTTTGTCGCGATCATGATCTTTCCGGTCATCGGTATCGTCGCCGATATTCGCCGCACCGGGAAGGCGCACCCGGCCTGGGCGCGGGGCATCGCGGTGATCGTCGCCTCGCTGATCGTGACCGAGGCGGTGACCTACAGCCCGGTCGGCACCGCGATCTACGGCGCGGTCACGGCGGGTTCGCCGGGCGCCAACATCGCCCCGCTCGATTTCGCGCCGCCGCCCGTCGGCCCGCAGGTGACAGGGCGCTAGCCGCTTGATCGCAACCGGTCGCGGGGCCATGTCCGTGTCATGGAACAGCACCCGCACCTGAAAGGCCTGGACCTCCGCGCGGAGATCGACCGGCTGCGCAAAGAGCGCAACGCCGTCATCCTCGCGCATTATTACCAGAAGCCCGAAATCCAGGACATTGCCGATTTCGTCGGCGACAGCCTCGATTTGTCCAAAAAGGCGCAGGCGACCGACGCCGAGGTGATCGCGTTCTGCGGGGTCAAGTTCATGGCGGAGACTGCCAAGATCCTGTCGCCCGACAAGGTCGTCGTGCTGCCCGACATGAACGCCGGCTGCTCGCTCGAGGACAGCTGCCCGCCCGATCAGTTCGCGGCGTTCCGCGCGCAGCATCCCGATGCGATCGCGCTGACCTACATCAACTGCTCGACCGAGGTGAAGGCGCTCAGCGACGTGATCGTCACCAGTTCGTCGGCGGAGAAGATTCTGAGCCAGATCCCCAAGGACCAGCAGATCATCTTCGGCCCCGACAAGAATCTCGGCGGGTATCTCTCACGCAAGACCGGGCGCGAGATGCTGCTGTGGCCCGGCGTGTGCATCGTGCACGAGGCGTTCAGCGAGACCGAGTTGCTCAAGCTTCAGCTACAGCACCCCGGCGCGCCGATCGCCGCGCACCCCGAATGCCCGCCCTACATCCTCGACCATGCCGATTATGTCGGGTCGACCAGCGGCATCCTGGCGTTTGCGCGCGACATGCCCGGCGACACTTTGATCGTCGCGACCGAACCGCACATCATCCACCAGATGGAAAAGGCCGCGCCCGACAAGCATTTCATCGGCGCGCCGGGGGCTGACGGCAACTGCAACTGCAACATCTGCCCGTACATGGCGCTCAACACGATGCAGAAATTGTACGTCGCGCTGCGCGACCTCGAGCCGCGGATCGAGATCGAGGAAGGGTTGCGGCTGAAGGCGAAGAAGAGCCTCGACGCGATGCTCGCGATGGCGAGCGGGACGGTGGGGATGGGGGATTTGGGGCCGGTCAGGGTGACGGGGGATTAAAAAACCTATGCGGGGGCAATCAATGTCAAAGACGTTTGGCCCAGCCAACTGACCATTTTTCAAGCGAAGCTAGACGACGTTTTTGAAGATTTAGTTCGTGTCAGCTTTGATCACCGGCCGTTTGCCAAGAGCGGACGCATTGTCATCGTTTGTCATGGAACGAAACGGTTGCGGGCTGTGGCGCGAGGGGCACCAAAAAACAACAAAGACTCGATATGGCTAGATTCTAGATCGCGCGAAAAGCTTGGCGTCCCATCATCAGGCACAGCGGAGTTTTTCTTTGAAAAAGCAAGCTGGTGGGATGAATTTTTGTGGGCATGGAACGCCACTGACGCGATGCCGAGGGTGGCTGCCCGCCTCGGTCTGGTGTCGCTGATATTGGGCGTCATCGGCCTTGTTCTCGGAGCCGTTTCTCTTGCGATTTCGCTCTGGCCCAGCACTTGGCAAATGCAGCCCCCAGCTATTACTTCTCCAGCCGCCCGTCCTTCAACGCAGCCTTCTCGTACACAAAAAGCACTTCCGCATCCGGCTCCGGCACGGTCTTCGCCACCTCATCTGGCGCCAGCGCCCTGAGCACATACCGCAGCACCGCCTTGTGCGCCTTCTTCTTGTGGTCCGCCTTCACGCAGATCCACGGCGCGACATCGATGTGCGTCGCGGTCAGCATCGTATCCCGCGCCTTGGTGTAATCGTCCCATTTGTCCTGCGCGACGGCGTCGAGCGGCGAGCGTTTGAGCGCCTTGAGCGGGTTGCTCGCGCGGTCGTCGAGGCGTTCCTTCTGCTCGGCCTTGTCGATATCGAGCCACAATTTGACCAGCTTGATCCCGCTTTCGACCAGCATCGCCTCGAACCGCGGCACGTCCTTGAGGAACTGCGCCTGTTCGGCCGGGGTCGAGAAGCCGTTGACCACCTCTACGCCTGCCCGGTTGTACCAGCTGCGGTTGAAGATCACGAGCTCGCCCGCCGCGGGCAGATGCGCGATGTAACGTTGCAGATACCATTGCGATTTCTCGCAATCGCTGGGCTTGGGCAGCGCGACGACGCGGGTCGAGCGTAACGAGAGGTGCTCGGTCAGCACCTTGATCGTCCCATCCTTGCCCGCCGCATCGCGCCCCTCGAGCACGATGACCGAGCGCTCGCCGGTCTGCGCCTGCGCAAGCCGCATCTGCACCAGTGCAAGCTGGAGATCGTCGCCGCCGTCCATGTCACCCGATTTGTTCTTCTTCGCCATCGCCGCCTCCGCTTGTGGGTGGGAGTGTCCGCTATTCGCTGGCACTCGGCAACCGGCGCGATAGGATGAATGGCATGAACAAGCTCCCCTTGTCCCGGCGTGAGACGGCGCTGGCGCTTGGTGCGCTGGCGGCAAGTCCGGCGCTGGCGAAATCCACGCGCATCGACTGGCGTGCGCTGGCCGCCGACGTGAAGGCCGAGATGAAGTGGGCGTGGAGCCAGTATCGCGAGCGCGCCTGGGGCAAGGACGATTTCCTGCCGGTGAGCGGCGGTAACAAGAGCTTTCCGCTCAAGAGCAGCCACCTCGGGCTGTCGCTGATCGAGGCGATGGACACGTTGTGGGTGATGGGGCTCGATGCCGAATTCGCCGACGCGCTGGCGTGGGTGAAGGCCAATGCGGTCTTCGACGTCGATGGCGAAGTGTCGGTGTTCGAGACCGATATCCGGCTGGTCGGCGGGTTGCTGTCGGCACATCACGCCTGCGGCGACCCGGTGTTGCTGGCGAAGGCGCGCGATCTCGCCGACCGTTTGCTCCCGGCGTTCGATACGCCCACGGGCATGCCGTATCGCTACATCAACCTCCGGACGAAGGCCGTGCGCGATCCGGCGACCAACCCGGCGGAGACCGGCACGCACATCGCCGAGCTGGGGACGCTGTCGAAGCTGACCGGCAACCGCAAGTATTACGACGCCGCCAAGCGCGCGCTGACCGCGATGTTCGAGCGGCGCAGCAAAATCGGGCTGCTCGCCGACAAGATCGACGTGCGGACCGGCGACTGGCTCAGCCGCCGCGCGACAATCGGCCCGCCGTCGGACAGTTTCTATGAATATTGCTGGGACGGCTGGCAGCTGTTTGGCGATGCCGGGTGCAAGGCGATGTACGACACGCTGACCGCAGCAATCGTGCAGCATCAGGTGCAGCATGCGGGCGGGCATGTGTGGTTCGTCGACGTCGATTTCGAAACCGGCAAGACGCTGTCAACCGAGCAGGACGAGCTCGCGAGCTTCTATGGCGGGTTGCTCGCGCAGGGCGGGGCGGAGGCGACCGGCGCCGCCTATACGCGCGCCTGGGCACGTGTGCAGGCCAAGTACGGCATCCTGCCCGAAGGCTATGACTATGCGACGGGCAAGCCGACCTATTTGACCAATTCGCTGCGCCCCGAGCTTGCCGACGCCGCCTTCAACCATTGGCTGCTCGACGGCCGCGACGAATGGCGGATGCTGGGCCGTACGCACTATCTCAACATGAAACGCTGGAACCGCACCAAATACGGCTACACCGACCTCGCCGACGTAGTGACCAAGCGCCAGGCCGATCATTGTCCGGGCTATTGGTGGTCGGAGCAGATGAAGTATTATTACCTGCTGTTCAGCGACACGCCGCGGTTCGACTATAAGCGGAATTACCTGTCGACCGAGGGCAACGTGCTGCTCGGGTTCAAACGTTGAGGGAGGACGCGATGCAGATTCCGCCGGGCTTCACGACGGTGTTTCCGTACATTTTCGCGAAGGACGCCCACGCCTATATCGATTTCCTGCGCGACGGGCTCGGCGGAGAGGTCAGCGGCGTCCACGACAATCCTGACGGCTCCGTCGCCAACGGCCAGATCCGCTTCAACGACACGACGGTGATGGTCAGCGAGGCGACCGGCGACAATCCGGTCAGCCAGGCGACCTATTACATCTACGTCACCGATGCCGACGCTGCGATGGCGCAAGCGGTCGCGGCGGGCGGTGTCCAGCTGATGGAGGTTGGCGACCGCCCCTATGGCGACCGCCAAGGCGGGCTGCGCGACCCGCAAGGCAACATCTGGTGGATTTCGCAGCGGCTGGAAGAAGGGGCGTATTGAGCAAACGGGTGCGAGGTTAAAGCCCCGACAGGATTTCCGCCTTTTTCGCCTCGAAATCGGCGTCGCTGATCAGACCGCCGTCGTGGAGTTGCTTGAGCGCGGCAAGCCGGGCCGCTGGCGTGTCGTCCGGCTGCGAGTCGATCGTCACGTTGTGAACCGTGACATTGCCTTGCTGCATGGCTGCCGCGACCATGCCCATCACGCCCTGAAGATCGGGCGGGACGTCGCCTTCGGTCGTCGTAAAAGTGCCGACATCGAACGAAGCGGGGCGCGCCTCGGCGTTGCGGCGCATACGCGGCGCCGCGAAGATCAGCAGGCCGACGAAGAACAACGCCGAATAGAGCGGAAAGGCGATCGCGATCCCGTCGAAGGTGATGTCGTCGCGCGTTTCGTTCTTGCCCTCTCCGGTGACGCAGATGATGTGGCGGTGCACGCCGCTCCCGCCCGACGGCGTGGTGTAATAGTCCGATCCGTCGATCACCGTGCCCGAACAGAACGCGCCGGCCGCCCAGCTGGTGACCGGCGCCGACATCGTGGTGCCGATCCCTGCAACGAAGAAGCCGAGGCCGAGGCTGAGCGGCAGGAACAACCCCAGCGCCGTCCGCCACGGACGGTAGGACGAAGTGGCTGGCATCGCTGTTCCCCCCGCGCCGCGGCGACGCAGGGATTAACCTAGAGCAAGAGAGGCAGGCGAGCAATCAAGCGCGGCGGCTGCTTACTCGATCGGCAGCCCGAACATCAGCTCTCGCGCGAACCGCGCGGGCGGCGACCCGTGCGCGAGTACCGCATCGTTATATTTCTTGAGGTCGAACTTCGCGCCCCAGCGACGTTTCGCCTCCTCGCGCATCGCCATATGCTCCTCGTAGCCTGAGAAATAGCTGAGCAATTGCGTCGAGGAGAGGCTCGCGCGGACCCATTTGCCCGCCGCCTCGCGCTCCTGCTGAAACGCGCCCTTCATCATCAGGTCCATCGCCTGGTCGCGGGTCATTCCCTCGGTCTGAATGCCGATATCGAGCAACGTGTTGGTGATCGATCGCAACCGCATCTTGAGCACGGTCAGCTTGAACAGCGGATCGCCGCCCAGATAATCCTGATCGGCCATCATCCCCTCGGCATAGACCGCCCAGCCCTCGACGAACGGCCCCGACGACAGCACCGCGCGGAGTACCGATTTGTCGCGGTTCGACAGGTCGATCTGCAGCCAGTGCCCCGGCATCGCCTCGTGGATGCTGAGGTCGTGGATCATGTAGCTGTTATATTCGCGCAGGAAGCTGGTCGCCTGCGCGTCGGTCCAGTCGTCGGGGATGGGGGAGATCGCGTAGAATGTGTCCTGGCCCTTATCGAGCGGGCCGGGGCTGTCGCAATACGCCACCGCATTGCCCTGCTGGAACTTGGGCATGGTGATGATCTTGACCGGCGCGTTGGGCATCGTGACGAGGTTCTTCGCGCGGACGAAATCGCTCGCGCTGGCGAGCGTCGCCTTGGCCGCGTCCATCAGTCCGGCGCGGTCGGGGCGCTTGGCGTAGGTGAGATCGAGCGCGGCCTCGATCGCCTTTTGCTGCTCCGCGCGGGTCGGATTGGCGGGGAGGGGGCTGGGCAGCACCTTGCCCGCGAGCGCGTACATCTCGGCGCGGGTTGCGGCGGCGGCGGCGGTCGCCTTGGCCTTCAATTCGGCGCGCGTGATGTCGGAGACCAGCGCGAACTTCATCTTCTGGTCGTAGAGCTTGGCGCCGAGCCGGAAATCGCCCTTGGCGGCCGGAACGAGAGTCTTGTCGAGCCAAGTCTGCTGGTCGGCGACTGCTGTCTTGAGCCGAGCGAGCGCAGCGTCGAAGCGCGCGCGATCAGCGCCCGTCAATTCGCCCGCATGCGGCGCGAGCATGCCCTCGGCGATTTCGGCGATACCGCTATTCTGTTTGGAAACGGTGGTGGCGTAGATCGCGGGCACCTTGGCCGCGATCAATTGGCGCCGGCTTTCGAGCAGGAACGCAGGCAGCGTCTCCATCCGCGCGGTCGCCGCCCTGAGCCGCTGCGGCCACGGCGCGAAATCGCGGGCCGCCAGCGTGTAGAGCGCGCCCGCCGCGGCATCGTTGTAACTCTGCGTGTTCCACGACCAGCTCTTGAGTGTCGTAAGATCCCACAGATCGTAGTCGAGCGCATTCTTGAGCAGCAGGTAATCGACTTGATTGTCGCGGCTCAGCGCCTTGAAATCGAGTGTACGCAGATTGCCGAGCATCGCCTGATCGAACGCGATCTGGTTGCCGCGCCCGCGCGCGGTGATGTCGGGGAGCTTGTCGTCGAAACGATGATCGCCGAGTTGCGTGCCGTACCCGGGCTGAAAGCGTGCGATACTGTCGATGTACCGCTTCGACAGGCTCGAGAATTGCGCGTCGGCGCTGACCTTCTTCACCGCCGCCGGTGTGGCGGCCGGGACGGTCGCGCCCAGCGTGGCCGTGGCGGCGAGCAGCAGAATGAACGTGCGGCGCATGATCGATCCCCTCTATTTTATCGGGAGGCTTCTAGAGCGCGGCGGCCATCTCCGCCAGCTTGGCGACGGTGTTCATGTTGCGCGCCGTCCCGGCCTTGGCGGCGGGGATGACGAGCTTCGACTGGCCCATGCCGTGGTCGGTGTAGCGGACGTAGATTTCGCGCCTGCCCAGCGCCATCTCCTCGCCATCGATGTGCCTGGCGTGGTCGAGCGCGTCCTTCGCTGGCGCGGCGCCGAGCAGGATCGCGACGACTCGGTTGCCGGGTGCATCGGCGAACGGATTAGCCTTCGCCACCGCTGCCATCTCCGCCGCGGTTCGCACCATCACGCCGACCGGCTTCCCCGCATAGGCCGCCATCGCCGTTTCGAGCGCGGACTTTACCGCCTTCTCGCTTTTGGCGCTGGTGAAGACGACGTTGCCGCTGGCGATATAGGTTTTCACCCGTTCGAATCCCGCCTTCTCGCACATCGCGGCGAGCTCGGTCATCGGCAGCTTGCCGGTCCCGCCGACATTCACGGCGCGGAGCAGGGCGACATAGGCGGTCATCGGCCGATTCCCCGTGGTGACGATTGGCGGATCATGGCAGAGACCGGCCGATGACCAAAACAGCTTTCGACCTGCCCGGATTCGATCTCGACGCGTTCGTTGCCGCAACCCTGGCCGAGGATCTGGGGGTCGGCGGCGACATTACCTCGGCAGCGGTCATCCCCGCCGACGCGCGCTTCACCGGCGTGATGGACAGCCGCGATGCGATCGTCGTGGCGGGGTTGCCGATCGCCGAGGCCTTCTTTCGCGCGCTCGATCCGGCGGTGGAGATCGAGACGCTCGTTGCCGATGGCGCGCGGGCAGCGGCCGGGACCGACCTGATGCGGATCGCGGGCAAAGCGTGCGCGCTGCTCACCGCGGAACGCTCGGCGCTCAACACCGTCCAGCATCTGTCGGGTATCGCGACGATGACTCGCGCCTATGTCGATCGCATCGCGGGGACCGGCGCGACCTTGCTCGACACGCGCAAGACGATACCGGGCCTGCGCGTGCTCGAAAAATACGCGACGCGGATGGGCGGCGCGACCAACCACCGCATGGGGTTGTGGGACGCGGCGATGATCAAGGACAATCACGTCGCCGTCGCCGGATCGGTCAGCGAGGCGGTCAAGCGCGCGAAGGACGCCGGGATTGAGCGGATCATCGTCGAGGTCGATCGCATCGACCAGATCGAACCCGCGCTGGCGGCTGGCGCGACGCACCTGCTGCTCGACAATATGAACGTGCCGACCCTGCGCGGCGCGGTGACGCTGGTCGGCGGGCGCGTGCCGACCGAGGCATCGGGCGGCGTCACGCTCGACACGATCCGGGCGATTGCGGAGGCCGGTGTGACGTATGTCAGCGTAGGCAGACTTACCCAGTCGGCGCCGGCGGCCGATATCGGGCTGGATTTCGCGGTGCAGGCAGCATGAGCCGCCGCCCGGCAGCGATTATCTGGTGTGAGTGGTTGGTCCTGATCGCGCTGGTGATGCGGGCAGGCACGGCCGTTTGGGCGTCAGAATTGCCATGGTCGATGCGCGGACCGCGCCCGGCGTTGGGTTGGTAACACTCGTCGCCGGCATTATTGCGCCGGCAGCCTTGGCGTTTTGGGCTACGCGGCGCGCCAATCGAGCGGCGGTGTGGTTCTTCAGCATCTGTGTCGCTTTGCTAGCGGTGGGTTTCGGCGTGTCGTTCGCGCTTCAGCGGATAAGATTTGGCCCGGTTTCGTCGATTTCCCTGGTCATCCTGCTGTTTAATAGCGCCGCTGCGCTCCTGTTGTTCACGCGCGCAGCCCGGCGTTGGCTGCGTGGCGAGCGGACAGCCGCCGAGATCGCTGAGGAATTTTCATAGCGGCTTTACAATCTGTGCCTTTGCCCGACACAATAACGTAAATGGTCAAGGGGATGACATGACGCGGCCGGTATCGATTCGACGATTCGAACTTTGCTATCTGGGGTCGGTGTTGCTCGGTGTGGCGGCGATCGCGGTATCTTGGGGTGCCAATGCGAACACCGACGAAGTGAAGCAGATACGGGCAGTGTTCGGCGCGTCGTTTCTGCCCGTATTCTATGTTTTCATCTATACGCTGTCGCTCGCTCTTTGGTACTTCACCGCACGTATGCCGAATATCGTCGCCAAGTGGATCGTCGTCGGGTGGTTCTGCTTGTCATTGATCGGGGTCGTGATGAGCTTGGCTGGCGGACAAATACCGACGGACTGGCCGAGCCTATTGTCGATCGCGGCGATTGTGCTGAACGCAATTGCCGTGTGGATGCTGTTCCGGCCCGACGCG
>NZ_JAQGKZ010000012.1 GCF_028289855.1 Sphingomonas bacterium | reverse complement strand
GTCAGCGCCGCGCCCTTGTTGCCGCGCTCTTCCTTGACGACCTGGACGAGCAGCACCTGACGGCGACGAATCACGTCCTGGATCTTGTAGCGGCGGCGCAAATTCATGCGGCGTTCGCGCAACGCGTCGACCTGGTCGTCCGACCCGCCGCCGCGGCGGCGCGGACGGCGGCCCTGGCTTTCGCTTTCGGCGGCTACTTCCTCGTCGGGCGCGCCGTCATCGTCGAGCCGCTCGAGCTCTTCCTCGGACGGCTCGTGACGATCGTCGTCATGCGCGTCGTCGTCATGATCGTGATCGTCTTCGTCGCCATCGAGCTCGGCGCGCAAAGCGGCTTCCTCGGCGGCGTGCTCGGCCTCCTCACGGAGCAGCGCATCGCGGTCCTCCTTGGGGATTTGGTAGTAATCGGGATGGATTTCCGAGAAAGCGAGGAAGCCGTGACGGTTGCCGCCGTAATCGATGAACGCCGCCTGCAGCGACGGTTCGACCCGCGTGACTTTGGCTAGATAGATATTCCCCTTGAGCTGCTTGCGCTCGGCACTCTCGAAATCAAACTCCTCGATGCGGTTTCCCTTGACGACCGCCACGCGGGTTTCTTCCCGGTGGCGTGCGTCGATCAACATACGCATGGTCATGTAATGCTCTCCGGGCGCGCCGTTCCTCGAAACAGGGAAGGGGCGCGCCGATAGGTCGCGCGCTGCCGGCAAGTCGCCGGTGGTCACGGATGGGTGGATGTTCGTCTTTCGCGCGCAGAGCACGCCCGGGCGCGTGGCCCGGGACACCCACGCCAGCACGACCGCCGGCTAGAGCCGGGCGGATCATGGGGCAGGGAAAATGCGTCATTGCGAGCGTCAACCTGGATTGACCGCTTGACCCGAAACACAGGGGCGGCCGTGAAACCGGACCGACGCAAAAACGCGCGAAAAGTCCGATTACGTGCTAAGTTAGCACCCCCGCCGCCCCGCTTCAACTGGCAGTATCTTGCCGTTTCTGCCGGCAAAAATATGCCGAATTGCCGGTTAACCTCATCGCTTCACCGTGTGGAAGAGTGCCCAGCCCCAATAGCAGTCGCGATCCGGGTGTTCGCAAAGGGGTTCTTTCGCACATGGTTTTTCGCTGGACCGGCAACAAGCCGGCGCGCCATTACGTGCGCGTGTCGTTCATTCTCGCTTTGCTCGCCCTGTGGCTGGGCGGAACGCCTGCGTGGGCGGGGACGATCCAGCGCGTCGAGGTGAAGAACGATTCGGTCGTCGTGACCTTCGACCAACGCGTCGCCGATGCGTCCAGCTTCCTGCTCGCCTCGCCCAACCGCGTCGCGCTCGACGTCAACGGCGCGAGCCCCGGCGGCAGCGTCGAGTCCGGCGGTCTGGTCAGCGGTGTGCGCGAAGGCGCGCGCGATGGCGGCGCGCGCGTGGTGTTCGACCTGGCTCGCCCCGCGGTCATCGCCGACGGCAAGTTCGGCCGCGACGGCCGCGTGCTGACGCTGCAGCTCAAGACGGTCGACGATTCGGATTTCGCGCGCGCCGCCGCCGAAGGCAAGCTACGGTTCCTGCCGCCGTTCAACATGCCCGACAATGGCCTGATCCCGGCGCGTTACACCGTGTCGCTGCCCGTCCCGGTGCCGAGCAAGACGCTGTCGCTGCCGCGCGTCGACGGCGATGCCGACCGGCCGCTGGTGGTGATCGACGCGGGGCATGGCGGGTTCGATCCCGGCGCGATCTCGCCGACCTCGGGCCTCAAGGAGAAGGACGTCACGCTGCGCATCGCCAAGGCGATCCGCGACCAATTGCTCGCATCGGGCCGGGTCCGCGTCGCGCTGACTCGCGAGGACGATCGCTTCCTCGTGCTGCAGGAACGCTACGGCATCGCGCGCAAGCTGAAGGCCGATCTGTTCATCTCGATCCATTGCGACAGCGTCGGGACAGGCGATGCCTCGGGCGCGTCGGTCTACACGCTGTCCGAAATCGCCTCCGACAAGGAAGCCGCCAAGCTGGCGTCGCGCGAAAACAAGGCCGACATTATCGGTGGGGTCGATCTGGGCAGCGAGAATGCCGACGTGTCGTCGATCCTGATCGACCTGACGCAACGCGAGACGATGAACGCCAGCGCCGCGTTCGCGCGGCTGCTCGGGCGCGAGGCAAGTCCGCTGATGCCGCTCAAGCCCAACTTCCACCGCATGGCGTCGCTGATGGTGCTCAAGGCGCCCGACATGCCCTCGATTCTGTTCGAGACGGGATATATCTCGAACCCCAACGACGCCGCCTTCCTCGATTCGCCCGAAGGCCGCCGCCGCATCGCCATGAGTGTCGAGCGCGCGGTGGAGATCAATTTCGCTAAGCGGCTAGCGTCGAACTAACCGCCCGTCGAACATCGCTGGCAACCGCCGCCGGATTTGCTAAGGCGGGCCGCTATGGCCGCCGACGTTTCCGACACCGCAGACTTCACGATCAAGCGCGATCCGGGCGGTCCGGGCTTCGTGCGCCGCGCGTGGAAGCGGTGGTGGGTCAAGGTGCTGGCGTTTTTTGCCGCGCTGATCGGGCTTGCCTATCTCGCCCTCTTGATCTTCGTGCTGCCCGGCCTGCCGTCGGTGGATTCGCTCAAGACCTATGAGCCGCCATTGCCGTCGAACGTCCGCGATACCAACGGCATGCCGGTTTATTCGTACGCCCGCGAACGCCGAGTCCAGCTGAGCTTCGACGAATATCCCAAGCTGCTCGTCGGCGCCTATCTGTCGGCCGAGGACAAGACCTTCTTCTCGCACCACGGCGTCGATTTTCTCGGCATCGCCTCCGCGGTGTTCGACAATCTGACCAGCGGCAAGCGCGCGCGCGGCGCGTCGACGATCACGCAACAGGTCGCCAAGAACCTGCTCGTCGGCAACGAAGCGAGCTATACGCGCAAGCTCAAGGAGGCGATCCTCGCCTATCGCATCGAGAATGTGCTGACCAAGCAGCAGATCCTCGAAATATACCTCAACACGATCTTTCTCGGGCGCAACGCGTACGGCGTCGAGGCGGCGGCGCATGCCTATTTCGACAAGGACGTCAACCAGCTGACGCTGCCGCAATATGCCTATCTCGCGATCCTGCCCAAGGCTCCGTCCGGCTACGATCCCGATCGCCAGACCGCGCGCGCGCTGGCGCGGCGCAATTATGTGCTCAACGAGATGCTGGCCAACAACTACATCACGCAAGCCCAGCACGACGCCGCGGTCGCCTCACCGCTCGGCACGGTCAACAAGCGCACCGCGTCGTTCGAATCGGTGCCGGGTTATTTCATGGAAGAAGTCCGCCGCCAGTTGATGGAAAAGTTCGGCGAGAATGCCGACGGCGGGCGCAACCCGTACAGCGTCTATTCGGGCGGATTGTGGGTGCGGACGTCGTTCGATCCCAACCAGCAGGCGCTGGCGCAAAAGGCGCTGCGCGACGGGCTGTTGCGCTACGATCGTGGGCGCGGCTGGACCGGGCCGCTCGGCCATGTCACGATCGGGACGAGCTGGCAGAGCGCGCTGCTCGGCAGCAATATCGCGCTCGATTACGAGGATTGGCGCGCGGCGATGGTCATCGATGCGGCGGGCGATTTCCGGCTGGGTTTTGCCGACGGGTCGACCGGCACGATGCCGCGCGGCGCCGCGTCGATGCCGATCCGCGGCGGTGGCGGGTCGGCGGCGAGCGCGATCAAGGTCGGCGATATCGTCGCGGTGTCGCCCGCGGGCGGCAGTTTCGCTTTGCAGACGGTCCCCAAGATTTCGGGCGGTTTCCTGGTCGAGGAGCCGGCGACCGGCCGCGTACTGGCAATGCAGGGCGGGTTCGACAGCCGAATCCAGTCGTTCAACCGCACCACCCAGGCGATGCGCCAGCCGGGATCGACGATCAAGCCGGTCGTTTATGCCGCCGCGCTCCAGGCCGGGCTGACCCCGGCGTCGATCATCGTCGATGGGCCTTTTTGCGTCAGTCAGGGCTCGCGCGGCCAAAAATGCTTCAGGAACTTCGGCGGCGGAGCCGGCTCCGGCCCGCACACGATGCGCTGGGGCGTCGAGCAATCGCGCAACCTGATGACGGTGCGCGCCGCGGCGCAGACCGGCATGGGCAACGTCGTCAAGCTGATGGACCAGATCAGCGTCGTCAAATATCCGCCCTATCTCGCCTTCTCGCTCGGCGCCGGCGAGACCACCGTGTCACGGATGGTCAACGCCTATTCTATCCTGGAGAATAACGGGCGCGGGCGGCCGTCGACGCTGATCGATTACGTCCAGGACCGGCACGGCAAGGTCATCTGGCCGGACAATTGGCGCGCCTGCGACCGCTGCAACGCGCCCGACTGGAACGGCAAGCCGATGCCGCGCCCGGTCGTCCGCCTCAAGCAGATCGTCGAGCCGATGAGCGCGTACCAGATGGTGCATATCGCCGAAGGCGTGATCCAGCGCGGCACCGCGGTCGTGCTGCGCGACCTCGACCGGCCGATGTTCGGCAAGACCGGCACCAATTCGGGGCCGAAGGACGTGTGGTTCATCGGCGGCACGCCGCAGATGATCGCGGGCGTCTATATGGGCTATGACAGCCCGGTGAATCTGGGCGGATACGCGCAGGGCGGCACGATCGCCGCGCCGATCTTCAAGGCATGGGCGGTCAAGGCCTATGAAGGCATGCCCAAGCTGCCGTTCCGCGCGCCCGCCGGCATCCGCATGGTGCGCATCGACCGCACCAGCGGCCGCCCGGTGTTCGGCGCCTGGCCGAGCGACAAGGATCCCAAGGCCGGGGTGATCTGGGAGGCGTTCAAGCCCGAAAGCGAACCGCGCCGCGGGCCGATCCGCCGCGATTTGCCGGTGCCGACCGCGACCAAGGCGCCGCCGCCGGCCAAGCCAACCGATTCGGGCGACGGCGATTTCTTGCAACGGCAGGGCGGTATCTACTAGGTCCGCTTCCTATATCGATGCGCGTGCGGCGGTTTCTTCGCGCGCCACGTGAAGATTGAACTGGAGTTCCCTGATGCGCGCCGAGGCGCAATCGCATGTCGAGTCGATCAACGAGGCGCTGGCGCTGTTGCGCCGGTTCCTTGATTGGGATCGTGCGCTCCGCCGCCTCGACGAATTGAACGCGCGGGTCGAGGATCAGGCGCTGTGGAACGACCCCAAGGCCGCGCAGGAGGTGATGCGCGAACGCCGCCGGCTCGACGAGGCAATCGCCGCGACGCGCAGCATCGAAAGCGAGCTGTCCGATAATGTCGAACTGATCGACATGGCAGAGGCCGAGGGCGATACCGAGATGGAAGGCCAGGCGGTCGAGGCGCTGGCCCAACTCGCCAGGCGCGCCGACCAGGACAAGATCAAGGCGCTGCTGGCCGGCGAGGCCGACGCCAACGACACCTATGTCGAGATCAACGCCGGCGCGGGCGGGACCGAGAGCCAAGACTGGGCGGGGATGCTCAGCCGGATGTACCAGCGCTGGGGCGAACGCCACGGGCTCAAGGTCGAGTTGATCGACCAGCATTCGGGCGAGCAAGCCGGGATCAAGTCCGCAACAATCCTGCTCAAGGGCGAAAACGCCTATGGGTATGCCAAGACCGAGAGCGGGGTGCATCGCCTCGTCCGGATCAGCCCGTACGACAGCGCGGCGCGCCGCCACACCAGCTTTGCCAGCGTGTGGGTCTATCCGGTCGTCGATGAGAATATCGAGGTCAATTACAACGAAAGCGACCTACGCATCGACACGTACCGCGCGAGCGGCGCGGGCGGGCAGCACATCAACACGACCGATTCGGCGGTGCGCATCACGCACATCCCGACCGGGATCGTCGTCCAGTGCCAGAACCAGCGCAGCCAGCACAAGAACAAGGCGGAAGCGTACAATCAGCTTCGCGCGCGCCTCTACGAACGCGAGCTCGCCGAGCGCGAGGCGGTCGCCAACGCCGAGAATGCGACCAAGACCGATATCGGCTGGGGGCATCAGATCCGTTCGTACGTGCTCCAGCCGTATCAGCTCGTGAAGGACCTTCGCACCGGGGTGACCTCGACCGCGCCGTCGGACGTGCTCGACGGTGATCTCGACGCGTTCATGGCGGCGGCGCTGTCGCAGCGCGTGACCGGTGAGGCGGTCGAGGTGGAGGACGTCGATTGATGCGCGTACGGGTAGCTATCGCCGGGCTGTTGCTCCTCGCCGCGTGCGATGGCGGGCCCGCGGTGGTGGGCGATAAGCCTGACAGCGCCGGTCCGTTCCCCGCCGCCGACCGCCCGGTCGCGCCGATCGGTTCGCCCCGCTGGTCGACCGAGGAAGCGCGCGACCGGTTGAACGAATCGGGCGAGGTTATGGATAAATCGGGCATCGTCAGGGGAATGACCATCGCCGATATCGGCGCCGGCGAAGGCTATTATACGATCCGACTGGCGAGCCGCGTCGGCAAGGACGGGCGCGTGCTGGCCGAGGATATCGTGCCTGCGGTGCGCGACGCGCTGGCGCAGCGCGTGGCGCGCGACCGGCTCGACAATGTCAGCGTGAGACTGGGCGATCCGGCCAACCCAAAGCTGCCCGACAATGGAAGTTTCGACCGCGTGCTGATGGTCCACATGTATCACGAGATCGAGCAGCCCTACGAGTTTCTGTGGCGCATCCGGCCGTCGCTCAAGGCCGACGGAGAGGTGGTCGTGGTCGATGCCGATCGGCCGACTCAGGATCACGGCACGCCGCCCAAATTGCTCCAGTGCGAGTTTGCCGCGATTGGTTACAAGCTGGTCGGGTTCGACGAGATGCCGTCCGCCGGCGGCTATATGGCGCGGTTCCGCGCGGTCGGCCCGCGCCCCGAGCCGAAGACGATCAAGGCTTGCCGCCTGGGCGCTTAAAGCCGCCCCTCGTCGCGCAGGCTGGTGCAGCCGTCGCTTCCGAGGATCAGATGGTCGACCAGCCGCACCCCGATCGCGTCGAGCGTGCGCGACAGCCGCGCGGTGACCGCCAAATCGTCCTCGCTCGCGCGATGGTCGCCGCTCGGATGGTTGTGCGCCATCAGCACCAGCCGCGCCTCCAGCGACAGCACGTCGCGCACCACCTCGCGGATCGGCACCGTCGCGCGCCCAGGGTCGTCCGACGCGCAATGGCGCGCGCCGAGGTACGTCCATTCCGGATCGAAATAAGCAAAAGCAACGACTTCGCGAGGCTCGCTGGCAACGCTGGCGAACAGCCGGCGCGCCCAGTCGCGGTCGCGGGTCTCCGGTTGCGGGGGTGACGATGCCATTGGCCGATGCTGCGCACAGAGCGGAGCACGACCCAATCCATGACTTATCCACGGCGGATGATTTCGCTCTGCTTGGCGAGTTCCTCACGCCCCGCTAGGTTACGGTCATGCGGCAATATCTCGACCTGATGCAGCGCGCGCTCGACCATGGCGCCGAGCAAATGGACCGCACCGGCACCGGCACGCGGAGTGTGTTCGGGCACCAGATGCGGTTCGACCTGAGCGCGGGTTTCCCGGTGCTCACGACCAAGAAGCTTCATTTGCGCTCGATCATCGTCGAATTGCTGTGGTTCCTGCGCGGCGACACCAACGTGCGGTGGCTCCAGGAACGTAAGGTCGGGATCTGGGACGAATGGGCCGACGAGAATGGCGATCTCGGCCCGGTCTATGGCAAGCAATGGCGCGACTGGGCGACCGCCGATGGCGGGCATGTCGATCAGATCGCCGAGTTGATCGAGACGCTCAAGGTCAACCCCGCCAGCCGCCGCATGGTAGTGAGCGCGTGGAACCCCGGCGAGCTCCACGCGATGGCCTTGGCGCCGTGCCACTGCCTGTTCCAATGCTATGTCGCGAACGGCAAGCTCAGCCTGCAGCTCTATCAGCGCTCGGCGGACATCTTCCTCGGCGTGCCGTTCAATATCGCGAGCTATGCGTTGCTGACCCACATGCTCGCGCAACAGACCGGACTCGAGGTTGGCGAGTTCGTCTGGACCGGCGGTGATTGCCATCTGTACTCAAATCATCTCGATCAAGCGCGCGAGCAACTTGGCCGCGATCCGGGGCCGCTGCCAAGGCTCGAAATCCTGCGCAAGCCGCCGTCGATCGACCAATACGAATATGAGGATTTCCAGTTGGTCGGGTACGACGCGCAGGCGCACATAAAAGCGCCGGTCGCGGTCTGACGGAACCGTGTGGGGCGTCGCGCTTTATCCTTTCGATACCGCAACGAAAGGGCGCTCTGGTGGATATCACGCAACTCATCCTCGACGAACACGCGCAGCAGCGTAACCTGTTCGCGCAGATCGAACAGATCGATCCCAAGGACACCGCCGCTTTGTCGTCGCTGTGGAAACGGCTGCGCGCTCTGCTCGATTCGCATGCCGAGGCGGAGGAGCATTTCTTCTATCCGCGGCTGATGAAGGTCGGGAAGGGCGGTAACGACGCCGATTCTGCAGCCGAGGAAACCGAGGACGCGATCGAGGATCACAACGAAATCCGCGACACCGCGGCCGCGGTCGACAAGCAAAAGGTCGGCAGCAAGGCGTGGTTTAAGGCGCTAGGCGACTGCAACAAGGCAAATGGCGACCATATGGCGGAAGAAGAGCGGCAGGGCCTGACCGATTTCCGCCAGCAGGCGAGCTTGCAGGAGCGCCACGACCTGGGCGTGAAGTTCGCGACGTTCGAGGCGGATCACCTGACCGGGGTGAAGCCCGTCGACAAGGACCCCAAAAAGTGGGTCAAGGATCACGCCCCCCGTTGAGTCCCGGACGCCCGCGCGGCATGACGCGGCGATGATCTCCTTTCACCTCGCGCGCGCCGATAATGGCATCATCGGGCGCGACGGCACGATGCCATGGCATCTTCCCGCCGACCTCAAGCGCTTGAAGGCGCAGACCATGGGGCGGGCGATGATCATGGGCCGCAAGACATTCGATAGCCTTCCCGGCCTGCTGTCAGGCAGGCGCCACATCGTGCTGACCCGTGACCGCGCGTGGCGCGCGGCGGGGGCGGAGGTCACGCATTCGGTCGATGAGGCGCTGAAGCTGGCGGGCGACGATGCGGCGGTGATCGGCGGGGCGGACGTGTTCGCGCTGTTCCTCGACCGCGCCGACCGAATTGAACTGACCGAGGTCCATGTCGATGCCGAAGGCGACGTGACGGTGCCGGCGTTCGCTGGCTGGCGCGAAGTCGAGCGCGAGGATCATGCGGCCGAGGGCGAGTGGCCGGCCTATAGTTTCGTGACGTTGAAACGCGATTAGGGGGAGAAGCGCATGCGCAAATGGATTCTCGGCGGGCTCGGCCTGCTTGTGATCGCCGCAATCGCCTTCTTCGTTCTCGCCCCCGGGATCGTCGAGAATGCGCAGAACAAGGTGCAGCCGGTCGCGCTCAACATCTCGCCGCGCGCACTGGCGTTGCAGAAGACGCTCGACGTCGCCGACATGCACGCCGACTCGCTGCTGTGGAAACGCGACCTGCTGACGCGCTCGACGCGGGGCATGGTCGACCTGCCGCGGCTGCAGGACGGCAATTACGCGCTGCAAATTTTCTCGTCGGTGACCAAGACGCCCAAGGGGCAGAATTACGACGGCAATTCGGGTGACACCGACAATATCACGACGCTGGTGGTGGCCGACCTCCAGCCGGTGCGGACGTGGGGATCGCTGCTCGAACGCTCGCTCTACCATGCCGACAAGCTGAAGCGCTTTGCCGCCGCGTCGAGGGGGCAGATGCGTGTGATTACCAGCGGCGCTGACCTCATGCGCCTGTTGGTTGACCGCGCTGACCCTGGTCGTTGGCCCATCATCGACGCCAGCCCGCTCACCAACCCCCCGCGCAAGCCGCCCGTTGGTGCGATGCTGTCGATCGAGGGGCTGCAGGACCTCGAGGGCAATATCGCGAACCTCGACAAGCTCTATGCCGCCGGGTTCCGCATGGCGGGGCTGGCGCATTTCTTCGACAACGATGTCGCGGGGTCGATGCACGGGATGAAGAAGGGCGGGCTGACTCCGCTCGGCGTCGCCGTGGTGCGGCGGATGGAGGCGCTCGGCATGGTCGTCGATGTCGCCCACGCCAGCCACCAGACCGTCGCCGAGGTGATCGCGATGGCGCGCCGCCCGCTCGTCTCCAGCCATGGCGGCGTCCAGGCGACGTGCAAGGTCAACCGCAACCTGACCGACGACGAAGTGCGCGGGATCGCGAAGACCGGCGGGGTGATCGGGATTGGATATTGGGACGCCGCGATCTGTTCGACCAAGCCGGCCGACGTGGCGAAGGCGATCGCCTACGTCCGCGATCTCGTTGGGATCGACCATGTCGGGCTGGGGTCGGACTTCGATGGCGCGGTGACCACCGGGTTCGACGCAAGCCAGGTCGCCGCGATCACGCAGGCGCTGATCGACCGCGGGTTCAGCGACGACGATATGCGCAAGGTGATGGGCGGCAACGTGCTGCGCGTGCTGATCGCGGGGATGGTGCCCGGCAAATGACGCCCGTATAGGCGCGCTGATGGAGCGGCTTTCCAGCGGCTCGGCGGTACCCGAGCGGCTGCGCGGCGGGTTCGTCGCGCTCGGCAATTTCGATGGGTTTCACCTCGGGCACCAAGCAGTGGTCGGCGCGGCGGTCGAGCGTGCGCGGGCGGCGGGCAAGCCGGCGATCGTCGCGACGTTCGATCCGCACCCGATGCGCTACTTCCGGCCCGACAGCGATTGGTTCCGGCTGACCAGCCTCGACCAGCGCGCGGCGTTGTTTGCCGACGCGGGCGTGGACGCGATGTACGTCTTCCAGTTCGACGCCGCGCTCGCCGCGTTGTCGGCGGAGGCGTTCGTCGAGCACTGCCTGGTCGGCGATCTCGGCGTCGGCGGGGTCGCGACGGGCGAGGACTTCACCTTCGGCAAGGGGCGGAGCGGCGACATTCCGCTGATGCGTTCGCTCGGCGAGCGGCATGGCTTTACGGTGGACACGATCGCCCCGGTCCAGCTCGACGGCGAAACGGTGTCCTCGACCCGCATTCGCGACGCCTTGCGCGTGGGCGATCCTCGCGGTGCGGCGCGGTTGCTCACCCGGCCCTACACGATCCAGGGCGTGGTCCAGCACGGTGACAAGGTCGGGCGAACCTTGGGGTATCCCACCGCGAACGTCGACATGGCAAACTACCTGCGCCCGAAGTTCGGCATCTACGCGGTGCGCGGGCGGCTGGCAGACGGGCGCGTACTCGACGGCGCCGCAAATCTTGGCGTGCGGCCGACGTTCGATCCGCCCAAGGAATTGCTCGAACCGTATTTCTTCGACTTCGACGGCGATCTGTACGGCCAGGCTATCTCTGTCGAGTTGATCGACTTCATCCGGCCCGAAGCGAAGTTCGACAGCCTGGAGGCGCTCAAGGCGCAGATGGATGAAGATATCGCCGAGGCGCGGCGCCTCCTCAACGCTCCGTCATCCTGAACTTGTTTCAGGATCCACTCGTGCCGTCCACGATGGCGGAGGTTGTTGCGCAGTGGATGCTGAAACAAGTTCAGCATGACGGAAGGGAAAACGCGCGCTAATGCCCGCCCACCTATGACCGACACCCCATCCGCGCCCGATTACCGCGACACCGTCTTCCTCCCCAAAACCGACTTTCCGATGAAAGCCGGCCTCGCGGCGAAGGAGCCGGCGATCCTCGCGCGCTGGGCGGCGATGGATCTGTACGGGAAGCTCCGCGCGCAGCGCAAAGACCGCAAGCGCTTCATCCTCCACGACGGCCCGCCATACGCCAATGGCGACATCCATATGGGCCATGCGATGAACAAGGTGCTGAAGGACATCGTCGTCCGCAGCCAGACCCTGCTCGGCAAGGACGCGCCCTACGTGCCCGGCTGGGATTGCCACGGGCTCCCGATCGAATGGAAGGTCGAGGAAGCGTATCGCGCGAAGAAGCTGAACAAGGACGACGTGCCGGTCGCGCAGTTCCGCGCCGAATGCCGCGCCTATGCCGAGAAATGGGTCGCGGTGCAGCGCGAGCAGTTCCAGCGGCTCGGCGTGATGGGCGAGTGGGACGACCCGTATCTGACGATGAACTATGCGTCGGAAGCGGTGATCGTCGGCGAATTGCTCAAGTTCGCCGAAAGCGGCCAGCTCTATCGCGGCGCCAAGCCGGTGATGTGGTCGCCGGTCGAAAAGACCGCGCTAGCCGAGGCCGAGGTCGAATATGAGGACGTCGTGTCGACCCAGATCGACGTGGCGTTCGAGATCGTCGAGGCGCCGAACGCGCCCGAACTGGTCGGCGCGCACGCGGTGATCTGGACGACGACGCCGTGGACGATCCCGGTGAACCAGGCTTTGGCGTATGGGCCTCATTTGGAATACGCACTCTACGACGTGGCCGTGTCGGTGGATGCCTCGCCCGGGACGGACGTTTTTGACAACCCGGCTGTCCAGCAGTGGCAGACCAAGCAAATCATAATTGCTTCCAATAACGCTTTGAAAGCAGACTTTGAGGAGCGGTTTAGAAAATCGTGGCCGGGTGGTGCAGCTTGCAGTTTGGTTGAGCGGCAGCGTTTAACTGGGACGCAGCTCGAAGGGGTAGTTGCTCGCCATCCAATGCATCATCTCGGAGGCTTTTTTGCCGGGCCGCGGCCGCTTTTGCCGGCTTGGTTTGTCACTGACGATGCTGGTACCGGCATTGTCCACATGGCCCCGGATCATGGCGAAGACGACTTCGAGCTTTGTAAGAATTTCAACATTGGCCCGGTGTTCGCGGTCGACGGCGCGGGCTTCTATCGTCCCGACTGGGCGTGGCTCGGCGGGCAGGGGAGCGTTATCAACAAGAAGTTCGTCGCGTCGGACGGGCCGATCTGCACCGACCTGCGCGCCGCCGGGGCGTTGCTCGCGGCGTCGGACGATTTCGCACACAGCTACCCGCATTCGTGGCGCTCCAAGGCCAAGGTGATCCAGCGCGCGACGCCGCAATGGTTCATCCCGATGGATCAGCCGCAGGCGGCGGATATCCCCGCGCCGATGGTCGATCTCGCGCCGGCGGGCGAAATCGCCGGGTTCACCCCGGTGCTCGGTCACGCGCAGGGCAACGGCCCGACCTTGCGCGGGCTCGCGCTCGACGCGATCGAGCGGACGCGCTGGGTACCCGAACGCAGCAAGAACCGCATCCGCTCGATGGTCGAAGGGCGTCCCGACTGGGTGATCAGCCGCCAGCGCGCGTGGGGCGTGCCGATCGCGCTGTACGTCAACCGCGCCACCGGCGAGTATCTTCGCGACGGCGCGGTCAACGACCGAATCGTCAAGGCGTTCGAAGCGGGCGGGGCGGATGCGTGGTTCACCGCCGATCATCAGGCGCTGCTCGGCCCCGACTACAAGCTGGCCGATTACGAGCCGCAGAACGACATTCTCGACGTGTGGTTCGACAGCGGATCGAGCCACGCCTTTACGATCGAGGCGCGGTATGGCGAGGGCGTTCGCGCGGACTTGTACCTCGAAGGCTCCGACCAGCATCGCGGCTGGTTCCAGTCGTCGCTGCTCGAAAGCTGCGGCACGCGCGGGCGCGCGCCGTACGATGCCGTGCTGACCCACGGCTTCGCGCTCGACGGCAACGGCCGTAAGATGTCGAAGAGCCTCGGTAATGTGGTCGATCCGCTCAAGATCATCCAGGAATCGGGCGCCGATATCCTGCGCATGTGGGTCGCATCGACCGATTATTTCGACGACGTGAAGATCGGCAAGGAAGTGCTCGGCACCGCGTCCGACGCGTATCGCAAGCTGCGCAACACGTTCCGCTACCTGCTCGGTGCGCTCGACGGGTTCGACGAGCGCGAGCGCGTCGCGCCGAAGGACATGCCCGCGCTCGAACTGTACGTGCTCGATCTGCTCGGCCGGCTCGACGTCGAGTTGAAGGCGGCGGCGGAAGGATTCGAGTTCAACCGCTACCTTCGCCTACTGACCGACTTCGCGCAGGACGATCTGTCGGCGTTCTTCTTCGATATCCGCAAGGACTCGCTCTATTGCGACGCGCCGGGCGATGCGAAGCGGCGCGCGTATCGCACCGTGCTCGACACGCTGTTCCACGCACTCGTCCGCTACGCCGCGCCGATCCTGTGCTTCACCGCCGAGGAAGCATGGCAGGAACGCTTCCCGAGCGAGGACGAGTCGGTGCATTTGCTCGACTGGCCCGAATTGCCGAAATTGCCGGGCGACGTGCCGCACGCGACCAATTGGGACGATATCCGTGCCTTGCGCGCGCAGGTCACCGAAGCGATCGAGCCATTCCGCCGCGAGAAAGTGATCAAGTCGAGCCTCGAGGCCGAGGTCGCGGTGCCCGAACTCCCGGTCGACGCCGCGGCGCTGGCCGAGACGTTCATCGTCGCCAAGGTGACGAGGGGCGATCTGTCGGTCGCGCGCACCGAATTCCAGAAATGCGGCCGCTGCTGGCGCCATCTGCCCGAAGTGACGGCAGACGGCAGCTTGTGCGGTCGCTGTACAGAGGTGGTTTCGTGATCGGGAAAATGCCCAAGCTGGGGCTGATCGCGGCGGTCGGGTTCTTTATGCTCGATCAGTTCATCAAGGTGCTGGTCGTCGGCCCGCTCGGCCTGACTTACGAAGGCGCCGAGCGCGAAGTGCTGCCGATCTTCATGCTGCGCAATCTGCACAATCCCGGCGTGTCGCTCGGTTTTTTGCGAGTCTCGCCCGACCATTCGTGGATGTTGGTCGTGCTGACCGGCGTCATCGCATGCGCGGTATTGGTGTGGATGTGGCGCGAAGCCAACCGGACCGACCAGTTCGCGCTCGGCATGATCGCGGGCGGCGCGCTGGGTAATATCGTCGATCGCGTGCGGCTGGGCTATGTTCAGGACTATGCCGATCTGCATTTCGGTGGCTGGTCGCCGTTTTTGACCTTCAATCTTGCCGACGCGGCGATTACGGTGGGGGTGCTCATCCTGCTCGCGCGCGCCTTGCTGGTCCGTGACAAGCCGCGCATAGAGCCGAGCGAAGTGGAGAATTCGAATGCGTAAGGTTGT
>NZ_JAQGKZ010000103.1 GCF_028289855.1 Sphingomonas bacterium | reverse complement strand
TGAAGTCGATCACCCGCGTGGCGGTCGACGATCGCGGCTCGCGCCCGTTGCGCAAGTCTAGCACGAAGCGCGGGTCGTTGACCGCCAGCCGCCCGAACTTCGTCGCCGGCATTCCCGTGCGCCGCAGGAACCGCTCCACTTCCCGTCCAACATGCATGAAATCAGACCCTTCGACTCGATTGATATGTTCATGTTCTGTTCTAAAACCCAACTTGTCTAGGAAATTTCCTACGACTATGGTGGTAACCATGGATGCGCAGGCGACGGTGGCGATGGAGGCGGAGCGGCGAGGGGCCAGCTTGGCCGCACTGTCACGGATGATCGGGCGCAATCCGGCCTATTTGCAGCAGTTCGTGAAGCGCGGGACGCCGCGGCGGCTCGACGAGCAGGCGCGGCGGCATCTGGCGGCGTTCTTCGGGGTGGACGAAAGCGTGCTCGGCGGACCGGCGCAAAAGGCTGAACTGGTGGCGGTGCCGCGGATTGACGCACAGGCGGCGGCGGGGCCGGGCGGGATGGTCGAGGACGATTGCGTGGCCGGCGAGGAACGGATCGATCCGCGCGTCGCCAAGCGTCTGGGCGTCGCGCCGGAATCGCTGACGATGATCACCGCGCGCGGCACATCGATGGAGCCGCTGATCCACGACGGCGATGCGCTGTTCGTCGATTCCGGCGATCGACAGCTATCGTCGCGGCCGGGCCTGTTCGTGCTGCGGATCGACGGTGTGTTATTGGTCAAGCGAGTCGCGCGGATCGGGTTCGAGCTTCACATCGCCAGCAACAATCCGGCGACGCCCCCGATCGCGCCGGTGCGGGCGGATCGGGCGGAGATTATCGGACGGGTAGTAAGACTGGCGCGGTCGCTGAAATAAACGTCAGGGTCGCCGGTCGATCAGCCAGACGACCACCGCCGCGCCGATCCCGATCACCGCGCCGATTTCGAGCCAGCGCGTGGCGTTACCTTGCGTCATGCCGAGGATACCGCCCACCAGCAGGCCAAGCGCGATGAGGAACCCGCCGGCGGCGGGGGCGGTCGATCGAGGGGGGCGGCGGCTCATGAAATCGCCCCTGCCATGTTCCGCCGCGGGACGCCAGTGTCCCGGCGCGGGATCGGCGGGTCAGGCCGCCAAAACCCGTTTACCACTGCGTCCCGCCGCCCGCCGTCGATCGTGCGGTTCTGGCACGAGACGTGAAGCGCGGCGCGCTCGGTACGCAATCGAGCGCCCGCCCGCCGGAGTATCCCATGCAGTTGTTCCTCGCCGATCGTTCGTCCGTCGATGCCGCACAGGATCTGATCGCGAACTTCGGCGACGATGCGGGTTTCGAAGCGGCGGCGCGCGCGGACAAGAGCCGCGACCTCGGCAACCATCTGCATTTCTGCCGCTGGCGCCAGATCGAGCGGCTGATCGTGCTGATGTCGGTGGGCTGCGCGGTGGGGACCGTGCACTAACCCCGGCGTTATAGGTCGAGCGCGTAAAATCGGGTGTCGACCGGCGCGAGCGGAAAACCAACCGGCAAGTCCGCCTTCGCGATGATCGCAAAGCCGTTACGTTCGTAGAATCGGTGCGCGGCAAGAAAGGCTTCGGTAGTGCCTAGCAGAATCTGTCGCAGTCCGCTGGCGCGGGCATGCGCCAGCAGCACGTCGAGCAGAGCTTGCCCCAACCGGCGCGGCGGCCCGCGATAGTCGGGCGCGACGAACATCTTGCGTAGCGCTCCCAGAGCGTCGCCGAACTCCTTGAGCGCGATCGTCCCGACGACCTGCCCGCCGTCGCGCGCCACCCAGAAGCCGCCGCGCCCGGGCAAGTAAAAACCCGGAATATCGCGCAAGTCGGGCTGGTCGTCGGCGGTTATCGCGATGCCGAACTCGACCGACTGAATCGGGACGATCAGGTCGATGATCGCATCCTCGTCGCCCGCGACGAAGGACGCGATCGTCAATCCATGCAGGTCAGGCGGGTTCGCCAACGATCGTCTTCAATTCCATGAAGTCGGCCAAGCCATATTTGCCGCCTTCACGCCCGTTGCCCGACTGCTTGTAGCCGCCGAACGGCGTCGGGCCGTTCGGCCCCCAGGCGTTGATCGTGACGAGGCCGGCGCGCAGCTTGCCCGCGATCTTCGCCGCTTCAGCCGGGTCGCCCGAGATCGTCGCCGACAGCCCGTAATCGGTGTCGTTTGCCATCTCGACCGCCTGATCGGCATCGTCATACGTACTGATCGTCGCGACCGGGCCGAACGTCTCCTCGCGATAGATGCGCATGTCGGGGGTCACATCGGCGAGCAAGGTCGGCTTGACGAAGAACCCCGCGTTGCGGCCGTCGGGGCGGCCGGTGCCGCCGGTGATGAGCGTCGCGCCCTCGTCGATCGCCGACTGGATCAGCCCCTGGATCTTCTCGAACTGCGCCTTGTTGACGACCGGGCCGATATGCGCGCCCATCACGCTCGCGGCGTCGACGGGGGTCGCCTCCATGATCGACTTCACGACCTGAGTCGCATCGGCGACTTGGCTCTTGTGGACGAGCAGCCTGGTCGGGGCGATGCACGACTGGCCGCTGTTCGCGAGCACGCCCTGGATCGTCGGGGGCAGCACCGTGCCGAGATCGGCGCCCTCCAGCACGACGTTGGGCGCCTTACCGCCGAGTTCCTGGTGGACGCGCTTGACCGTCGCCGCAGCGGCCTGTGCCACCGCGATCCCGGCGCGGGTCGAGCCGGTGAAGCTCACCATGTCGACGTCCTTGTGGCTCGACAGCCCCGAACCGACGCCGGGACCGTCGCCATTGACCAGGTTGAACACGCCCGCCGGCACGCCGGCCTTGTCCATGATCTCGGCGAGGATCACCGCGTTGCCGGGTGCTTCCTCCGAGGGTTTCAGGATCATCGTGTCGCCGGCGGCGAGCGCGGGGG
>NZ_JAQGKZ010000071.1 GCF_028289855.1 Sphingomonas bacterium | reverse complement strand
CACGAATTTTCTCCGTCGGAAATAAATAGGGCCGCCCCTTTCGGAGCGGCCGTGTCTGGCAGGGGACTTAATGCGTATCAGCCGACGGAGCAAGCGTTACGCGGCGATCGCGTGATCGGTGATCGGGACAAGCGCCTGGAGGAACTGGCGCGCGCTGGCGGCCCAGGTGAAGGTCTCGCCGTACGCCGCGCACGCCGCGCGGTCGCGAGTCAGCGCTTGCGTGATGGCCTGGTCGAGATCGTCGGCCATCGCCCCGGCCTCCGGCGACAGGACGTCGATCGGGCCGGTGACCGGATAAGCGGCGACCGGCGTGCCGCTCGCCAGCGCTTCGATCATTACGAGCCCGAACGTGTCGGTGCGGCTGGGGAACACGAACACGTCGGCGGCGGCATAGGCGGCGGCGAGGTCGGCGCCGAACTTGGGGCCGAGGAAGTGGATGCCGGGGAATTTGGCCTTTAGCGACGCGAGCGCGGGGCCGTCGCCCACCACCACCTTGCTCCCCGGATGCTTGGCGGTCAGGAATGCCTCGATATTCTTCTCGACCGCGACGCGGCCGACATAGAGCATCACCGGGCCTGGCAGGCCGCGGATCGCGGGGTCGGGCGGGCTTTGACCGAACGTCGCCAGATCGACCCCGCGGCCCCAATGGCGCAGCTTCGTCAGGCCATGCGCCTTCAATGTCTCGGCGATCGACGGCGTCGCGGCGAGGATCGCCTGCGCCGGCCCATGGAACCAGGCGATGTAGCGCCACACCCATTCGGGGTTCACCCCCGTCCGCGCCGCGACGTAATCGGGGAATTGCGTGTGATACGCGGTGGTGAAGGGAAAATCGCGCTGCAGGCACCAGCGCCGCGCCGCGAGGCACACCGGGCCTTCTGTCGCGAGATGCACCGCTTGCGGGCTGAAGTCCTCGAGCATCCGCCCGACCGCCCCGGTCGATGCAAAGGCGAGGCGGATTTCGGGATAGGTCGGGCACGGCACCGACCGGAACAGATCGGGCGAGATGACCAGCACCTCATGCCCCATCTTCTCCAGCTCGGCCTGCACCGATTGCAGCGTGCGCACCACGCCGTTGACCTGGGGGCTCCAGGCGTCGGTGACGATTGCGATGCGCACGTGGCTCAGGCCGCCAGCATCAGTGAGGGGGCGGGCGCTTGTCGTTTTTCGATTTCGTCGGCCCAGTGCAAAATCTCCATGCGGCCATCGACATGCTCGACCAGTGCGGTGCAGCCTTCGACCCAGTCGCCATCGTTGTAATAGGCGATCCCGCCGATTTCGCGAAATTCGGCGGTGTGGATGTGCCCGCACACCACGCCATCGACCCCGCGATGCGCCGCGGCCTGCGCGACGACTTCCTCGTAGCGCGAGATGAACTCGACCGCGTTCTTGACCTTGGCCTTGGCGTGCTTCGACAGCGACCAATAGGGCATCCGGAACAGCCGTCGCCACGCATTGACCACGCGGTTGAGCGCCATCACCGCCTCGTACGCGGCGTCGCCGACATAAGCGAGCCAGCGGTGCGAGAGCATGATCGCGTCGAACTCGTCGCCGTGAAGGACGAGCAGGCGCTTGCCATCGGCGGTCTCGTGGATCGCATCGCGGCGGATCGCGATCCCGCCGAAATCGAGCCCGCAGAACTGGCGCACCACTTCGTCGTGGTTGCCGGGGATGTAGATCACCTCGGCGCCGCGCTTGGCGCGCTTGAGCAGCCGCCACACGACGTCGTTATGCGCCGCCGGCCAGTGCAGCTTCTTCTTGAGCCGCCAGCCGTCGATGATGTCGCCGACCAAGTACATCTTGTCGCTGTCGACATGGTCGAGAAAGTCGATCAGCATTTCGGCGTTGCAGCCGCGCGTGCCGAGATGGACGTCGCTGATCCAGATCGTCCGATATTGCCGCCGCTCGCTGATCCTTCGCTCGGGAATCGCCGGCCGCGACGTGGCGAAGTCCCGCGCCAGATTGGTCAAATCGTTCATGTGCCCATCCCGCCATTGCTGACGTTCACGGGCTATGGCGGTGAATTATTACAATCGGAATCGTTGGGCTAGTCGGTAATCGCAATGTGGCCGGGCAAGGCCGCAACGCGGGCGAGCCATGCCTGCACCGCGGGGTAGCGATGCAGCTCGAACCCGCCATCCTCGCAAACGTGCGTGTACGCATAGAGCGCGATGTCGGCGAGCGTGAAACGACCACCCGCGAAGAACGGCGTTTGCGCCAGATGCTCGTCCATCAGCGTCAGCGCCGCTTCGCCCGCGGCGCGCTTGCCGGGCAGATTAGCGTGCTGGAGATCGGTGAAATTGTCCTCGCCGATCCAGCCGTACCAGAAGCGCAAGGTCGCGACGTTGGGCTCGTGATTATATTGCTCCCAGAACATCCAGCGCAGCATGTCGGCGCGGTCGAAGCGATCCGTAGGGATCAGGTCGGAGCCGTCGGCGAGGTAGAAACATGCCGCGCTGCTTTCGGGGAGGTAGTCATCGCCGACCTGGAGCACCGGGATGCGGCCGTTGGCGTTGACCCCGGACAGAAACGCGTCCGAGCGCGTCTCCCCCGCCATGATATCGTATTCGCGCCGCTCGATCGGAATGCCGAGATGCGCCGCGGTGAGGCGAATCTTGTAGCAATTTCCCGACTGGGCGTATTCGTGCAGGATCAAACTGGCCATTTCGCACTCCCTCGCTTCGGGCGATGCCGCCCGCGCCGGCAACCGTCCAATCGAAATCACGGTGCATGCGATCAGTGCGGCTTATAGAATGCCCGATTGCATCCGCTTGATCCGCGCGCGGCGCAGTTCCAGCACGATGATCCCGATCAGCGAGAGGAGCGGAATCCAGCCCCACATGTGGTTCCACCAGCGGAAGGTGAAACCCTCGCCGATCGGAGCCTTCAGTTCGTCGCGCAACAGCTTGAGGCCGTCTTCTTCTTCCAGCGGCGCGAACGCCATGTAGCGGTAATTATCGACATAGAGCGTGTAGCCATATTCCCTGGTCGCAAAGAACGGCATCGACAGCGCGACATATTCGTTGATCGAATAGCCCAGCTTGGCGGGGTTGTCGCGATACCAATCGCTCGTCGAACGATCGGCGGGCCGCTCGTACAGCTTCGACACGGTCAGCCGTCGACCGGTCGGAAAGGTCGCAGTCGTGGCGTAGACGAACTCGGTATATCGCATCTTGTCGGCACTCGCAGGCAGATCGGCAACATGGTCGATCCACGGCCGCTTCAACGGCAATTGCGGTCGATCCGAAAACAATTGGGCCGCCAGGAATACGCCCACCAGAATCACCGCCAGCACGATTTGCGGCCAGCGCCCCGGCAATTCGGGCGCGTAGTCTTCTTCCCCCATTATTCCCCCTCGATCCTTATTCCATCACCAGCACGATCTTGCCGACATGATCCCCCGCCTCCATTCGCCGGTGCGCGTCGGGCGCTTCGGCGAGCTGATAGGTGCGGTCGATCACCGGCTTCAATTTCCCTTCCGCGACCAACGGCCAGACGGTTTGCGCCAGCTCGTCGGCGACCGCAGTCTTGAATTCGACCGACCGCGGGCGGAGCGTCGATCCGGTCAAGGTCAGCCGCCGCCGCATGATCTCGAACACCGGGATGGTCGCCATCGGACCGCCCTGCACCGCGATCGAGACGTGGCGGCCGTCATCGGCCAGGCATTGCAGATTGCGCGCGACGTAATCGCCGCCGACCATGTCGAGCACCACCGCAACGCCCTTGCCCCCGGTGATCGCTTTCACCTCGGCGACGAAATCCTGGGTCTTGTAGTTGATCGCGTGGTCCGCGCCGATCGCCTTGGCCGCCGCACACTTGTCATCCGACCCTGCCGTCACGATGATCGTCACGCCGAACAGATTGCACAGCCCGATCGCCATCGCGCCGATCCCGCTGGTGCCGCCATGGACGAGTACGGTGTCGCCCTCCGCCGCAAAGCCGCGCTCGAACATATTGGTCCACACGGTGAACAGCGTCTCGGGCATCGCCGCCGCCTCGACCATCGTCAGCGCGTGCGGCACCGGCAGACACTGGCCGTGCGGCGCAACCGCATAGTCGGCGTAGCCGCCGCCGGCGATCAGCGCGCAGACCGGCTGGCCGACCAGGTCGCGCTCGACGCCATCGCCGGTCGCGACGACCGTGCCCGCAACTTCCAGCCCGAGGATCGACGGCGCGCCGGGCGGCGGGGGATATGCGCCCTGACGCTGGAGAAGTTCGGGGCGGTTGATTCCGGCGGCGGCGACCTTGATCAACACCTCCCCCTCGCCTGGGATCGGCACCGGCCGCTCGACGATGCGCAGCACCTCGGGACCGCCGGGAGCCTCAGGATCGATCGCGCGCATTGTCGTCGGTATCGTGCCTGGGCTCATCGCATCGTTATTGACACGGGACTCGCCCCGGTCAACGCTGGCGTCCATGGATTCCGACGAGAATCTGCCGCGGCCCAACGAGCCCCTCGCGCTCCTGGTCAAACAGGACCTCGATCCGTTGTCGGTCGCTGAGCTCGATGCGCGCATCGCCGCGCTGGAGGGTGAAATCGTCCGCGTTAACCAACATAAACAACGCGCCGTTAACCATCGGGCAATCGCTGACGAGTTATTCAAGCGATGAGCGCGAACCGCATCTTCGCGCCGGCAATCTGCCGACAGGATGATGCGGATATCGGCCAGTGCTTGATGCGAGGCCCCACCCTCCCGATATTCGAGGAAAGGGCCGCGCGTCCCTGCGGCCCGTCAGGAGTACAATTCTAATGCCGAGTTTCGCCTCTGCGCTCGAAACCACCCTTCACAAGGCGCTCGAAGCCGCGTCGTCGCGCCGCCACGAATATGCCACGCTCGAGCACCTCCTGCTCGCGCTGATCGATGACGAGCATGCGTCGAAGGTGATGTCGGCGTGCGGGGTCGAACTCGACGACCTGCGCGGCACGGTGGCCAACTATCTCGACACCGAGCTCGATGCGCTCAAGGTCGACAAGGCAACCGATCCCTCACCGACCAGCGGGTTTCAGCGCGTCGTCCAGCGTGCGATCCTTCACGTCCAATCGTCGGGCCGCGACGAAGTGACCGGCGCCAATGTGCTGGTCGCCCTGTTCAGCGAGCGCGAATCGTACGCAGTCTATTTCCTGCAGCAGCAGGATATGAGCCGGCTCGACGCGGTCAGCTTCATCTCGCACGGCGTCGGCAAGGGCGGCGCGCCTACGGAGAGCAGCGCCCCGAAGGGTGCCGAAGACAAGGAAGAGAAGAAAAGCGAAAAGACCAAAGGCGAAAGCGCGCTCAAGCAATTCACCGTCGACCTCAACGAGAAGGCCAAGAACGGCAAGGTCGATCCGCTGATCGGACGGATGGCGGAGGTCGATCGCACGATCCAGATCCTGTGCCGCCGGTCGAAGAACAACCCGCTCTATGTCGGCGATCCGGGCGTCGGCAAGACCGCGATCGCGGAAGGGCTCGCGCGCAAGATTATCGAAGGCGACGTGCCCGACGTGCTCAAGCCCGCGGTCATATACTCGCTCGACATGGGCGCGCTGCTCGCGGGCACGCGCTATCGCGGCGATTTCGAGGAGCGGCTCAAGGCTGTCGTCAACGAGCTCGAAAAGCTGCCCGATGCGATCCTGTTCATTGACGAAATCCACACCGTGATCGGCGCCGGGGCGACCAGCGGCGGGGCGATGGACGCGTCCAATCTGCTAAAACCCGCTTTGTCGGGCGGTACGATCCGCTGCATCGGGTCGACCACGTACAAGGAATTCCGCAATCACTTCGAAAAGGACCGCGCGCTGCTGCGCCGGTTCCAGAAGATCGACGTCAACGAGCCGACGATCGAGGACACGATCAAGATCCTCGCGGGGCTGCGCTCGGCGTTCGAGGATCATCACAACGTCAAATACACGCCCGACGCGATCAAGGCCGCGGTCGAGCTGTCGGCGCGCTACATCAACGACCGCAAATTGCCCGACAAGGCGATCGACGTGATCGACGAGGTTGGCGCAATGCAGATGCTGGTACCGCCGAGCCGCCGCAAGAAGACGATCACCACCAAGGAGATCGAGGCGGTAATCGCGACGATGGCGCGCATCCCGCCGAAATCGGTGTCGAAGGACGACACGCAGGCGCTGGCGACGCTGGAGACCGACCTCAAGCGCGTTGTGTTCGGCCAGAACGACGCGATCGAGAAGCTCGCCTCGGCGATCAAGCTCAGCCGCGCGGGCCTGCGCGATCCCGAAAAACCGATCGGCAACTACCTGTTCACCGGACCGACCGGCGTCGGCAAGACCGAGGTCGCGCGCCAGCTCGCCTCGATCATGGGCATCCCGCTCCAGCGGTTCGACATGAGCGAATATATGGAGCGGCATTCGGTCAGCCGGCTAATCGGTGCGCCCCCGGGCTATGTCGGGTTCGACCAGGGCGGTCTGCTGACCGACGCGGTCGACCAGCAGCCGCATTGCGTGCTGCTGCTCGACGAAATCGAGAAGGCGCATCCGGACCTGTTCAACATCCTGCTTCAGGTGATGGATAACGGCCGCCTGACCGACCAGCACGGCAAGTCGGTCGATTTCCGCAACGTCATCCTGATCATGACGACCAATGCCGGCGCGTCCGACATGGCGCGCGAGACGCTCGGCTTCGGCAACCTGTCGCGCGAGGGCGAGGACGAGCAGGCGGTGCAAAAGATGTTCACGCCCGAATTCCGCAACCGGCTCGATGCGATCGTGCCGTTCGGGTCCCTCCCGCCCGAGGTCGTCGCGCGGGTGGTGGAGAAGTTCATCCTCCAGCTCGAACTCCAGCTCGCCGACCGTAATGTCCACATCAATCTGGACGACGAATCGAAGGCATGGCTGACGTCGAAGGGCTACGACAAGCTCTACGGCGCGCGTCCGATGGGCCGATTGATCCAAGAGAAGATCAAGCAGCCGCTCGCCGAGGAATTGCTGTTCGGCAAGCTCGTCCATGGTGGCGAAGTGACGGTCAAGTTGAAGGACGGCGCGCTGTCGTTCGCGATCGAAGCCGCCGCGCCCAAGAAAGCCGGTAAGAAGGGCGGCAAGACCGCCAAGGCCGACGCGAAGTAGCATGTAGGCTTGGGGCGACGGCAACGTCGCCCCATCGTGCCAAGCGCGTGATTTACCAATAATTTGTCCCTCGCCGTTAGGCCGGGGCAATGCGGCGCGCCGGCTATCCTTTTGTGTTGTTCGCGACGCTCGTCGCACTGGCGATGAGCCTGATCACGCCGGCAGCACATGCCCAAAGCGCCGTCACCGGCGTGCCATTATCGGTGTGCGTGACTCGCGTTGCCGAGGGCGACAAGGCAGCGGCAATGTTTGCGGCGACCGGCCGCTTCGACTGCGCCGTACAGCAAAGAAGCCTGCATCAGGGCGACTATTGGGTGCTGTCGCAACCGCTCGACACCATTCCCGACCGTGCGTCCCGCGAACGCGTCCGGATCGGCAGCCTGTGGCAGGATCGCGTTACCTTGTACGCGCTCTATCCCAACGGCCAAGTGCGCGGCTGGGCATACGATGGCTATGCCATGAGCCGCCACCTTCAGCTCGGCGCGATGATCCAGTGGCGGCTCGACCCCGCACTCGGCGCGCCGGTACGGTTGCTGTGGCGAGTCGACGGCAGTGCCAACCTGCGCGGCATCCTCGTCGCGCCGACGCTGACGACGGCTCCCGAGGCATCGCGGGCGAACATCATGATGGCAGCGATCTATTCGGGATTCGTCGGTCTGTGCATCGCGCTGCTGATTTACAACCTCGCCATGTGGGGAGCGCTGCGTCATCGCTTTCAGCTCGCTTATTGCGCAATGGTACTGTCGCTATTGCTCTACGCCTTCACGTCGTCGGGCGGGCTGGCCTGGGTCAATCCGGACATACTCAACAACGACCGGCTGCGGTTCAATTACGTTTTCCTGGCCTGTGCGGCGGCGACCGCGTTGATGTTCGCCCGCGCGTTCTTCCCGCCGTCGGTCACCGAGGGCTGGATATCGCGCTGGGCCAACCGGATGACCGCGTTGGCGTTGAGCGCGATGGTGATGTTCGCGCTGCTCGCGCCGTGGCAGATTCGGCTGCTCGACGCCTTTTATTCGATCAGCTTCGCGATGCTGATGCTCGCGGTGGTGCCGGTCATCGCCCGTGCCTGGACCGAGCGCAGCCCGCATTTGTGGCTGTTCGCGATCGCCTGGGCCGCGCCGATCCTGTTCGCGGCGCTGCGGCTGCTCGCCAATCTGTCGGTTGTGCGGTGGAATTTCTGGCTCGACAATTCGACCATCCTGTCGATGGCGTTCGAGGCGATCGTCTCGACGCTGGCGATTGCCTATCGCATCCGACTGCTGAGTATCGAGCGCGACGAGGCGATCGAGCGCGAGATCATCGCCGCGCGGCTCGCCGATATCGACCCGCTGACTGGCCTGCTCAACCGCCGCGCGTTCCTGCGCCAGGCGATCGGGCGCGCGGGCGAGCAGGCACTGATCCTGAGCGACCTCGACCATTTCAAGCACGTCAATGAAACGCTCGGCCATGACGGCGGCGACGAGGTGCTGCGCGTGTTCGCCCGCGTCCTGCGCCAGGCCGCGCCCGCCGGAACGCTGATCGCGCGGATGGGCGGCGAGGAATTCGCGATGCTGTGCCCCGCCGACCGCGCCATCGCGCCCGACGCTGTGCTGGAGCGGCTGCGCGCGGCGCGAATGCCGTTCGACATCAGCGTGACTGCCAGCATCGGCGCGTGCAGCGGACCTATGGCTAGCGAACCCGACTGGAAAGCGATGTACCGCCGCGCAGACCGCGCACTGTTCGACGCCAAGCAGGCCGGCCGCGACCGCGCGCGTTTCGCCCGCGCTGCCTGATTTTTTCCGTTTGTCGTTACGCCGGCGTCGCTTATGGTGAACGCATGCAGCGGCGGCGGACCATCCTGATAGCGGCGGCGATCCTGGCGGTCGTCGCGGTCGCACGCCATCCGAGCGCGGACATTGAAATCCTGACGCACCGCGCTGACGATCCGGCGCCGCAAAAGATCCAGGCAGCGGTCGATCTGGGGATCGTCGCGGTCAAGTTCGTGCTGACCTGGACCGCCGGTCGGGTAGCCTCTTAACGCGCGCTTGCTTACATCGGTGTCGATGATCGATCCCGAGAGCATCTGGCGCAGCGCCGCCTATCGTCACCCGACGCCGTGGGCGACCGACTTCCCGCCGCTGTCGCTGGTCGAAATGTTCGAGCAATCGGCCCGGCGCCACGCCGCCAAGCCGCTGATCGACTTCCTTGGCCGTCACTATTCCTATGCCGAGACGCTCGACGGGGCGAATCGAGTCGCAACGGGCCTCGCGGCGCTCGGCTACGGCGCGGGCGACCGGATTGGGCTGTTCCTGCCTAACGTCCCGCACTACCTCGCGGCCTATTTCGGCATTCTCAGACTGGGCGCGACGGTGGTCAATTTCTCGCCGCTCTACACCGTCGAGGAATTGTCGCATCAGGTCGAGGATTCGGGGACGCGGGCGCTATTCACGCTGTCGGCCTCGGCACTTCTCCCGACCGCGCTCAAGGTGCTCGATCAGTCGAGCGTCGAGCGGTTGATCGTTGGGTCGGTGGCCGGCGCGCTTCCTGCAACCAAGTCGCTCTTCTACCGCTTGTTCCGTGGCAAGGAGACGACCAAGCGACCCGACGATCCGCGCATTATCGCCTTCTCCAAGTTGATCGCCAATGACGGCAAGGCTGCTCACCCGACAATCGAACCGCTCGCTCACGTCGCGGTAATCCAGTATACCGGCGGCACCACCGGCACGCCCAAGGGCGCGATGCTCACGCATCAGAATCTGTCGGCCAATGCGCGGCAGGTTGAAGGACTCGACCCCGACCCGGGCGGAGAGGATCGCATCATCGGCGTGCTGCCGCTGTTCCACGTATTCGCCAACACTTGCGTGATGAACCGGACGGTTGCGAACGGCGGGATGATCGTGCTGCTCCCGCGCTTCGACGGCGGGCAGGTGCTGGCGGCGATCCAGCGGACCAAGGCGACGGCATTGCCCGGCGTGCCGACGATGTATCAGGCGCTATTGAGCCATCCCAAACTGGCCGCGAGCGACCTCTCCAGCCTCAAATATTGCATTTCCGGCGGCGCGCCGCTGCCTGCCGAGGTGAAGGCGAAGTTCGAAGCGGCAACGGGCGCGCGGGTGATCGAGGGGTATGGCTTGTCGGAAAGTTCGGGTGTGGTCTCATGCAATCCGTACGGCGCGGAAGGGAAGCTCGGCACGATCGGCCAGCCGATTCCCGGAACGCACGTCCGGCTGGTCGACAAGGAAGATCCGACCCGTCCGCCGCCCGCTGGCGAGCCGGGCGAGATCGTCGTGCGCGGGCCGCAGATCATGAAGGGATACTGGAACCGTCCCGACGCCGACACCGAAACCTTCGTCGACGGCTGGCTCCGCACCGGCGACGTCGGCGAGATCGATGCCGATGGATTCATCCATGTGGTCGACCGCCTCAAGGACATGATTGCGGTTAGCGGGTTCAAGGTCTTCCCGAGCCAGATCGAAGCGGTGCTCTACAAGCACCCTGCGGTGAAGGAGGCGCTGGTGATCGGCGTCCCCGACACGTATCGCGGCGAACAGCCCCGCGCCTATGTCACGCTCAACGATGGTATCGCGGCGACCCCTGAGGAGCTGAGGGACTGGCTCAACCCGCAGCTCGGCCACCATGAGCGAGTCGATCGGGTGGAGATCCGCCTGACGCTCCCCAAGACATTGGTCGGCAAGCTCAGCCGCAAGGAATTGGTCGCCGAGGTGAAGGCCGAAGGCCGATGATGTTCGCCAAGCGCTTGCGCGACGGCGTGCGCGCGGGCGACATCACCACCAGCATCCGCATCTGGCAAAGCCCGCGCGTCAAGGCCGGCGGGCTCTATCCGATGGAAGGCGGACACATCCTGGTCGAATCGATCCGCGAGATCGCGATCGGCGACATCACCGGCGAGATGGCACGGGAGTCGGGCTTCGCGGGCGTTATCGATCTGCTCAAGACCGCCAGGCACGGCAGCGGCACGAATGTCTATCTGGTCGAGTTCGAATATATCCGACCCGGCGAAAGTGACAGCTAGCTGGTTTTCGCCCGCCGCTTGACCGTGATCGGCCCGCGCCGTCGCCGCGCGGGTGGCGCCGCGGCGCCGGGATTCATCCATTCGCGCCAGACCAGCAGCAATGCCGCCATGATCACCGGCCCGACGAACAGCCCGACCAGCCCCAGCTCCGCCAGCCCACCCAGCGCGCCGATCATCGCGAACAGGAACGGCAGCTCGACCGCGCTGCCAATCACCGAGGGCTGGATGACATTGTCGCCGATCGCCATCACCACGGTGCCGAAGGCGAACAACGCCACGCCCGCGACGACATGGCCTTGCGCCAGCAGGATCAGGCTGGCGAGCCCGAACGCCGCCCACGCCCCGAACGGGATGAGCGCCAGCAGAATCGTGAAGGTCGCGAACAGCAATGGCTGCGGCACCCCGGCGACCCAATAGCCGACGCCGATGATCGCGCCCTCGATCACCGACACGAAGATCGTGCCGTTGACCGTACCGCGCACCGCGCCGGTCATCTTGGCGAGGAAATCTTCGCCGAGCGTGCCGAACATCCGCCGCATGACAACCCTGGCCTGGCCGGCGACATGCTCGCCGTGCGCGAGCAACGTCGCCATGATGACCAGTGTCACCGCGAACAGGCTGGTGTCGCGCGCCAGTTCGCCGCCGATCGAGCGCATCCAGCCGAGGATCGACGTCGCGCTGAGCGACCCAAGCATCACATTGGCACCCTTCGGATCGGCGAGGTGCGCTTGCCACCACGCGGCGGCCTTGTCGCCGGCGAACGGGATCCCGCCGAGCCAGGACGGCGCCGGCAGCCCCGCCTGTTGCACGTGCTGGAACCAGTCGATCGCGCCCTGGCTTTCCTGCGCCAGCGTCACCGCGGCGAGCGACAACGGCCCGATCACGAACAACGCGGTGGCCAGCGTGAAGCCGACCGCGATCAACCCGGGCCGGTTGGGGAAGCGTTTAATCGCGCGCGCGTAGAGCGGCCATTCCGCCATCGCCAGCACCACCGCCCAGGCGATCGGCGTCAGGAACTCCCACGCCATCCAGATCGCGAGCAGGACGATCGCCACGGTCAGATAGAGTTGCCGCGTCCGCGCGCCTGACGGATCGGCGGCGGGTGTGGTCGTGCTGGCCGGGGCGGCGGCGGCGCGTGGCGCTTTCGCCACGATTATTTCGGCTGGTCGAAGATCGTGATCGCCGCGCGGCCGACCGTCGGCGTCGCGGTCTTGGGCATCCGCGCTTCGAGCGGCTTGAGCCAGACATCGACCTTGCTGCCGATCGCGATCTGCGGCTCCGACGGGATGATCCCCATATTCGCGCCCATCGCTTCCCACTTGCTGACCAGCGCGCGGGCGTCTTCGCCGGCCTTTGCCAGCGGCACCGGCTGGCGGAGCGCATTGTTGATCATCGCATCGCCGTAGAAGGTCCAGTCCTTGTCCGACTGGCACCCGAACGACGTCCGCTCGGCCGACGCTGCGGTGAACAACGCGGTGGTGTCGTTCGACAGGGTCGGCACGAAGATGCCCGAGAAGCACGCCGACAGGATCAGCAAGCGGTTCTTGATGCCGAGCTCATCGAACAACCGCGCCATCCGTTCGGGCGGGATGATCCCGAACCCGTCGTCGCCGTCATGATAGGCAAGGCCCACCTTGGCGCCGTGCCCGGCGGTGTAGAGGACGAGCACGTCCTGCTGCTTGTCCATCAGCTCGGCGACGCGGGCGAGCGCGATGGCGAGGTTGCGCGGGGAACCGTTGGGCAAGGCCGACGGCCCGCTGCCCTCGGTGCCCGCCAGTACGATCGTGTGGCCGACCGCGTTGTAGCGGCGGGAGAGCACCTTCCCCGCCTCGCGCGCCTCGCGCCCGAAGATCGGGTCGCTGTCGAGCCCGACCACGACGACATAGGCATCGACCTGCCCAGCCTTTTGCGGAGCCAACGCGGCGAGCGACTTGTCGAGCTTGCGCTGATCCTCGAGCAGCCATTTGGGCGACCGGTCGCGTTCGAGTTCCGGCCCGAGCGCGAGCGATGCGGCGACCTCGGCCTGGTTTTCACCGCCAACCAAACCGGGAAAGCCAGTGGTGTGCTGGGGGGCGGTGTAGGTGGCGGATTGCCCCGTCGCCGAGCCAGCGAGCGCGAGGCCGCTGACAGCGATCAGCGCGGTGGCGGAAAGTCGGCGGAAAAGCTCGTTGCGCATCGATTCTGGACCCCGGTTGTCGGACGTATCAGGGGGTTAGCGACGGGACCGTGTCAAGTGGCGACAAAGGGTTTTTGATGTATGTCGCGGCGCGCCGTAGATGCCAACGACGCATACCGTCACTCGGCGTGTCTAATACACCCGTTTTTTGGGCTTTATGTACTCGGCCTCATCCGTCAGCGTGTAATCGTGCACCGGACGGTAATCGAGCGTCACGCTCCCGCCCTGGCCGCCCCAGCCGTCGAACGTCGCGATGGTGTGCTTCATGAAATTCGTGTCGTCGCGATCGGGATAGTCCTCGTGCATGTGCGCGCCGCGGCTTTCCTTGCGGTTGGCGGCGCCGCGGATCGTGACGACCGCCTGGCCCAGCAGGTTGTCGAGCTCGAGCGTCTCGACCAGATCGGTGTTCCAGATCAGCGAGCGGTCGGTGATCCTGACATCGCCCATCGACTTGTACACCGCGTCCATGTGCGTCACGCCTTCGTCGAGCAGCGCCGTGTCGCGGAACACCGCGCAATGCTTCTGCATCGTGCGCTGCATGTCGGCGCGAATTTCGGCGGTGGGCTTCGCACCGCTCGCATTGCGGAAATGATCGAGCCGCGCGATCGCCTTGTCGTCCGCGCCCGCGACCGGCGCGCCGTGCCTAGTATTGGGCTTGAGGATTTCGGCGATGCGCTTGCCGGTGGCGCGGCCGAACACGACGAGGTCGATCAGGCTGTTCGAGCCCAGCCGGTTGGCGCCGTGGACGCTGACGCACGCCGCTTCGCCGACCGCGAACAGGCCGGGGACGATTGCGTCGGGATCGCCGTCCTTCAGGTGGACGACCTCGCCGTGATAGTTCGTGGGAATACCGCCCATATTATAATGGACGGTCGGCGCGACGGGAAGCGGCTGGCGCGTCAGGTCGACCCCGGCGAAAATCTTGCCCGTCTCGGTGATGCCGGGCAGCCGCTCGTGCAGGATCTTGGGGTCGAGATGGTCGAGATGGAGGTAAATATAGTCCTTGTCGGGACCCACTCCGCGCCCTTCGCGAATCTCCATTGCCATCGATCGTGACACGACGTCCCGGCTCGCCAGGTCCTTCGCCGAGGGGGCATAGCGTTCCATGAAGCGCTCGCCTTCGGAATTCGTCAGGTAACCGCCCTCGCCCCGCGCGCCCTCGGTGATCAGCACGCCGGGACCGTAAATCCCGGTCGGGTGGAACTGGACGAACTCCATGTCCTGCAGCGGCAGCCCGGCGCGCAGCACCATCCCGCCGCCGTCGCCGGTACATGTGTGGGCGGACGTCGCGACATGGTAACACCGGCCGTATCCGCCGGTCGCGAGCACCGTCGCATGGCTGCGGAAGCGGTGGATGCTGCCGTCGTCCATGCACAGCGCGATCACGCCCCTGCACTCGCCGCCCTCCATGATCAGGTCGAGCGCGAAATATTCGATGTAGAAATCGGCGTCGAAGCGCAGGCTCTGTTGGTACAGCGCGTGGAGCATCGCGTGCCCGGTGCGGTCGGCGGCGGCGCAGGTGCGCTGCGCGGGCGGCCCCTCGCCCATGTTCTGCATC
>NZ_JAQGKZ010000069.1 GCF_028289855.1 Sphingomonas bacterium | reverse complement strand
AGGGCGCGGTGCGTGCCTCGGACCGCCGCTTCGAGAACGCCGCCGCCACCCTCGGAGCCTCCCGCTTCACGGTCTTCCGCCGCATCACCCTGCCGCTGGTCGCCCCCGGTATCGCGTCAGGCGCGCTTCTCTGTTTCACCCGCTCGCTCGGCGAGTTCGGCGCGACGATCACCTTCGTCTCGAACGTGCCGGGGCAGACGCGGACGCTGCCGCTGGCGATCTATGCCGCGCTCCAGCGTCCGGACGGCGACGCGATCGCGCTCAGGCTGTCGGCGCTGTCGATACTGATCGCGCTCGTCGCTTTGGTCGCGTCCGAACTGCTCGCGCGGCGGATGCGCGCGGGGATGATCCATGGCGTTTGACCTCGACGTGTCGAAGCGGCTGGGCGACACCGATGTCGCGCTGAAGCTCGAGCCGGGCGAGGGCGTGACCGTATTGTTCGGCCCGTCCGGGGTCGGCAAGACCAGCGCGCTCAACATGATCGCGGGGCTGCTCACGCCGGATCGCGGGCATGTCCGCGTCGGCGGTGTGACGCTCTTCGACGATGCGACCGACGTGCCGGTCCACCGCCGTCGCGCCGGCTACGTGTTCCAGGAGTCGCGGCTGTTCCCGCACATGCGCGTCGCCGCGAACCTGCGCTACGCCGGCGCGCGCGAGACGATGATCGACGCCGTGGCGCAACTGCTCGACATCGCGCACCTCGCCGATCGCTGGCCGCGAACCCTGTCGGGCGGCGAGGCCAAGCGGGTCGCGATCGGCCGCGCGCTGCTCAGCGATCCAGCGTTCCTGTTGCTCGACGAGCCCACCGCCTCGCTCGACCGCGCCCGCGCCGAAGAGGTCGAACACGCGATCCGCGACGTCCGCGATGAACTTGGCCTGCCGATTCTGATGGTGACCCACGACCGCGCCGAGGCCGAACGGCTGGCGACGCGGATTGTCGAGATGGTGCGGTAAGAGCTGGAAAAAGTTTATCTTGCTCCGCGACTTGGGGTTTGCAAAGTGTCTGACGGGGGGATTTCATGAAGAGCGTTCTTATCGTCATCACGGCGGCAATTGCTGCGGCAGCGGCGACGGCGGCGGCGCAGACCGCGACGCCCTCGGTACCGGTGACCGCGGCCGCGCCCGTCCCGGCAACCCCCAATTCGCCGGCCGTAGCCGCGCCGCCGTTTGCACGCGGCGTGCCGAGCATGACCGTAGTGACGATCGAGATATTGGTGCCGCTCAACTCGAAGACGAACCATATCGGCGACACCTTTCCGATCAAGCTCGTCGACCCCGTCCTTGGCCCTACCGGCGAGGTCCTGCTGCCGTCCGGTACGATGGGGCAGGGCGAGGTGATCCACGCCGCGCGTGCCCGCGCCCTGGGCAAGGCCGGCGAGATGATCCTTGCCGCACGGTATTTCCGGTGCGGCGCAGTCCAAGTGCCGCTCGGCCATTTCAAATTCGGCGTAGCCGGGCACGACAATACCGGCACAGTCATGGCGCTGACCATTGCCGTATCGCCGCTGGCCGCCTTCATCGCCGGTGGCGAGGTGAATATTCCGCCCGGTACCCGGGCGATCGCGAAGATCACCGCCGATGTGGCGCTGACAGCGGAAGCGAGCGCATCTTGCCTCGGCTCCGCGCAATAAGAGGGAAAATGGGGAAGCCAATGAGAACGAAATCGACCTTCGCGGCACTGGCCGCGACCGCGTTGACGCTCACCGCCGTCGCGCCGACGGCGCTTGCGCAGGATGCGCCGATCGTCACGAAATCCGCCACGATCGGTGCGCCGCCGGCCGGGATGGGACAGATTATTTTCTTCCGCCCGGGGTCGATCATGGGTGCTGCGTTGGGTTGCACGGTCCATGAAAACGGCAAGGAAGTCGCTCGCCTGGGCTCCGGCAAATATTATCTCGTCATCGCGACGCCGGGAAAGCATTTGTACAATACCCAAGCCGAAAACGTCGATCAGCTGACGCTCGAAGTCGAGGCAGGCGAAACCTATTTCGTGAAGTGCAAGGTTGGCATGGGCGTGGTGGCCGGGCGCCCGAACCTATCGCCAGCGGATCGCGCGACCTTCGAGAAAAAGGCAAAGGGCATGGCATCCTGGACGCCAAAGGAAAAAAAGGGCGACGACGCCAAATAGATCCCATCGCACGCGGACGGCAAAACCGCCGCCCGGGACTATCCCCGGGCGGCGGTTTTATTTCAGCCGCTTTCGCCGATCGAAACCGATCACTCGGTCTCGTTCAGATACTCCCCGGCGTCCGTGCCGAAGCCGAGCGGCTGGCGACGCGGATCGTCGAGATGCGGCGTTAAATCCCGCCGAGATAGTCCATCTTGCCGATCGGCACGCCCTTCATGCGAAGGATGTCATAGGCGGTCGTGACGTGAAAATAGAAGTTCGGCTGGACGAAACCGAGGATATAGCCGCGCGCGTCGAACTTATATTCGCCATTGGGGAATTTGAGGACGATCTCCGCATCTTCCTTGCCGTTGATCGCATCGGCCGGGACCGACTTCACGAACGCGATCGTCTTCGCGATGCGCGTCTTCAGATCGTCGAAGCTGGTTTCGGTATCGTCCATCACAACGTTCTCGACGCCGCCGACGCGGACCATCGCGCCCTTGGCGGAATCGCTGGCGCGCTGGATCTGCGAGATCAGATTGCCCATGTCGTCGACCAGTTTGGCTTCGAGCAGGTCGTTTTCGTCGATCCCTTTTTCGGCGGCGAACGCGCGGCCCTTGTCGAGGATCTTGTCGAGGTTGGTGAGGGCGCGGATGAAGATCGGCGCGGTGAGCGTGTGGAGGTCGGTTGCCATGCAGCATCAGATAGGATGCCGTTAAGCCGCCGCAACGGCGAAAGGCGTGGCACGTCGCCAATAAAAGACCGCCGCCCGGTCGCCCGGACGGCGGTCTTTCAGTTCAGCTTAGCGGCCGAACGCTAACCGATCACTCGGTCTCGTTCAGATACTCCCCGGCATCCGCGTCGGTGCCGGTGCCCGACACGGTCACCGCCGCCAAGGCGTCGCTTCCCGTATCGTCCGCCAGGTCACGCAGCTTCTCCGCCGCGCGCTCTTCCTCGGCCGAATTCGGCGCGATCAGCGACTGCTGCAGCGCTCGCTGCTGGACGCGGAGCGCCGCGTCGCGGCTGGAGGCGGCCACGCGCAGGCGGTTCATGCCGGCGCCGGTACCGGCGGGGATGAGACGGCCGACGATGACGTTCTCCTTCAGACCGATCAGCGTGTCCTGCTTGCCCTGGACCGCCGCCTCGGTGAGGACGCGGGTGGTTTCCTGGAACGACGCCGCCGAGATGAAGCTGCGAGTCTGCAGCGACGCCTTGGTGATGCCGAGCAGGACGGGCTTGCCTTCCGCCTTCTTCTGCTTCTTCTCGAGCTTCTCGTTGATCTCGTCCATCTCGGCGCGATCGACCTGCTCCCCGGCGAGCAGCGTGGTGTCGCCGCCGTCGGTGATCTCGACCTTCTGCAGCATCTGGCGAACGATCACCTCGATGTGCTTGTCGTTGATCTTCACGCCCTGGAGTCGATAGACTTCCTGGATTTCCGACACGAGATATTCGGCGAGCGGCTCGATCCCGAGCACCTCGAGAATGTCGTGCGGATCGGGCGAGCCGCCGATCAAATTATCGCCGCGCTTGACGTAATCGCCTTCCTGGACGTCGATCACCTTCGACTTGGGGATGAGGTATTCGACCACATCGCCGCCGTCCTCGGGCTGGATGCCGATCTTGCGCTTCGCCTTATAGTCCTTGCCGAAGATGACGCGGCCCGAGACCTTCGCGATGATCGCGTTTTCCTTGGGCTTGCGCGCTTCGAACAGCTCGGCAACGCGCGGCAGGCCGCCGGTGATGTCGCGGGTCTTGGCGGACTCGCGAGCGACACGGGCGACGACGTCGCCGGCCTGGACGGTGGCGTTGTCCTCGACCGACAGCACCGCGCCCGACGCCAGCATGTAGCGGGCGGCCTCGCTCGAATCCGAGCCCGTCAGGGTGATCCGCGGACGCAGATCCTCCTTCGCCTTGGCGCCCGTCGTCCGGTTTTCGGTCACGACGCGCTGGGCGATGCCGGTGGCTTCGTCGGTGACTTCCGTCATCGTCTTGCCTTCGATCAGGTCGACATATTTCACCGTACCGCCGGTTTCGGTGATCACCGGCATGGTGAACGGATCCCATTCGGCCATGCGGTCGCCCTTGGTCACGATGTGACCGTCGTCGAACATCACATAGGCGCCGTAGGGGATGCGATCGACCGCGAGATCGCGGCCGTCCATGTCCTTGATCGCGATTTCGCCTGAGCGGCTGAGCACGACGCGACGACCGCGCTGATCGACGATCAGGCGCAGGTCGCGGAACTCGACCGTACCGTCGGCATGCGCCTCCAGGTTGCTGGTCTCGTTGAGCTGCGCCGCACCGCCGATGTGGAAGGTCCGCATCGTCAGCTGGGTGCCGGGCTCGCCGATCGACTGCGCGGCGATCACGCCGACCGCTTCGCCGATGTTGACCGGGGTGCCGCGCGCGAGGTCACGCCCGTAGCACTTGCCGCACACGCCGATCTTGGCCTCGCACACCAGCGGGCTGCGGATCTTCATGCCCTGGATCCCCGTGGCCTCGATCGTCGTGATCATCGCCTCGTCGAGCAAGGTGCCCGACGGGATGACGGTCTTGCCGTCCTTGTCGACCACGTCCTCGGCGGTGGTGCGGCCAAGGATACGCTCGCCGAGCGACGCGATCACGGTGCCGCCCTGCACGATCGCGCGCATTTCGAGCGCACGTTCGGTGCCGCAATCGTCCTCCATCACGACGCAATCCTGCGACACGTCGACCAGGCGGCGGGTGAGGTAGCCCGAGTTGGCGGTCTTCAACGCGGTGTCCGCTAGGCCCTTGCGGGCGCCGTGGGTCGAGTTGAA